>NZ_CP071589.1:1638665-1966398 GCF_017357005.1 Staphylococcus simiae | reverse complement strand
ATTTGTCAATATTATTCAGAGTGACTACTTGTTTATTTACTACCACTGATTCATACATACTACTTGCACCAGCGGGCTCTACACCAATAATCTTAGTATTTGGTGAATAAGCTTTAAAGTAAGTACTAATTCCTGAAATTAAACCACCTCCACCAATAGCAGCAAATAAGTAATCAAATGACACATTATCTTTGGCTGCTTGTTCAAGCATTTCTTTAGCCAAAGTTCCTTGTCCAGAGATAGTATAAACGTTGTTAAATGGATCAATAAAGTTCATATCGTATGTTTTAGTATATTCTAAGGCTTCAGCTAAGCAATGATCAAAAGTATCACCTGTTAAGACAACTTCAACATTGCCGTTACCAAAAAATTTAACTTGATTTACTTTTTGCATTGGTGTTGTTACAGGCATAAAGATAACAGCTTTTAAATTTAATTTTTTAGCTGTGTAGGCAACACCTTGTGCATGATTTCCAGCACTGGCACAGGTGATCCCTTTATTTTTAGCTTCATCTGGTAATACAGCAATAGCATTATACGCACCACGCAATTTAAATGAACGTACCCATTGTAAATCTTCTCTTTTTAAATACACTTTACAATCATATTTTTGTGATAAATAGTGATCTAATTGTAAAGGTGTTTCTTTAACGATATCTTTTAACCTTAAAAAGGCTTCATCAATATCTTTAGTTGAAACAGCAGTATTGACTGTCATATTATTCATCTCCCTTAAAGTGATTGTTCATATTTTTCTATAAGATCTTCATATTGAAGGGTAATTGCAATATCATCTAATCCATTTACTAGCTTATTCTTCCATGTTTCATCTATATCAAAATGAAATGATTGTTCATCAGAAGACACTGTTTGATTTGGTAAATCAATTTCAATTTCTTCAAATTGTGCTAAATGTTCGCGTGCTGGTTTGTCTAAAACAATAGGTAGCATTGCATTTTTAGTACAATTCATATAGAAAATATCGCTAAAGCTTCCCGCAATAATAATATGAAAACCGTAGTCCTTAAGTGCCCAAGCAGCATGTTCACGACTTGAGCCACAACCAAAATTATCTCCAGTAATTAAAATAGATGCACCTTTATATTGAGGTTTATTAGGATTAAATTCTGGATTATCACTACCATCTGGTAAATAACGCCATTCATCAAAAGCAAAAGGGCCGAAACCTGTTTTAGAAATTCGCTTTAAATGTACTTTAGGTATTATTTGATCGGTATCAATATTGTCATTGAAAAGTGGTACGACTTTACCTCTATATGTAGTAATAGGATCAATTGCCATATTAAACAACCACCTTTCTAACGTCGACAAATTTACCGTTAATAGCTGCTGCTGCTGCCATAGCAGGGGATACTAAATGAGTTCTAGCACCTTTACCTTGTCGACCTTCAAAATTACGATTACTTGTTGAGGCACAGTGAACACCATCAGGTACTTGGTCTGGATTCATACCTAGACACATAGAACATCCAGGTTCACGCCATTCAAATCCTGCATCTTTAAATATTTTATCTATGCCCAGTTTTTCAGCTTCTTTTTTGACTGTACGAGAACCGGGGACGACGATAGCTGTAATATTTGGATGTACTTGATTACCTTTAACTATATGACTAGCTTCGATTAAATCGGACAATCTAGCATTTGTACAAGAGCCCAAAAAGACATAACCTAATTCAATATCTTCAGCTTTTTGACCTGGGCGTAAATCCATATAATCATATGCTCTTTGATCATTGACATCTTTAATCTCAGGGAATGGTTCACTGAAGCTTACACCCATTTCGGGATTAGTTCCCCAAGTCACTTGAGGCTCAAGCTGACTGACATCTAATTCAATAACTCTATCAAAGTAAGCGTCATCGTCAGAATAAAGTTCGCGCCATTTATCTATAGATTGTTCATAATTAGTAGCATATGGACGACCTTTGACATACTCAAAAGTGATGTCGTCTGGCTGGATAATACCGTATTTTGCGCCACCTTCAATTGCCATATTACAAATAGTCATACGACCTTCCATAGATAAGCTTTTAATTGTATCACCAGTAAATTCTAGGGCATATCCTGTACCAAAATCGACACCATATTGATTAATAAGATGTAAAATGATGTCTTTGGCATATACACCTGTTGGTAATGTACCATTGATATCAATTTTTAAATTTTTAGGTTTAGTTTGCCACAAAGTTTGAGTAGCAAATACATGTTCTACTTCACTTGTTCCGATTCCAAACGCAATAGCGCCAAAAGCACCATGAGTTGCTGTATGTGAATCACCACAAACAATGGTCTTACCCGGTTGAGTTAACCCAGTTTCCGGACCAACCATGTGAACAATACCTTGTTCATCTGACCCCATATCGAAAATGTGAACACCAAAATCACGCGCATTTTGTTGCAATGTAGTGATTTGTTTATTGGCAATTTCATCCTTAATATTAAAGATATCAATGGTTGGAACATTGTGATCTAATGTTGCAAAGGTCAAATCTGGACGTCTTAATTGACGGTGTTGAAGTCTAAGTCCTTCAAAAGCTTGAGGAGAAGTAACTTCATGGATAAGATGTAGATCGATATATAATAATTGAGGTTCACCCAATTTTCCATATAATACATGTTGGTTCCACACTTTATCAAATAATGTTTGTCCCATTGACATCTCCCCCTTTTTTAATCATATTGTTGTAGCAAATGAGCAAATACTTGTGATGTTGATAATTGACCGCCTAAATCTTTAGTAGTTTGCTGATTTTTTATCATATTATAAACATGTTTTTCTAGCTCATCAGCGGCTTGTGCTTGGTTTAAACTTTCACGTAGACACATAGCTAATGAAAGAATCATACCGAATGGATTAGCAATATCTTGTCCAGCAATATCTGGTGCTGAGCCATGAATAGGTTCATATAATCTTGGACCTTTATCACTAAAACTTGCAGAAGGTGATAAACCTAACGATCCAGGAATAACTGAAGCTTCATCACTTAAAATGTCGCCAAATAAGTTTTCACAGACAATGACATCAAATTGAGTTGGGTTTGTAATTAAATGCATACTACAGGCATCTACTAATAAATGATTTACTTCAACATCTGGATAATCTTCACTGATTTTGTTAACAATATCTCGCCATAATTTACTCGAAGCTAAGACATTTTCTTTATCTACGGATGTTAATTTATGACGACGTGTTTGTGCTAATTCAAAAGCAACTCGAACAATACGCTCGATTTCAGCACGTGTATAAGTTAATGAATCTAAAGCATGGTCTTGTGTTAAATGTCTAGGTTCTCCGAAATAAATCCCACTAGTTAATTCTCTTACTATAACTAAATCTGTACCTTCAACTCGTTCAGCTTTTAATGGTGAAAATTGACTAGTACCTTCAGTTACAATAGTAGGGCGTATATTTGCGAATAAATTTAAAGATTTACGTAATTTTAATAAACCTTGTTCAGGGCGATTATTAGGATTAGTCCATTTAGGACCTCCGATTGCACCTAAAAGAATCGCATCAGCTTGTTTACATGCATTTAAAGTATCATCTGTTAATGGAATACCATGATTATCAATAGAAGCACCACCAAAATCGTGATGCTCAATTGTATAATCAACATGATATTGTTCACTTATTTTTTCTAGTAACGATAGTGTGCCTGACAGAATTTCTGGACCAATTCCATCACCAGGTAGACTTACAATACGAAATGTCATTACGAATTACCTACCTTTTTAGTATTCTCGGCAGCATATTTAGCATGTGCTTCAACATAAGCTTTACATGATGCTTGTAAAATATCATGGTCTATACCGAAGCCATTAACTTCTGTTCCTTCGATTAATAAGTTAACATGTACTTCTGCTTGAGCATCTGTACCTTCAGTAAGTGAATCAATGCGATAATCGATGAGTTCGCATTGTCGATTGAAAATACGATCTACTGCATTATAAATTGCTACAATTGATCCAGTGCCGATACTAGAATCTTGGAAAGTATGACCATCCTTGTCTTTAATAACTACGACAGCACTTTGAAGACCGCTGGAGACATATTGTAATTGGAGTGCCTCCAATTGATATTGTGCTTGATGCTCATGTTCAGAACCTTGGACAATAGCATGGATGTCTTTATCAGACACAGACTTTTTCTTATCAGCAACAGCTTTAAATTGTTTGAATAGGTCGATTTGTGCTTTGTCAGCAATATCATAACCTAATGCTTTAAGTTTCTCAGCAAAAGCATGTTTACCAGATAATTTACCTAAAGGTAATTCAGTTGTACTTACACCAACTAATTGAGGAGTCATTATTTCATAAGTTTCACGATGTTTTAACACACCATCTTGATGAATACCAGATTCATGGCTGAAGGCATTTTGACCAACAACAGCTTTATTTCTTGGTACTCTGATTCCAGCATAACGAGAGATTAAATCAGACGTCTTTTTAGTTTCAGCAAGATTTAATTTAGTTTGGATACCATAGTGATCATTTCGTACATATAAAGCTAAAGCAACTTCTTCTAATGCAGCATTACCAGCACGTTCACCAATACCATTAACAGTACCTTCAATACGTTTTGCGCCACCTTCAATTGCAGCTAAACTATTAGCAACTGCCATTCCCAAATCATCATGACAGTGTGCACTATAGATGATTTCTTGATCAGCGCGGATACTGTCATTTAATGTCTTGAAAATATGTGCATATTCATCATGATAGCTATAGCCAACTGTATCAGGAATATTGATAATCGTTGCACCTGCATCGACTGCTGTTTGTACACACTCAATTAGGAACGGTAATTCAGTACGTGTTGCATCTTCTGGTGAAAATTGAACAACATCGAAGAATTGTTTCGCATATTCAACATGTTCTTTAATCGAAGCGAGTACGTCAGGTTGTGTCATTTTAAGTTTATGTTCCAAATGAATAGGCGACGTAGCAATAAAAACATGGATAGCTGGTTTAGCAGCATCTTTAGTAGCTTCATACACAGCATCAATATCAGATTTTTTACATCTTGCTAGTCCACATACTGTAGTTGTTGTTAAAGTTTGAGCAATTGCTTCAACTGATTTAAAACTTCCAGTACTTGAAGCGGGGAATCCTGCTTCAATAACATCGACGCCCCATTTTTCTAATTGTTGAGCTATTCTTAAACGCTCTTCAAAAGTAAAATTTACTCCTGGTGTTTGTTCACCATCTCTCAATGTGGTATCAAAAATTTGAATATGACTACTCATAATTAACAACTCCTCATAGTTATAGTGGTTTATTTTTCAATACTTTTTGATTTAATAAATGGCATCATTTCACGTAATTCACGTCCAACTTTTTCAATTTGATGACCGTGTTGTTCTTCACGTAATTTGTAGAATTCTTTAAAGCCATTTTTGTTATCTTCAATGAATCTGTTACTGAAGTTTCCATTTTGAATATCAGTAAGTACTGCTTTCATATTATCTTTAACGTCAGGTGTAATAATGCGAGGTCCAGAAACATAATCTCCAAATTCAGCTGTGTTAGAAATTGAATAACGAACGTTTTCCATACCGCCTTCATACATTAAATCGACAATTAATTTCATTTCATGTAATACTTCAAAATAAGCAAGTTCTGGTTGATAACCAGCTTCTACTAATGTTTCAAAACCACTTTGAATTAATTTAGAGACACCACCACATAGAACAGCTTGTTCACCGAATAAATCTGTTTCAGTTTCTTCTTTGAATGTAGTTTCGATGACACCAGCACGTGTAGCTCCAATACCTTTGGCATAACTTAAAGCAATATCTCGTGCTTCACCAGAAGCATCTTGTTGAACACCAAATAATGATGGTACTGCTGAACCTTCAACAAATGTACGTCTAACTAGATGACCAGGTCCTTTTGGTGCTACTAAGAAAACATCAACATCTTCAGGTGGTTGGATTACTCCGAAATGAATATTAAATCCATGTGCAAATGCTAGGGCATTATGTTTTTCTAAGTTTGGTGCAATTTCATTTTTGTATACATCACCTTGAATTTCATCTGGTAAAAGAATCATAACGACATCTGCTTGTTTTACAGCTTCAGCTACTGGATATACATCAAATCCATCTTCTTTTGCTTTATCAAATGAACGTCCAGGACGGATACCAATAACGACATCATAACCATTATCTTTTAGGTTTTGTGCATGTGCATGTCCTTGTGAACCATATCCAACTACTGCAATTTTTTTACCTTGTAAAGCATCTTTTGTTACGTCTTGATCATAATAAACTGTTGTCATAATAAATTCCTCCATAGTAAATATAATTTCGAAAATTCTGAAATATAAAGTTAATAATGCTGTGAGATGATAACTAGACTATTTGAAATTTATATCTAATTAGCGCATCATTGGCATTAAAAAAACACAAAGGGCAAAGATAGGTCTGTGACTAAAGCATGTTATATATAATATGTTGCGATCATCAGTCAAAGACTTGATAATAAAATACTAATAAATTGCGTGTTATAAATTTAGTCAGTCTTACCAAAGTGAGTGTAATGCGTCATCAAAAATAGAGTAGGGATTTTTGATAACAAGCATTTGCGTAATAAATTTATTGCTATCGCACTCCCAAAAATAAGTATTAGCTATCGACATAGTCATTTTAAAGGTATAGATAAAACTAATTAATGGTGACGTTTGCTATGTGTAAAGAGACCTTTGTGGTGTTTCACTTACACATCATTATCGACTAAATCATAACACTCAACTGATAAAACATTGATTTGCTGTTTTAATTTTTGAATTAAAATATGTAGCATGTCATCATCTTCAATATTGACTTGTAATTCAATGTTCGAAACACCAGGCTGTTCAGAATGAGTAACGTGTAATGTATCGATATTGTATTGCAAGCGAACAAAAGCACTAGTTATACGGTTAAGTGTACTGACCTCATCAGCGACTTGTAATTTAATAATTCTAGTCATTATAACCCCTCCATTTCATGGTTAGATTTACCAGATGGTATCATTGGATTGACTGGTTCGGCAGGGGAAATACGAACTTCAATTAAAGCTGGTCCATCATAATTAAATGCTTCATCCAATTGTTGTTCTAGATTTTTAGGATTATCAATTAAGAATCCTTGTACACCATACGCTTCAGCCATTTTCATGAAATTAGGTTGATCATTAAATACTGAATGAGAGAAACGTTGATTAAAGAATTTATCTTGCCACTGTTTAACCATTCCTAATGTACCATTATTGATTAAGACAATTTTAATATCTAATCCATACTCAGGTAATAAGGCTATTTCTTGGTTAGTCATTTGGAAACCACCATCACCAACAAAACAAACAACCGTTTTATCTGGATTTGCAAGTTTAGCTCCAATAGCAGAAGGAATTCCGAATCCCATTGTTCCTAAACCACCACTAGTAACCCATTGGCCATGATCTTTAAAAGGATAAAATTGTGCCGACCACATTTGATGTTGTCCAACATCTGTAGTGACAATTGCTTCACCATTTGTAATTTCACCAATGTATTCTATTGTTCGTTGAGGCTTACAAAATACGTCATCAGGTTCACCATGTTTGAAAGGATGTTGTACTTTATTATTCTGGCAATGTTTGACCCATTGTTGATGTTCAGGGATAGTAATATCTCTTGCAGTTAATTGTTGTAATAAATGTTTACAATCAGCAACAATACCTAAATCTGCTTTAATTACTTTATTAATTTCAGATGGATCAATATCAACATGTACAACTTTTGCATTTGGTGCAAATTCATCGGGCTTACTAGCTAATCTATCGTCAAAACGACTACCTAAGTTAATTAATAAATCACATTCAGTTAGCGCCATATTACTCGCATAAGAGCCATGCATTCCACCCATTCCTAAGAATAGAGGATCATCATATGGAATAGCACCTAAACCAAGTAATGTTGTTGCAGTTGGAATTTGATATTGATTAACAAAATGTGTTAATAAGTCATTTGATTGAGAATGATTAATTCCAGCACCAGCTAAAATTAAAGGCTTTTTAGCTTCAGCTAAATACGAAACTAAAGTATCAACATCTTTAACGTCAGGTTCTGTTGTAACTTGATAACCTGGAATATTAAGCTCATCACATAAGCCAATATTAGTTGATAAAACACCCATATCTTTAGGGAAATCAATCACTACTGGACCTTTACGTCCAGAATTAGCAACATAGAAAGCCTCATGCACAATTCTTGGAATATCTTCAACATTTTTAACTTGATAATTCTGCTTCGTAATAGGTGATGTCATTGATAAAATGTCTGCTTCTTGAAAGGCATCTCTACCAATACCTGGTGTTGCAACTTGGCCTGTAAATACAACTAAAGGAAGTGAATCAGAGTGTGCATCAGTGATTCCTGTAATTACATTTGTAGCTCCGGGACCACTTGTAACAACTACAACACCTGTTTTTCCAGAAACTCGGGCATATCCTTCAGCAGCATGAACAGCACCTTGTTCATGTCGTGCTAAAATATGTTTAATCTTACCATCATAGAAAGTATCATATAATGGTAATACTGCGCCTCCAGGATAACCAAATAAATATTCAACATTTTCCTTTAATAATGCTTCTACTAATAATTCCGAACCTGAACGCATATTATCAAGAGTATCTTGTTCTAAATATTCAGGTTCTAAAGACTCAGCCATTTTCAATGTATCAACAGTACGATTTACTTCATGTTCAGTTTTAGACATTTTAAATCATCTCCTAGGTTAGATTAAATTCTCAGGAACTTGCATAACGCCACCAGTATTAGCGCTAGTAACTAATGCAGTATATCTTGCAAGATAACCAGTTTTTACTTTTGCTTTGAACGGCTCTAATTGTTCACGTCTACGATATAGTTCTTCTTCAGGTTGATTAACATTTAAAGTTCTTTCTGTTAAATCAATGGTAATTTCATCTCCGTCACGAATTAATGCAACAGGGCCACCAGAAGCTGCTTCAGGTGAAATATGACCTACTGCAATACCTCTTGTTGCGCCAGAAAAGCGTCCATCAGTAATTAATGCCACATCTTTTCCTAGACCTCTACCTACAATAGAAGAAGTAGGGGCTAACATTTCTGGCATTCCTGGACCACCTTTTGGACCTTCGTATCGAATAACAACTACATGACCTTCACGAACTGTATGATTGTCAATCGCTTCAACAGCTTCATCATGAGAGTTAAAACAAATTGCCTTACCAGTGAATGTTTTAATAGAAGGATCTACACCACCAACTTTAATAACAGCACCTTTAGGAGCAATATTACCAAATAATATTGATAAGCCACCTTGAGCATCATATGGATTATCTAAAGGGTGAATAACATCAAAATTGTTGATTTCTTTGCCTTCATTATTTTCACGTAATGTTTTACCAGTAACTGTAATTCTATCTGGATGTAGTGTACCTTCTTTTTTCATTAATTCATTAATAATAGCAGGTACGCCACCAGCTTCATGAACATCGTGCATAGAATAAGATGAACTTGGAGCAATTTTAGATAAATATGGTGTACGTTTAGCAATATCATTGATACGTTCTAAATCATATTCAATACCAGCTTCATTAGCGACTGCTAAAGTGTGTAAGACTGTATTTGTTGAACCACCCATTGCCATATCTAAAGCAAATGCATCATCAAGTGCTTCTTGTGTAACAATATCTCTAGGTTTGATATCGTTTTTGATATTATCTACTAATTTAAATGCAGCTTCACGAATCATTTCACGACGTTGTTCGCTAACGGCTAAAGCTGTACCGTTATAAGGTAATGCTAGTCCTAATACTTCCATTAAGCAGTTCATTGAATTTGCAGTAAACATACCAGCACAAGAGCCACAAGTTGGACAAGCGTTTTGTTCCATATCTAAAAATTCTTCTTTCGAAATTGAACCTTCTTTAAAGGCACCAACTGCTTCAAACATTGATGATAAAGTTAATGCTTTACCTTGTGCAGATAAACCTGCTTTCATTGGACCTCCTGAACAAAAGATTGCTGGAACATTAGTTCTCATAGCTGCTAATAACATACCTGGAGTGATCTTGTCACAGTTTGGAATATAAAATACACCATCAAACCAGTGAGCATTAATGACTGTCTCAGCAGCATCGGCAATGATTTCTCGTGATGGTAGGGAATATCGCATCCCAATATGACCCATCGCAATACCATCATCGACACCGATTGTATTAAATTCAAATGGAATAGCCCCAGCTTCTCTAATAGCTTCTTTAGCAATGTCAGCTAATTCTCTTAAATGTACATGTCCTGGAACAATATCAATATAAGAGTTACAAATTGCTACAAATGGTTTATTCATATCAGTTGGTTGTTTTAAAGCGCCTGTAGCGTGTAACAGACTTCTTGCTGGAGCTTGGTGATCTCCTTTTTTGATCATATCGCTTCGCATTATAAATTCCCCCGTAAAAGTAATTGTTTGTTGAAGTTATAACAATAAAAAAACGTCCCAATAATGATTGGGACGTTTATAAGTCCCATTCAAGCAGAAATAGGACTTAAAGCGTTTAGTAAAATCTTACTAACGTTCGAGTCCTAAAGAGTATAATAAAATAATAATATTTGATGTTGTTGGTTGATGTTGCGTATTAAGATTAGTCATTTTATTATACTCCTTCCTTGAATGGTTTATATTGCATTAATTATTTGAATTGTCTAAAAATTTGATAAACTTAATTTACTATATCTGTCTTTATGTGTCAATGATTATTTTAAATTTTCTTACAATTTATTAAGACAATTTAATGCGTATTAAAGAAAAGAAATATAACTTGAAATTTGTTACAATATATAAGTTGAATAATTAGTTAGAAAAAAAGGTTAGACGATTTGATAGATGTAATGAAGTTGTAGATTATTAAGTTTGAAATATTTTCTTGTAGTCATTTTTTAAAAAACTATAAAGTTATGTAAAAAAGATTGAGTTCATAACAAGTTAACAAATGATCAATCGTTTTCAGATGTTATAAATGAATTAAAATGAGTCAATTTTAACTAACTAATAAAGTGAATTAGGAGATAAGACAGTGATAACAATAACAAGTTTAGATGATATGAATCAATTTGCTAGACTATTAGTAAATCAATTAGCTCCAGGTGATTTAATATTATTAAATGGACAATTAGGTGCAGGTAAGACGACACTAACTCAATTTATTGGTAAAGCAATGGGGGTTAAAAGAATCATCAATTCCCCTACGTTTAATATTATAAAATCTTATAAAGGTAGTTCATTAAAATTACATCATATGGATTGCTATCGATTAGAAGATTCAGAAGAAGATTTAGGTTTTGAAGAGTATTTTGAAGATCAAGCAATTACTGTTATTGAATGGAGTCAATTTATTAAAGATTTACTACCTTCAGAACATTTAACTATCAATATATCTGTACTAAATGATACAACGAGACAAATTGATTTAATAACTGTAGGTAAACACTATCAACAAATTAAGGAGGCCATTTATGATGAATTCACTACTCATTGATACGTCAAATCAACCCTTATCAGTGGCATTAATGAAAAATGATGACGTGTTAGCGCAAAAAACAACAGATACCAAACAAAATCACTCAGTACAATTAATGCCTGCAATCAATGAGTTATTTGAGCAGAGTACGATAACAAAGCATGATATAGATTCCATTATTGTTGCTGAAGGACCAGGCTCATATACAGGATTAAGAATAGGTGTAACTGTGGCTAAAACACTAGCCTTTGCTTTAAATACTGAATTATATGGTGTGTCTTCATTAGCAGCATTAGCAGCAACTGTCAATGACCAACATAAGCTGTTAGTACCTATTTTTGATGCACGAAGACAAGCTGTTTATGCAGGAATCTATCAATGGCAAGATCAGCAATTAATTTCTTTAATGGAAGATCAGTATATAACAATTGAAGCACTGCTAGAACGTGTGCAAAGTTATGATCAACCGTATGCGTTCATCGGTAGAGATACACAATCACTAGCAGATTTACTAGATGGTGAAAAGATTGACCAATTACCACAAGCACAAGTAATGAAAAATTTAATAACAACACCAGTAGATATCCATACTTTTGTACCTAAATATCATAAATTAGCAGAGGCAGAGCGTAATTGGATCAACAATCAAAAGCACAATTAAATATTAGGGTAATGTCTAAAGATGATGTTCCTCAAGTTTTTGATATAGAAAGACATAGTTTTAATGATAGCTCATGGACGATTGATGCTTTTTATCATGAAATAGAGCAAAATGATTTTGCTAAATATTTCGTTATTGAATATCAATCACAAATTATAGGATATTTAGGATTATGGATAGTCATTGATCAAGCACAAATAACTACTGTTGCAATTGATCATAGCTATAGAGGGTTTGGATTAGGACAAATGTTGTTAGAATATGGTAAGAACTATGCCAGTCATACATGTGATGTTATGAGTTTAGAAGTAAGAGTAGATAATCATGTTGCTCAACATGTCTATGAAAATTTAGGGTTTCAGTATGGTGGTAAACGTAAAAATTATTATGGTGAAGGTGAAGATGCAATGGTAATGTGGGTGAATTTACATGACAAATAACAATTTAATATTAGCAGTTGAAACAAGTTGTGATGAAACAAGTGTTAGTGTCGTTAAGAATGGTAATCAAGTTCTATCTAATACAGTATTAAGTCAAATTGATAGTCATAAACGTTTTGGAGGCGTAGTCCCCGAGGTTGCGAGTAGACATCATGTAGAAGGTATTACTGCAACGATTGAACAAGCACTTAAGGATGCTGACGTAACAATGGAAGACATAGATGCTGTCGCTGTGACAGAAGGTCCTGGATTAATTGGCGCATTACTCATTGGTATTAATGCGGCCAAAGCATTAGCTTTTGCATATGATAAACCGATTATTCCAGTTCACCATATTGCTGGACATATATATGCTAATCATATTGAAACGCCTTTAACATTCCCATTAATGGCATTAATTGTTTCAGGTGGGCATACAGAATTAGTTTATATGAAAGATCATTTGAATTTCGAAGTTATAGGTGAAACACGAGATGATGCAGTCGGTGAAGCTTATGATAAAGTCGCTCGTACGATAGATTTACCATATCCTGGGGGACCACAAATTGACCGTTTAGCAGCTAATGGTGAAGATACGTATCAATTCCCGCGTGTATGGCTAGATAAAGATAGTTTTGATTTTAGTTTTAGTGGATTAAAAAGTGCAGTCATCAATCAATTGCATAATCAACGTCAAAAGAATATACCAATTATTAAAGAAAATGTAGCTACTAGTTTTCAAAATAGTGTTGTAGAAGTACTGACATATAAAGCGATTAAAGCTTGCCAAGAATATGGTGTGAATCGCTTGATTGTTGCTGGTGGCGTTGCTAGTAACAAGGGGTTAAGACAATCTTTAACACAACAGTGTCAGGAACAAGGAATACAATTAACGATACCTAGTCCACAATTATGTACAGACAATGCTGCTATGATAGGTGTGGCCGGATATTACTTATATCAACATCATCAAGTAGGCGACCTTACATTAAATGGTAGTAATAATATAGATTTAGAAGAGTGCACAATTGAATAAATATTAACAAACGTCAATACACATAGCTATAAAGGTATTTTTATAGCGTGTATTGACGTTGTTTTTTAGTCTGAAACGACACGGTTAGTTAGCATTATCGTCATCAGACACATTGTCTTTAGCACGTTGATAAATCGTTTCAGGGAAATCAGTTATTTTCAATAATTCAATTGCATTTCTAGTGTTGGCCTTACCAGGTTTGATAGTGTAATCAAAATGAATATTATTATTTTCGATAATTTCATTAAAATGATAATTGATAAAACGTTTATTTAACATAGTGGCTAATTCTATATCATGGGTAGCAGCGATAACTCTGACATTAGATTGGTGATCGAGATATGACAGTACAGATTCTGAAGCGGCTATACGCTCAGTTGTATTAGTACCTTTAAAAATTTCATCAATAAAGCAATATAATTTGGATGAACTATTAATATTTACGATACGTTTAATAGATTTTAACTCTGCCATAAAGTAACTGTCACCAGATAAGACATCATCAGCATTAGCCATTGAAGTATAAACATTTCCAGGTTCATATGTAAACGAACGAGCCGTAGTTGTATTAATTGTTTGCGCTAAAATTAAATTAATAGCGACAGCTTTCATAAACGTTGATTTACCGGAGGCGTTTGAGCCTGTAAGTAATACATTGTTATTTAAAGTAAAACTATTAGCAACGGCATCTACAATTAATGGATGGCTAAGATCAGTAAACTGGACATCTGTCATTTGCGTATTACTTTGCGGTTCACAATATACATCAAGTGTACGTTGATACATTGCTAAAGCATAATAATTATCTAATTGTGCTACATAACTAAAACAATGGTTTAATTCAGCTTTATATTTATTGTAACTACGCTGAATAGAGTGAAAGATGAGATAATCTAACATAAATATCATTTTCAATAATTTTATAAATGCACCACCAACGTCTTGATCATTAACGTCGGCTAATATACCAGTTAAACGACGTGCTGCTTTAAAATGACTGAAGTTAACTTCAGGGTTTGGTGTGTCTTGAATTTTAGTAATTGCATAACCCTGTTGTAGAACATTAGAAATATAAAACATTGATTTCAAGTCATCGTCATAAGAACGTTTTAAGGTTGAGGATAGAATGATATTAACAATACAACTAGCTAACAATAATAATAAACCAAGTTGTGCATTAACAAAGATGATTAATGCGGTGATAACCGGTAATAACGGACATAACATTAGTAGGAAGTTACTACTAATATATGTAATTTGATCTGGAAATTTTGGATATACCGTTTTACCTATTAATGCTAAACGATATGCAACTTGCTGTCTAAACGCTTTATTGTTCTTAAATAATGATAACAATGTTTGATTATTAAGTTTATACATGCCGCGTAAAGTAGCATATAATCTCATTTCACCAATAGCAGTAAAATTGTAATTCATCATATGAAAAATGTCAGACATATTTAAATCTGACCAAGTTTTGTCATCAATAAGTTGATGACTGTTATAATCATTTTTCTTTAGTTGATATTCTGAATTAAATCTTGCATTAGGCCTGATAAATGTTTCAATAGGCGAAATGGTACGCCATAAATTTTCCAAGTCATTAAATAAACGTTTACGACTAATTAAGCGGCTAGTAACTCCTACAATAATAGTTAATAATATAATAGCGATTAAAAATAGAACAAAAGTATGGTTATGATTCATGATGAACTCCTTAATTAAATTGATATGTAGTGAATATTCAAATTATTAAAAGTAAGTTTAATAGCATCGAAAACTAATAAAAAATAATTAATGTGAAAAATGTAAATAACAATTAATAATAATATTATTTCATAAATTATTAACTACAACAACATACTTAAAGTAATTCTGTGTCAATAGGGAACATGCGTACTTATCAACAAATAGTTAACAACTTGTGGATAAGTTATACATATCTGCTGTTTTTATGTGGATAATCATTGGAAAAGTAAAAAAACAAGATAAAATTAGTGGGATATTACCTGTGGATAACTAGGATAACTCTGTGGATAGCCACAATTACAGTATTTATAATGTGAATAAAAATTTTAAAAATCTGTAAAAAAAGAACTCTAAATTGTGTATATAACACAATAAGAGTTCAAGTAAAATTATAATTTTTGTTGTAATTCTTCCCACTCTATCATTGCTTGTTCTAATTTTTGTTCGCTATCAGACTTTTGCATAGCTAGTTCATTGGCTTTTTGTGGGGCATTAAAAATTTCGGGTTGTGTTAATTGTTGATCGATAGTTTCAATGTCAGCCTCTAGTGATTCTATTAATGATTCACAGTCAGAAATTTGTCTTTCTAATTTTCTTTGAAGACGGCGTTGTTCCTTTTGACTATGGTAAGAAGATTCTTTATTAATCGTTGTATGTTCCAGGTGATGGTCATTATTTTGTGCATCACTTTGAGCTTGTAAAGCATCTCGTTCTTCAATTTTTTCGATATAGTATTGATAATTACCTAGATACATCGTACCACCATCAGCGGTTAAATCGAACACTTTATTAGCGAGTTGATTAATGAAATAACGATCGTGAGACACAAAGAGTATGGTACCTTCAAAATATTGTAAAGCTTGTTCCAACATTTCTTTTGAGTCAATATCTAAATGATTGGTAGGTTCGTCTAATATTAAGACATTATCACGTTGTAACATTAAAAGCGCAAGTTGCAATCTCGCTTTTTCGCCACCAGATAAATCATTAATTATTTTTTTGACATCATCTTGCACGAATAAGAATCGACTTAAGACAGCGCGAATATCTTTTTCATTCATGTCACGATATTGATCCCATACATAGTCTAAAATTGTCTTATTAGATTTAAATTCAGCTTGTTTTTGATCATAATAGCCGATTTTTAAGTTAGCACCGAAATTAATGTCGCCACCGAGTTGTTGTTGTAAGCCAGCAATTGTTTTAATTAATGTTGATTTACCTATACCATTTGGTCCGATAATAGCAATATGATCACCTTTAGACACTTCAATATTAATCGGTTTAGTGATAGGTGAGCTATAACCAATTTCTAAGTGTTTAATATGCATGACGTCGTTACCAGTGTTCCGATCAAAGCCGAATTGGATGTTAGCACTTTTGGCATCTAACATTGGTTTATCAATACGTTCCATTTTTTTCAACATTTTACGGCGACTTTTAGCCATACCGCTTGTCGAAGCACGTGTAATGTTTTTATCAACAAATGTTTCTAAACGTTTGATTTCATCTTGTTGACGCTCATATTCTTGCATGCGCTTGTGATAGTATTGATCACGTTGAGCAATAAACTGATCGTAGTTACCAATGTATTTTTTAACACCACCAAGGGCAACGTCATAAATTTGAGTAACAATTTTATCTAAAAAGTAACGGTCATGACTGATTATGACAATAGCACCTTTGAAATACCTTAAATAATCTTCTAACCATTTAGTTGTTTCTAAATCTAAGTGGTTAGTAGGTTCATCTAATAATAATAAGTCAGGTTCATTTAGCAGCATTTGAGCCAATGATAATCGAGTTTTTTGACCACCACTAAAATCGTTAATCGGTTTGTCAAAATCTTCTTCAGTGAAATTTAAACCATGTAATACTGTCTTTATTTTACTTTCATATTGATATCCTTCTAATTGTTCAAATTGGTTTGTCAAAGACTCATAGCGTTCCATATGTTCACTATATTCAGTGGTATCATAGTCGTTGGCATGTTGTGCTAACCAATCAGTCTCTTGTTTAATCAATTGTTCCATATTTTTAATATGGTTAAATGGTTTTGACATTTCTTCAAACACTGTGGCATTTGAATTTAACGTCATTTGTTGAGTTAAATAGCCAATTTTTAAATTTTTAATTTTGGAGATAGTACCAGTATCATAGCCCTCTACACCAGCAATAATTTTCATTAATGTTGATTTACCAGCACCATTTCTACCAACAATACCGATACGTTCATCTGTTTTGACTTCAAAATCAACATCAGTAAAAATATCTTCACCATCGAATGATTTTGCTATATGATTAAGTTGTAAAAGTATCATTCAATCGTCACCTTTCGTCTATAGTCAACATATTTCATAAATATAGTATGATAAGAAATGAATACATTACTTTCTATTTTACAGTATTAGAACTATACTTGAAACTAAGATATTTATTTTTAAAAATTAATAATGTATAATATTTAAGTATTCATTGCAATCAATTGTTTGTTTATTAATAATTTTGCATTCACGCTCTACATCGTTTGAATACAGAAATAGAAGTTCTTTCAAACTCTAAGGAGGAAATAACGAATGACTGACCAAGTTAAAATTCCTCGAGCAACTTTAAAACGTTTACCACTATACTATAGATTTGTTAGCACATTAAAATCTAAAGGCGTTGATCGTGTAAACTCCAAAGCGATTAGCGAAGCGTTACAAATTGACTCGGCTACAATTCGTCGCGATTTCTCTTATTTTGGCGAATTAGGTAAAAAAGGTTATGGATATAATATTGATAGTTTATTAGAATTTTTTAAATCGGAATTAAGTGAGAGCGATATAATTAAGATTGCTATCGTTGGTGTCGGAAATCTGGGGAAAGCACTACTTACATATAACTTTTCTATACATGATGAAATGACTATTACGGAAGCTTTTGATGTTAAAAAAGATGTGATAGGTCAAAAAATTGGTAATGTTGTTATTAAAGATAATAGTGAACTAGAATCAACATTGAAACAACAAGATATCGATGTAGTTATTTTAACAACGCCTGAAAGAGTTGCACAAAAAGTGGCAGATCAGATAGTTGCATCTGGTGTGAAAGGCATTTTAAACTTTACGCCTGGTCGCATTAATACGCCAGCAGATGTTCAAGTACACCAAATTGATTTAGGTATTGAATTACAATCATTATTATTTTTTATGAAAAATTATAGTGAATAACATAGACTATTAAAGAATTGTTTAAATAAGCAGTGTTCATCATATAAATATGAAGGACATTGCTTTTTTTATTAGAATTTATTAGTTATCAATGCTAGTTTATTATCGTTTATGACTGTCGAATGTAATTGAGTCTATATCAACTTGTAAAATAGGTCCAAAAGATATTTAGCGTAAATTGATGTTGAGTGTGACGATGATCTTTGGAACATACAAACGTTATTTCCAGCTATATCCAATCTATTAGTTTTAACATAAGAGAATCATGATAAACAGTTATGAATCATATATTTATGAGATTTATCATATCTAGTATCATCAATGTAATTTCTAAATTAACTCGAATAAACATGATCTCAGGTTGAAAACATAAATTTATTCAATTATAATACTTAGTAAACATATCGGAAAAGGGTGGTTGAATGATTTGGACAATTGTTAGTGGACTTATTGTTGGTGTTTTATTAGGTTTTGTAATGCAGAGAACACGCTTTTGCTTAGCAGGCGGATTTCGTGATATGTATGTGCAGAAAAGTAATAAAATGTTTTATGCTTTACTTATCGCTATCACAATTCAAAGTATAGGATTATTATTATTGACTCGACTAGGATTGATTACAATACCAACACATAGTTTTCCGGTTGTTGGTACGATCATTGGATCATTTATCTTTGGCATAGGTATTGTATTGGCAGGAGGATGTGCCACAGGAACATGGTACCGTGCAGGAGAGGGACTCATCGGTAGTTGGATAGCCTTGGTACTTTATGCCTTCACAGCAGCAATAACCAAAACTGGTATATTATTACCAGTGATGACATTTATTAATCAATCTACTAATGTTAATAGTGATATCTCTCAAACAACAGGTATTCCTATATGGATACTCGTAATGTTATTAACTATTATTACAGTATTTCTTATAATCAAAACGTTAAAACGACCTAAACCTAAAATGGCTGTACCAAAGTTGCAACAACGCTTTTCAGGATTAAGACATTATTTATTTGAAAAAAGATATCACCCGTTTGTTGCTGCAATCGCAGTGGGAGTGATTGCTTTAATTGCGTGGCCAATGAGTGCGTCAACAGGACGCCCATATGGATTAGGTATAACTACGCCATCTGCGAACTTAATTCATTTTTTGATATCTGGAGACCGACAATTTATTGATTGGGGTGTCTTACTTGTTTTAGGAATCTTTATCGGTTCATATATTGCTGCAAGAGGAGCTAGAGAGTTTAAGTGGCGCTTACCGGATAGAACAACAATTAAGAATAGCGCAATTGGAGGTATCTGCATGGGCTTTGGGGCATCTGTTGCTGGTGGGTGTTCGATTGGTAATGGTTTAGTAGAAACTGCGACAATGTCTTGGCAAGGATGGATTGCTTTAGGATCAATGATATTAGGTGTATGGACAATAAGTTACTTTATATTTATTAGACCTATGAAACAGATAAACAAACAACAGAGACAAACGATTAGTCAAACACAAACAATTTAGGAGGTTATTTAAATGTTATATGAACTTGGGACAGTCGGTATGGTTTGTCCATTTCCACTAATTGAAGCGCAAAAGAAGATGACAACTTTAGAAATAGGTGACGAATTAAAAATCGATTTTGATTGTACGCAAGCAACAGAAGCTATTCCTAATTGGGCAGCTGAAAATGGATATCCAGTAACTAACTATGAACAATTAGATGATGCATCATGGACGATAACGATTGAAAAAGCATAAATAAAATACAGCTGTAATACTAATAATGCCTCAACAAGTGATGATGCATGTCACTGCTGAGGCATTTTTTTGTTAGAAAATATGACATGATAGGTTACATTTATTGACCGATTTTTGCTCTTTTTAAATTGTCAGATTATTATGACAATAAGGGAGTGATAAGTATGCATATTAGTGATACAATTTTTTTATTTTTATGTACATTATTAGTTTGGTTGATGACTCCAGGGTTAAGTTTATTTTACGGTGGGTTAGTTCAATCTAAAAATGCCTTAAATACAGTGATGCAAAGTATGGCTGCAATTATCTTAGTGACATTTGTTTGGATAACTGTAGGATTTACTATAAGTTTTGGTCATGGTAATTTGTGGTTTGGTAATTTAGATTTCTTGGGACTTGATCATGTAGGTTTTAACATTGATAAAGAAATTAGTCCTCATGTACCTTTAGCATTATTTATGTTGTTTCAAATGATGTTCTGCACAATTGCGATTTCAATTTTATCCGGTTCAATAGCTGAGAAAATGAAGTTTATACCGTATCTCATCTTTGTAGTCATTTGGACAGCTTTAGTATATAGCCCTGTAGCTCACTGGGTATGGGGCGGAGGTTGGATTAATAAGTTAGGCGTGCTCGATTTTGCTGGTGGTACAGTCGTCCATATTACTTCAGGGGTTTCTGGATTAGTACTGGCAATAATGATAGGTAATCATGAGAAAAATGATATACCAACGCCACATAATTTGATTATTACTTTGATTGGAGGCATTTTCGTATGGGTAGGTTGGTATGGTTTTAATGTTGGTAGTGCTTTTACATTTGATCATATCGCTATGCTTGCTTTTACGAATACAGTACTTGCAGCAAGTGCTGGAGCCTTTGGATGGTTACTGTTGGAATATTTATTTAAACATACAACGAGTTTACTTGGTTTATTATTAGGTGTATTAGCTGGATTAGTAGTCATTACACCAGCTGCTGGTTATGTAAGTTACTTGAGTGCTATCATTATGGCCGTCATTGGCGGTGCTAGTTGTTATGTTGTTGTAAATTATATCAAAGTTAAATTAAAGTATAATGATGCTTTAGATGCTTTTGGTATACATGGTGTGGGAGGCATTATTGGTGCTATATTAACAGCAGTATTTCAAAGTAACAAAGCTAATCCTGATATTGAAAATGGCTTTCTTTATTCAGGAAATATACATGTATTAGGCGTACAAATTTTATGTGTAAGTGCAGTAATTATGTTTAGTATTATTATGACTTATGTGATTGCACGGACTATAAAATTATTTGCTCCATTATCAGTAACTAAAGAAGAAACACAAATTGGTTTGGACAAAATTGTACATGGTGAGCACGCCTATTTTTATGGAGAGTTAAATCGCTTTAATCGTCATATTAAAAGATGATGATTACCTAAAGCATAGTAGTAAAAATAATAATGATTAAGAGATTCTATTGTTAAGTCATTGGAATCTCTTTTAAGGTTAGAATTAACAAAGCTAACATAAAAAGTTACTTAAAGCGGTTACAGATATGCTAAAATATACATAAGTGCTACAAAAAATGACAGGTGATAAAAATGAAGACGATTTCAGACATTGCAAGAATTGCAGGAGTATCTAAAAGTACAGTTTCAAGATTTTTAAATAATGGCTCAGTTAGTAAAGAAACGAGTGAAAAACTAACCAAAATTATTGCAGATAACGACTATCAGCCAAATCAATTTGCACAAAGTTTGAGAGCTAAACAAACTCACCTCATTGGTGCTATCATCCCAAGAATGAATTCATTTGCTGTTGACGAGACGGTTAAAGGTTTAGCAATGCAATGTCAAAAATTCCAATCACAATTATTATTGAACTATACTGGATTGGATATTAATGCTGAAATCACAGCGTTAGAAACATTTGCACGAAGTAAAGTTGATGGTATTGTCTTAATGGCAACTGATATCACAGATCAACATATAGAGGCCATTCAAAAAATTGATATTCCAGTTGTTATTGTAGGACAGCAACATGAATTATTACATAGTATTATTCATAATGATTATATGGCTGGGCAAATTGTTGGCGAATGGATAGGTCAACAAGGTTATAAAGATGTAGAAGTGTTTAGTGTTAGTGAAAATGATATTGCCATAGGTATAAATAGAAAAAATGGATTATTAGATAAATTACAAGAATATCATATTAAACCACGCATTCACGAAACAGTGTTTAACTATATGGATGCAAAGTTAGATGTGTCAGAAAAACTGCAACATATTAGTCATGCTGATGCAATTGTCGGCGCTACAGATACGATAGCATTAGCTATATATAAATATTGTTCGGATAACGATACGCAACTTAAACCACAACAAGTTTATGGTTTTGGTGGAGATCCTATGACACAGTTGGTATCGCCTTCAATTAAAACGGTACATTTCAATTATTTTGAAGCGGGACAACGTGCGATTGAAGAAATTCAACAGTTATTAAATAAAGAACATGCACCTTATAGCGTCACAATAAATGTTAAAGTATAGACGCTTTATTTTTAAATTTATTTTGGAACCGATACCAAATGTATTATAATAAGTATGAATAAATCATAAATGATGTGTTAAATCTTTGTTATAATAGATGATAATTGATTAACACATAATCTATTAAAGGAGGACTGTACAACAACCATGATAGATTGGACAAGAGAAGAGAGATATCGACGTATAGAAGATGTTGATATAGAGTATTTTAAAGAATTAAAACGTAAAGTCGATCAATCAAAATATAGACAAACGTTTCATATACAACCAGAAACTGGATTATTAAATGATCCTAACGGTTTAATTTATTATAAAGGGACATATTATGTATCCCATCAATGGTTTCCATTAGGAGCAGTTCATGGATTAAAGTATTGGTATAACTATACTAGTAAAGATTTAGTATCATTTGAGCCGCATGGTCCTATTTTAAAGCCAGATACTAAATATGATAGTCATGGTGTCTATAGTGGTAGCGCTTTTGAATATAATGATCATTTATATTACATGTATACTGGAAATCATAGAGATAGTAATTGGAACAGACATTCAAGTCAAATGATTGCACGTATGGCAGAGGATGGCACAATTGAAAAGTTTCCTAAACCAGTGATTAGTCAGCAACCAGAAGGTTATACTAGTCATTTTAGAGATCCGAAAGTCTTTCAAATAGATGATCAATACTATGCCATTTTAGCTGCTCAAAATAATGAAGAACAAGGGCGATTATTATTATATGTCACTGATGATATTGTAAATTGGAAACTATTGGGAGAAATCAAGACACATTTAACAAATTTTGGTTATATGTGGGAATGTCCCGATTACTTTAAGTTAGATGGTTATGATGTTATGCTGATGTGCCCACAAGGCTTAGAAGCTGACAATGACAAATATCGTAATATTTATCAATCAGGTTATATGATAGGTGATTTTGATATTGATACGTTAACATTTGACCATCAATCATTTATTGAATTAGACCGTGGTTTTGATTTTTATGCACCACAAACTTTTACTGATGAAAATGGTCAACGTATTTTAATAGGATGGATGGGATTACCTGAAATAGAATATCCAACTGATCAAGAAGGTTGGGCGCATTGTTTAACAATACCAAGAGAATTAACAATAGAAGACGGTAAATTAAAGCAACGTCCTTATAAAGCTTTAGAAAAACTACGTCATAATAAAGAAACAGCATTAGGATATGCCAATAAATTCACACGTAAATTACATCCATATGAAGGTAAACAGTATGAGTTAATCATCGATGTATTAGAGAATGATGCTACAGAAATTTACTTTGAATTACGTACATCTAAAACAACTTCAACAGTGATTGCTTATAATAAAGAACAAAATAAATTAACTTTTGATAGATCAGAAAGTGGTTTATTACCAGCTAATGTAGAAGATATGACAAGAAGTACTATTCTAGATACACCACTAAAAAGATTGCAAATTTTTGTTGATACTTCAAGTATTGAAATATTCTGTAATGATGGAGAACGAGTACTATCTTCAAGAATTTTCCCAAGTGAAGATGCTATTGGCATTAAGACATCAACTGAATCAGGACAAGTTTATTTACAATTTACCAAATATGACTTAAGGAATGATATTTAATGAGACGTTTATATGCTATAGGTGAAGCATTAATCGATTTTATTCCCAATACAACGAATGTAAAATTAAAAGATGTAGCTACATTTTCTAGACAAGTTGGAGGTGCACCTTGCAATGTTGCTTGCGCAGTTCAAAAGTTAGGTCAACAAGCATATATGATTACGCAATTAGGCAATGATGCTTTTGGCGATCGTATCATTGAAACAATTGCTGACATAGGGGTGAATGTGTCGTATATTAAACGTACGGATGAAGCAAACACAGCATTAGCTTTCGTTAGTTTAGCTGAAGATGGACAACGCGATTTTTCATTTTATCGTAAACCATCTGCAGATATGCTATATCATGAGGATAATATTGAAGAATTACAATTGACTTCACAAGATATTATGCATTTTTGTTCGGTCGATTTAGTTGAAAGTCCTATGAAACAAGCGCATCATGCGATGATTGATAATATGCTTACTGCAAAGGGTACAGTAGTCTTTGACCCTAATGTACGTTTACCATTATGGGATGACCCAGAAGATTGTCGTCGTGCTATATTGGAATTTATCCCTTACGCTCATATAGTTAAAGTTTCAGACGAAGAGTTAGAGTTTATAACAGGTATAAAAGATGAAGACGAAGCAATACAATCATTGTTTAAAGGTAATGTTGAAGTGGTCATTTATACTAAAGGTAAGGACGGGGCAGTTGCTTACTTAAAAGATGGACAAACTATCAGTCATGAAGGGTTTAAAGTAACAGCTGTTGATACAACAGGTGCAGGTGATGCCTTTATTGGAGCGGTCATTAGTAAATTATTAGCATCAAACACTAAAGATTTAACTACATTATTTGAAAATGAAGGACAAGAAATTTTAGCGTTTAGTAATAAAGTGGCAGCAAAAGTAACAACGGAATATGGAGCTATCGACAGTTTACCAACGTTAGAAGAAGTTATAAATTAAATTTAAACGTTACAATTTTGGTTCTCTATTTCCTACGATTAGTCAAGTACTTATAAATAAAAGTTTTATAGTTTAAAATATAAATTATTTTGAAGCCGAGACTCCTGAGGTAGGGACCCAACATAGAGAAACTGGTTATCTGAAATAGGTTTACAGTTTATTAATTCATAATAAACTGCATAAGATTTTCTAGCTATCAAGATAGCAGAAACTCTAACATGCAATGCAGGGACCCGTCATAGAAAAATTTTAAAAATAAAATTTTTACTATAATGTGCAAGCTGGGGTGCGAGGCTTAAAAAATAATTATGGCATCAGTCCAATTTGGTAGAGAACCACAAATTTTTAAATATAACATCAAAAAGAGACCATCAATGTACAAGTCATTGATGGTCATTTTGATGCTAAAAAACGTTTTAATATATTAATTTCTGTACCAAACTATATTTTTTTTATATTTCGTACTGAAGCATAACAATGTTCTTTATTTTTGAAGTAAACGATACGTTCTTTAGAGTCAATAGAATCAATGTTGCGACGATTGACAACGAAACTATTATGACATCGGAAGAAACGATCATCTAATTGACTTATTTCTTTTAAATTACCATAAAACTCAATTTGACGATTATCTAAATGTGCAATCAAGCGATGAGATTTCGTAGATGATTCAAAGAACATAATATCATCATATTGAACATAAACAGAATTACTACCACGTTTAAGTTCGATTGTTTCAACGTTACTTTCTTTAGATAATAATTGTAATCTAGTATGCGCAGTTTCAAGACAATCGATAATTCTTGTTTTTAACTCTGCAGGATCATCTTTAAATATGAAGTCCATTGCAGCCACTTTATAGACAAAAGTAAGATAAGTTAGTTCACTATGACTAGTAACAAAGATAATATTACCAACGGGATCATGCTTACGTATTTCACTTCCTAATTTTATACCGTTAATATCAGAGGCTAATTGTATATCTAAAAAGTAGCAACCAATATCTGTCATATTTTTAGAATGTTCAAGTACTTCATAAGGATCATCAGTTGCCAGAGCAATTTCCATTGGTTTTTCTTCTATCATAATGTAATTTTTAATAATTGTTACCATATTTTCTCGCTGTTTTGGGTCATCTTCACAAATGAAAATTTTCATAAGCACACATCCTTACGATTGGTTATTAATAATTTCAACTTTTTGAATAAAGAAGCCATTTTCAATAGTTGTATCTAATAGTACATTATCTGATTTGTCGGCAATTTCTTTTAATGTTGATAAGCCTAAACCTCTATTTTGACCCTTAGTTGAAAAATTCTCTTGGAATAATTCATGAATTCGTGGAATATCATCGCGACATTTATTCATCACGATAAAAGTAATCGTGCCATTATCTTCTAAAAAGGCTACACGAATAATAGGGTCATCAATTTCATTCGATGCTTCAATAGCATTGTCCAAAATAATGCCTATACTTCTACTTAAATCAATCATATTCATATCGATATGATTCATTTCTTCAGGTACTTCAATGCTTATTGGAATATTCATTTCTTGGGCAAGCAATATTTTGGCAGTGATTAAGCCTTTAATTTCACGAATTTTTAAATTCTCAATACCGTTAAGTTTGATAGCATTCATTTGAATATTATCTTTCATAGGTACAATATTTTGATTGAAATATTGACGTAAACCAGGCATATCATCTTCACGTATATATTCAGAAAGCGTACTAAGAATATTAATATAGTCATGACGGAACTTACGCATTTCGTTATTGATTGCTTCAATACGCAATGTATATTCATAGTAAGTTTCAATTTCTTCTTGATTACGTTTATATTTCATTTCTTTTAGCGTAAATTGCGAAAAGACAAACACTAGTACACTTAAGAAAAGAATTACACCTAAGAAAACTACTGTATAAGCTTTAACTGTTTCAATTTTATCACTATCTATTTGAGAATAAGTATAAAAGAAACCTAATATGAAGAATATGACGATAGAAATTAAACTTAAGTACAGTTTATTTGATGCTAAATATGTATTTTTTAAACGTTCAATAATGAATTTAATTATAAAAGACAGTATTATAGGAACAATTGAGAAAATCAAAATATAAATAAATAATAATATCATTTGACTCTCATAATGAGATAGGATATATAAAAAGACAATTAAATTAATATAGTTAGTCATATACATAATTAATTGACTTATTAAGACAGTTATAATGGCATATGCTTTTATTTTGGTGTAGAAAAACACAAGCATAGCAATAAAAACAAATATTAAAGTGGTATTACCAAAAAAGTAATATAAAATAGTAGAAGGGATTATAATTGCTAAAATAATAGCATAATCCCTTTTTTTATATTTAATATCACTAATTATTTTTGTAACAATAAATGTTAATATAATCTGAAAAATAGCTAATGGAAAAAAATTTAATACTTCCATATTTTTTCACACTTTCTTTAGTTATTCATATAATTTTGTTAATTCTTCTGGTACTTCTGGTTCATCATACCATAATGAACATGTTGAATAACCAGCAACGGTACCGATTTTTTCAATAATTGTAGTAAATACATTGAAGAATAAGTTAAGTAAAGTAGTCATTATTTGTCCTCCTTAGAAAAGAAAATAGGTAGTAGTGAAATTGTTTCAATCAATAAGCCTAAAATAATTAATTGTGCAAAAGGTTGTTTGATTATTAATGATAATATAGAAAGTATGACATATATAGATATGGAAAATATTTTTTTCCTATTAACTAAGCGTTTGGGTATAGGTTGCTTTTTAGTAGCCGCTGGTGCATAGGTTATAACTATGATTAATCCTATAAAACTCAAAATATAATAAATCCACATATTAATGTCTAGATGAATCATTAACCAAGGTAATAATATGAAAATAATAATATTTTGGATATAGCATAGCAATGCTGATTTAGCATGAGCACCATGTGCGTGGAATCGAAGCATCATATAAGCAATGTGCATAACTAATGTATACCAAAACATATGCATGAATATGGCGATTCCATAAGTAACAATAGTCTTATTTATGTTACTGACTACAACTTGCAAACCTAAACGTATTTTCAGAAACTGTATGTGATCTAAGTTGTTTCTTTTTTGAAGATAAGTGGCAAATTGGTTTATTTTTTTGTCGATGTAGTTCAATTTGGTACCACTCTCCTTAGTCACATTATACAATTTGGTACAACCTTTTTTGGTAAGAATGCCTAACTGTTGAAAAAGTATACTTAACTGTTAAATGTAATTTATAAATAATATTTTATCATAAATTAAATAACAGTTAAGAATAAAAATTGATTAGTTACGAAAGATTTAAAAAAATATACGAAATTCATGTTTTAATATAAATAGATCACAGAGATGTGATGGAAAATAGTTGATGAGTTGTTTAATTTTAAAGTTTAATCTTACTTACATTAAGGAAGGAGTGATTTCAATGGCAGCAGATATCATTTCAACAATCGGTGACTTAGTAAAATGGATTATCGACACAGTAAATAAATTCTCAAAATAAGAAGATTAATGTTAATTACTTAGAAATTTCATTTCGTATAGTACAATGATGATTTGTTATGAAGACTTCCCAACTTGATAACAAACACTATACTAATGAGTGAGTAGCATTTATTAGTAAGCGTCAACATTATTTGACCACGTACTATGTAACATACTACTTAACAGATACGTTAATTAGTCATAGCAATTATGCTATTGTAAACAATATCGATTTATCATTATTGATAAAAATTTTTTCATAATTAATAACATCCCCAAAAAATAGATTGAAAAATAACTGTAAAACATTCCCTTAATAATAAGATTTAAGTCGCGAGCCCCTCCCAAGCTCGCGACTTTTTATGGTTCTCTATTTTTTAGGACTGATAAATAAAAAATGAATAATTTAAAATAAAAATTATTTTAAAGCCGAGACTCCTGAGGGAGTAGTGCTAGTCGAAGACTACAGGCTGAGACAGCACCCTAGGAAAGTGAGGCTTGAAAAATTAATGATACATCAGTCCAATTTGACAGAGAACCCTTTTTATTTATATAAATCGGTTTTGATACTATCAAATACAGGAATAGCTCGTCTTTGTTGTGCTACTTTGTCTAGATTAATATCGACTGTTAAACAATTTGGATATTGGTCTAAAGAACCAATTGCTTCTCCATTAGGATCAATAACAATAGATTGACCAGCATATTCAGTATGTCCATCAAAGCCACAGCCATTAATCCCAATAACATACATATCATTTTCAATCGCTCTTGCTTTTAACAAAGCATGCCAATGTTTGACACGTGCAGTAGGCCATTGAGCAACATAAAAAGCAATGTTAGCACCTTGACGCGCAGGATATCTTAACATCTCTGGGAAACGTAAATCATAACAAATTAGTTGTGTCACTAGAGTACCATTCGAGAGCTTGAAAGCTTCAGCAGCATGTTGACCAGCTGATAAAAATTGTGGTTCATTAAGCATAGGTACTAAATGAACCTTGTCGTAAGTATTGATTAGTTGGCCCGCACGATTGACTGCAAATGCAGTATTAAATACTTGGTTTTCTTTGATGTTAGATACCGATCCAGCAATAATATCAACATGGTAAGTTAATGCTAGGTTTTTTATGAATGTCAAACTACGTTGTAATGATTTATCAGCTGTTGCATTCAAATTTTCTAAATCATAGCCAGTATTCCACATTTCAGGTAAAGCAACTACTTCGGTATCATCGTCAATATAAGTGTTAAAATAATGAACTATTTGTTGCTCATTTTTGTCTGTGTCACCAAAAACGATAGGTAATTGTAATATTTGAATTTTCATCGAATCACATCCTCTAATATTAATATATAAAACTTACTAAAAGTTGTAACAAAACGCAAAAAAGCTAAGGATGTCATGCATCTTTAGCTTAAAATAACTAATTTATCATTGTTAATTAGTTGCGTTGAACAAAGTTTATTTTCTAACTAAGAAACGATCTTCAATTGGATTGAATTCTTTTTGACCAGCTGGTTCACGTACATCACCAAATGGCATTTGAGCTACTAATTTCCATGATTTAGGGATGTCAAAATCATTTGCAGTAGCTTCATCTACAATTGGGTTATAGTGCTGTAATGATGCACCAATACCTTTAGTTGCTAAAGCAGTCCAAATTGCATATTGATGCATAGCATTAGTTTGATTAGACCAAATTGCAAAGTTGTCGTAGTAACTTGGCATTTGTTCTTGTAAGCCACTTACTACATCTTGGTCTTCATAAAATAAAATTGTACCATAAGAATGTTTGAAATTATCTAATTTTTGACGTGTAGGTTCGAAATCACGATCTTCACCCATAGCTTCTTTTAAAATACCTTTTGCATTTTCCCAGAATTTATCTTTATTATCATTTAATAGTAAAACTATACGTGTTGATTGAGAATTGAATGCTGACGGAACATGTTTAACTGCATGTGCAATTAATTCCTCTAATTCATTATCACTAATAGATAGTGTTTCTTTTAAGTTATAAACTGAACGACGTGCTTCCATAGCTTCATTAAATGTCATTTCTTTATTATCTTTACTAAATAATCCCATAATTTCAGTCTCCTTTATTGTTAATCCAAATTAATTAATAGATTAAGTATAAAATTTATACTAATAAAAGTAAAGCGATAATTACGAAAGTTTCAAGAATATTAATATTTATTTTCAAATTTCATATATAAATGCAATTACTATCAATCTTTAATATACTTAAGTTGAAGCTAAATTGATAAGTGGGGGGTGACTATACTTAATGAAAATAGATAAAATAGCCAAATCTTTGTTATTGGTTAGCACGATTATGATAGGGAATGTCACTTATAGTACAGTTGCTGACGCCGCTACTAATGAAACAGCAGTCAACGAAACATCACAAAATAATTATGGTAATGAAATGAATAAGCCAGTATCTAATAATATTGAGACAACGCATCGCAGTAATAAAAATGCATCAGATAACGAGAATTCAAGGGAAGAATCTCAAACTTCTAATAAGCAAGATAATAATAACCAACATGATAGTGAAGGTACACAAGGTACAGGGAAAAAACCGTCTAACCAAGACAAAGATGAAAATAATAAAGAACAATCAAATAACGATAACAATAATGGTTCAACAAATATAGACACAGAGAATCAAAATGGACATTATACTGATGATTCAAAAAATGATGGGAAACACAATCAACCTGATTCAAATGTAAAACCTAAACCACAACCTAATGGTTCAAGTAATAGCCAGCAAAGTGGCAACCATTCTAACAACTCAAATTCACAGCAATCTAACCAATCGTCTCATTCTTCTCAAAATAATTCTCAAAGTCAACAAGGAACGATAAATAATGGTTGGAATAACAATTCAAATTATATTAAATCTAACAGTTCGCAACATGCATCATATTCATCTGGACAACTGACAAGTTTAAATAATGCTCCCCACTATGGACATATGAATAATGTGAACAAAAGTCGATTTAATGCTATAGCGACAGGGGCATCAAAATATAATCCATTTATTATTAATCAAATTAATAAATTGGGTGAAGATAAATCTAACATTTCAGATAGTGACATTTATCATATCGTTCGTAAACAAAACTTTAGTGGTAATGACAATTTAAATGGACTTCACCAACGTACTGATTATTTTAGATTCCAATATTTCAATCCACTAAAGGCAAATGCATATTATGACAATTTGGATGAGCAGATATTAGCGTTAATTACCGGTAAAATTGGCTCCATGCCCGACTTAAAGAAACCTCAAGATAAAAATAGCAACAATCATGAAAGAACTACAGAACAGCAACAAGGTGATACTAAGATAACTAAAGAACAACAGAATAATAATAAATCAGCAACGATAAACACTGATAATAAAGGCTGGATTATAGGGGCATCAATTACGATTGTAATAATTGTCATTGTGCTCATTTTGTTGTTTTTAAAAAGAAAAGATAAAAAAGAAACGTGATTTGTGAAATCACGTTTCTTTTTTAGTGAAATATTAAATGTAAGATAACATTGGCTTGTTCTTGCATTTTTTGTAAATGATCTGCTCCAATAAGTTGGAATATGACAACCATACCATTTTGTAGCATATGAATGATGATTGGAACAGCTAAACGTTTTGTCCATACATAAGCTAATGAGAAAACGATCCCCATACCAAAATATATAGGTATAAACTTAAAATCTTGATGTGCTAAAGCAAATATTAGTGAACTAACAGTAGTTGCAATTAAGAAGCTCACTACTCGATTGCCTTTAATAGCATTATAAATTTCACCAAAAATTACTTTTCTAAAAACAAATTCTTCTAATAATGGACCAACTATTGAAATGAATATAATGAAGACTGGAATTTTTTTAGCGATTATCATTAATCTTTCAGTATTTGGACTCATTTGTTGTTGTCCAAAGATTTGAGTATATATCAAACTTACGATAACTTGATACACCATGACAATAGCAAAGCCAGCTAACGCCCATGGTACGACATAGCGCATAGGTTCTTTAGGTCCCATTTCAAGTTGAGTGGGGTCTTTAATTCTAAGATTAATCAAAATAATAATAATTGCTGCAATTAGAAATAATACTAATTGTACATATATAGACATCTTAGCAAGTTCCATACCTTCATACTGTTGGAAGAAACTTGTTTTGATTATAAAACTAGGTAAATATAATGCTAATGCATAAGTTAATACCGTTAATAATGATACCCAAAATCTTTTCATTGTTATCCTCCAAATTTATGTTTATAACTTATTTTATCGTAAATAGAAATGATGTACAAAAAATTAATTAGCAAAGTTTATTGCTTGATATTTTGACCAAATTTGATTATTATTAAAATTGTATTAGCAGTCTTTAAAGTTGAGTGCTAACATTAGGTTCATAAAGGAGGAACAATCATGCTTAAACCAATTGGAAATCGTGTGATTATTGAAAAACAAGAACAAGAACAAACAACAAAAAGCGGTATTGTTTTAACTGATAGTGCTAAAGAAAAATCTAACGAAGGCGTTATTGTCGCTGTTGGAAGCGGACGCTTATTAAATGATGGAACACGAGTGACTCCTGAAGTTAAAGAAGGAGACAGAGTTGTCTTTCAACAATATGCTGGCACAGAAGTAAAAAGAAACGATGACACATACTTAGTATTAAATGAAGAAGACATTTTAGCAGTAATTGAATAATTACGATATAGATATAGAAATCATTTTAAGAAATAAGTAACAAAGATTAATTTTAGTTTATTAATGGAGGTTTAATATATGGTTAAAGAATTAAAGTTCTCTGAAGACGCACGTCAAGCAATGTTACGTGGAGTAGACCAATTAGCAAATGCTGTTAAAGTTACAATTGGTCCAAAAGGACGTAATGTTGTCTTAGATAAAGAGTTTACTGCACCGTTAATCACAAACGATGGTGTAACTATTGCTAAAGAAATTGAATTAGAAGATCCATATGAAAATATGGGAGCTAAATTAGTACAAGAAGTGGCTAATAAAACAAATGAAATTGCTGGTGACGGTACTACTACTGCAACAGTATTAGCTCAAGCTATGATTCAAGAAGGGTTAAAAAATGTCACAAGTGGCGCTAATCCAGTTGGTTTGCGACAAGGTATTGATAAAGCAGTTAAAGTTGCTGTTGAAGCGTTACACGATATTTCTCAAAAAGTAGAAAATAAAAATGAAATTGCCCAAGTTGGTGCTATTTCTGCAGCTGATGAAGAAATTGGACGTTATATTTCTGAAGCGATGGAAAAAGTAGGCAACGATGGTGTTATAACTATTGAAGAGTCTAATGGTTTAAATACTGAATTAGAAGTTGTTGAAGGTATGCAGTTTGATCGCGGTTACCAATCACCATATATGGTAACTGATTCAGATAAAATGGTAGCTGAATTAGAACGTCCATATATTTTAGTAACTGATAAGAAAATTTCTTCATTCCAAGATATCTTACCTTTACTTGAACAAATTGTACAATCTAATAGACCAATTTTAATTGTTGCAGATGAAGTTGAAGGCGATGCATTAACTAATATCGTATTAAATCGTATGCGTGGTACATTTACTGCCGTAGCAGTTAAAGCACCTGGCTTTGGTGATCGTCGTAAAGCTATGTTAGAAGACTTAGCTATCTTAACTGGTGCACAAGTCATTACTGATGATTTAGGTTTAGATCTAAAAGATGCCACAATTGATATGTTAGGTACTGCTAACAAAGTTGAAGTTACTAAAGATAATACGACTGTAGTCGATGGTGACGGAGATGAAAATAGCATTGATGCTCGTGTCAGCCAACTTAAATCACAGATTGAAGAAACTGAATCAGATTTTGATCGTGAGAAACTACAAGAACGCCTTGCTAAATTAGCTGGTGGCGTTGCAGTTATTAAAGTTGGTGCAGCAAGTGAAACTGAGTTGAAAGAACGCAAACTACGTATTGAAGATGCATTAAATTCAACTCGTGCAGCAGTAGAAGAAGGTATTGTTGCAGGTGGCGGTACAGCATTAGTTAATGTATATCAAAAAGTGAGTGCTATTGAAGCAGAAGGCGATGTAGAAACTGGTGTGAATATTGTACTTAAAGCATTAACTGCACCCGTACGTCAAATTGCTGAAAATGCTGGTTTAGAAGGATCAGTCATTGTTGAACGCTTAAAAAATGCTGAAACTGGTGTTGGATTCAATGCAGCAACAAATGAATGGGTTAATATGTTAGAAAAAGGTATTGTTGACCCAACTAAAGTAACACGTTCAGCATTACAACATGCAGCAAGTGTTGCAGCAATGTTCTTAACAACAGAAGCTGTTGTAGCATCAATTCCTGATAAAAATAATGATCAACCAAGCATGGGTGGCGGAATGCCAGGAATGATGTAAAACCACTCATAAACATTGGTATAAAGGTGTTTCGTCATTATAAATGACATAATTATGACATGAAACAACAAAAAAATAAAAATCCTGTTTTGATTCAGCTGAACTAAAACAGGATTTCAAAATAATTCTTTTGAGACGTTTTCCTTAAGTTGACTGAACTTTTGGGAAGCGTCTTTTTATATACCTATTTTGCTATTGAGATATTAATTTCGGTCGTATAATGTTACCAGCATATAGGCTGTATGTTGATTTTTAAAATTTATTGCATAATATATTTTAACTTTCTAATAATTGTTATAGTTAAGTTGTTATAATTTTAATTTTGTGCTATTTTATTTTAGAAATATAAAAATAGTGGAACATTATATTGGATTTTATATCATTAGAGTTATACCTACCTGAAATAATAAAGGAGACAAAGATAAATAATGAACAACAAGAGAAACAACAACTTAGACAAGAAAAAGATTACTAGATTTTCAATTAGAACTTACAAAGGATACGGAGCTGCAAGTATTATTGTGTCAGCATTCTTTTTATTTTTAAATCAAAATCACATTGCACAAGCTTCCGAAATTAAAAAAGATATGAATACTTCGACAAATATAAGTCATATTAATAGTGAAGTATCATCTCAATTACAATCCAATAATACACCACAAATTGAAAACAGTACGTCATTAAATGATACAAACATAGGAGACAATGTTCAACTTAATAACACAAGTACTGATTCTAATAAATCTTTAGCAAGTAAATTAGCCAATCAACCTACACAGCAAAACAGTACTGCAGATTCTATACATAATCAAAATATTACCCATACGCAACATAATAGTCAATCGCCGAGCGTAAATCATCGTATTCATAAAAGAAGTGTGAATACCAATCCAGCACCAGCAAGTAATAATGATCCGCTACACTTCAATGAGACTAATACTGCAATAGAGAATGGTCATTTTGATCATGTGACAGGAGGCTCATTACCGACAACTTCACAAAAAGTTACATTTGTCACTGGTGTAGATCATTGGACGAGCTTATCAACAAATCCTAACCCAGAATTTCCAATATTTAATACTTTAACTGCAAGAGATTATAGACCTTATATGAGTGATGCTTCAGCACCATATGGTGTGGTCTTAGCAGTGACTACTAATGGTAATACGAGAACAACTTTAAGCCCTAAAGTAGCAGGAATTTATCAAGATATTAGTGTTGTACCAGGATCAGAACTTGTCGTGAGATTCACATCTGCTAGTATGACGTTTAAAAGTAGTGTAACAGGGGCTAAATTGAAAATAAGCGATACTACTGGTAATCAAATATTGTTTGATAATAGACTTAATGGAATGAGTAGTTTTCCAACAGGGAAATTGAGTACAATGGTAAATATTCCCGATAATTTAGATCGTGTACGTGTGACATTTTTACCTATTTCAGATAACAATAATTTAACATCTGGACAAACTAGTAGTGCAAATGGCTATGGTTCAGCGCCTGCTAACATTTATTATGGAGGGGTAGTTAGTAACGTAAGCGTGAATAGTGGTGCTTTTATTGAAACATCTTTACCTCAAACATCATATACTGTAAGTGCTAATTCAGCTACAGCAAATGTTGCTCAAGGTACAGTATCATTTAATTTAGAAAATAAAGGTCATACTACTGCTAAAAATGTTATTTATAAAGTGACATTACCTGCAAATTCTAAGTTTATTTCTGCAACTGGTGCTCAAGGAAGCTATGATCAAACTACAAATGTATTAACATTAACTATTGGAAAAGTGGGGGCAGGCCAAAGCCAAACGATTTCTTATATAGCTGAATTTCAAGCTTCAGAACCTAAAAATGTAGAATTGAATGGTAATTTAACGTATCAAACTGATGCACCATTTAGAGGTAAAGATAGACAAAAAACAGGTGAACATGCAGCAAGTGCGCAAACTGTTCAATTATTAATGTACCAAACTGATTTACAAACAAAAGTAAATGACATTACTCAACAATTGCATACATTAAATGAAGCGGATTATACACCTGAAAGCTGGAATGCATTAAAAGCTAAAATAGTAGAAGCGAATAATATTTTAAATGAAGAAAATAATCACATTGATATTACTCATCGTCAAAATCAAGCGAGTATTAATCAAATGACGACAGAACTTCAAACATTATTTACACAATTGAAGGAAACAACACCAGCGTCACCAAGTGTAACAGCAGATGAAGCAACAGCAAGTGTATTAGTTACACCAAAAGACAATAGTACATCAATGACAATCAAGTATGTCGATACGGCAGGAATAGACCAAATTATAACTGCAACGAAAACGAATAATATATGGTCACTCAATCCATCAGTTGCAGGTATGTCGATTAATGATCAAAGTGGTGCTGTTACAATTAATCACACTGCAGTAAAGCAAAATAGCGAAGTAATTGCAACAGCTGTAAAAGGCAACAGTGATAGTAGTAGTGAAACGCAAGTTACAATGCCAATTAAGGAAGGTACACCAGCAGCACCAATTGTAACAGCAGATGAACCGACTGCAGGTGTTGTGATTACACCACAAGGTGATATCACTGAAATGACGATTAAATATACAGATACAACAGGAACAGACCAAACTATCACAGCAACAAAAGTAAATAATACGTGGTCACTTAATCCATCAGTTCAAGGTATATCTATTGACAGTCAAACTGGAGTTATTGATGTAGACCATACTGCAGTGCAGCCATATAGCGAAGTAATAGCAACGGCCAAAAAAGGTAATAGTGATGTCAGTGGAGAACATACAGTGCAAATGCCAGTCAAAGAAACAACACCAGCAGCACCAACTGTAACAGCAGATGAAGCAACAGCAAGCGTAATAGTTACTCCGCAAGGTGATACAAGTAAAATGACAATTGAATATACTGATACGACAGGAACAGATCAAACAATAACAGCGACAAATGTCAATAATCTATGGTCACTTAAACCAGCAGTGTCAGGAATTTCAATTAACAATCAAACAGGTGTCGTTACCATAGACCATACTGCAGTGCAGCCACATAGTGATATAAAAGCAACAGCCGTAAAAGGCAATAGTGATGTTAGTGAAGAACATACAGTTCAGATGTCAATTAAAGAAGCAACACCAGCAGCACCAATTGTAGCAGCAAATGGAGCAACAGCAAGTGTCACGATTACACCACAAGGTGATACAACATCGATGACGATAAAATATGTCGATACGACAGGAGCAGGTCAAACCATCACAGCAATGAAAGCGAATAATCTATGGGTACTTAATCCATCAGTAGCAGGTATTATGATTGATGACCACACAGGAGTTGTTACTGTAGAACATACTGCAGTGCAGCCAAACAGTGAAATTAACGTCATTGCAGTCAATAAAAACAGTGATCCTAGTCAAGCAGCTAGTACAACGATGCATGCTAAAATGGCTACACCTCAATTAGCAGCAATCATCGAAGAAGATACAGACCAACATATCACAATGATACGTCCACCAGAAAATGTTAATCAATTAATGATTGAAATTGACAATACTGATGCCTCTACATTTACCATTAATGCTGTAAAACAACAAGATGACTGGCAATTAGTAAATAACCAATATCCATCAGTTCATATTAATCCTAAGACTGGTGAAGTAACAATATCAGGTGACATAGCTCAATTTGAAGGAACGATTACAGCTACTGTAAAAAATGGAAATAGTGATGGAAAAAGTGTGACTCAAACATTAGCATCTGAAAAATTTGACGATGAAATATTACCTATACTTCATGTAACAGTATGGGTAGATACAGAAGGTAATATATTAAAAGACCCTGTTGAAGATGATAAAAATCCTGAAGAAGCTAAAGAAGTAGGAAGCTTTAAAGGTTATCAATATATAGGTATGGAAATGAAAGATGGCATTACACGTTATATCTTTAAAAAATTAAATTCAGTACTTCCAAATGATGAAAATCAAGCTACAAATCATAATAATAATCAAGAAAATCATCATGTGCCTATAATAAATCAAAATAATGAAAATCATTCATTGCAAGCTAATAACCAAAATAATGATACGGGGAATAACCAACAAACACCTGCGATACAAAATAATGAGCATAATAACAGTCAAAACTTATCAAACTCAAACGATAATAATATAAATCCACACAATAAAGTAACTGAAAATTCGTCACAACAAGATAATCATTCAGATGTCATATCCAATAATAATAATTCAGTACATGGTTCAGATTTAACACATGTATCTAATAACACTGAAACTACTAATTCAACTGGACAGAATGAACCATTGATTTGGACTAGTCAACCTGAAGACGGTATTAATGCTATACAACAAGATCTACCTGTGCTTCATGTAACAGTGTGGATGGATACAAAAGGACAAATATTAAAAGACCCTATTGAAGATGACAAATATCCACAATCAGCAAGACAAGCTGGTGAAATTCCAGGATATCGTTTCCTTGAAACAATGGTTAAAGATGGCATTACAATACACATTTTTGAAAAAGTAGCTAATAATCATCACCTCGGTCAACGTAAGACACAAGTTTTAACAGACAAAGAAACACTAACAAATATAATAAACCAACAGCTAACAAAGGTAAAAGAACAGAAAGAAGTATTAACTGTTAGTCATAATAATGGTGAACAAGTAACTAAGAAAGAAGATAAGAAAAAATTACCACAAACGGGACAAGTAAATGACGACAACCATGGTTTAATGTACGCTTTAATGTCATTACTTGGATTATCATTAATTTTTAGACGTAAACATAAACAACGTCAATAAATAAAATAACTAACAATATGAGTTAATTAAAAAAATTAACAATAAGCTTTATTAAGCTTATGTAACAACAAAACTTAATATAATGCTAATAAGCAGCAGTAAGATGATTATTAAAAAGACATCTTACTGTTGTTTTTTAATTTCACAAAAGTAGTATATGTTAGATTTTTCAATTCTATAAAATTAACATTACTGTGATAAGAACATCTAAACAAAGACGTTTCAACTAATAAAATTTTTGTCAAACTAATAAAAAAGAGTTAAAGGCAACAAGCATTTGCTTACCTTTAACTCTCATAAAAATATATAATGTTATGATTTTAAATCATCAATGGCTTTGGCAATTGAATCAAAAACATGCGGAATATCTTCTTTTTCTACACAACTAAAAGCAATACGAATATCAGTAGCATTTAAAGCAATAACACCAATTGAATAATGTTCGATTAAATGTTTACGCAAGTCTTCTGGATCAACACCAAGTACTTTAATAGCCATAAAGTAACCTGAATTAAAGTCATAAGCTTGCCAATATTTATTATACTTGACATCATAAACAACTTCTTTTGTAACATCATAGCGTTGTTGAAGTGTCTCGATATTTTTGGCAATTTCCTTATCAAATTGTTCATGATGTTTCAACACATGTTTGACGGCACTTTGAGTTGGTAGTGGACCACTAGAAATATTACTGCGAATTAGACCTTTCACTTTAGCTTCTAAGACATCTTTTGTTGTTTGATCAGCCGTACCAAATGTCATAAATCCAACACGAAAGCCCCAAGCAAAGAATTCTTTAGTCGCACCATCTAAACGAACTGGTAAGATGTTTTGAGATTTCAGTGCTGTTAATGCAGTGAATAATGATTGTCTGTATACATCTTCATAAAATAGGCCATAATAAGCATCGTCTACTACAGCAACAACTTTCGTTCCATTATCTGCAAGCTCTTTAATAGCTGCAACAATTGTTTCAACTTCATCAGCTGTTGGTGTGTAACCAGTTGGATTATTAGGGTAATTTAACAACATAATGACTTTGTCTTTGTTGTAATGCTTTAATGTTTCTACTAATGCACTTGTTGTGTAATGACCTTGCTCATCAAAAATAGGATATGTGTCGATTTGTGCATCATTACGAGTATCAAATACTAATTTATAATTGCCCCAATTATGTTCAGGTAATAAAATCGTATCATTTGAGTCTACAAATAAGTCTCCAACTAAAGATAAACCATGTGTTAAGGCATTTGTAACAATAGGACGTGTAATTTGTTCTTTAGTTAAATCGGGATTATCTTTTAACATTTTTTGCTGCCATAAATCTCTAAGTTCTTCTACACCTTGAGGAGGTGCATAAGGGAAGATTTCGTCTGGTGTTAAATCATTAAACATATTATCTAATGAAGGTGCGAACATTTTACCCTCTTTATTTGTTGCCATACCAATTGTAGCGTTGAATTTTGTACTTTTAGCTTCTGCAGATTGGGACAAAATACCTTTTGGATAAAACATATTGTGTCCTAAACTAGATAGCATAGCTAAGACTTGAGGATTGGATTGTTCAAGTTGTTGATTTAAATTTTGGGCTAATGGATTCATTATTGACTAACCTCTCTTTTAAAATTGACTTCAAATACATATTATATTCAATTATAACAAAGATAAAGTGAAGTTGTGGGTTCTATCGACAAATTTAAAAATAACAATTAAAATACGAACACATGTTCGCATTTTATGTTAGAATATGTATAGAAACTTTTTAAAGTCAATTTTGATGGTGTAATTTAGGAGGTCATAAAATGGAATGGTGGCAAGAAGGTTTAATGACTTTGATTACTGGATCTTTTTTAATTGTGTTAAGGATTTGGTTAGAAAGCAAATGGAAAAATAAAAAATAGTTTAAAGCAATCAGTAACTATCATCTTAATTATTAAGGGTACAGTTCATTTAAAATTGGGCACATTAATTTAATAAATGTTAAGCAACAACTCATCAAAATGATGATATAGAAGAACTCAACATGTAATCGTAAGTTTGTTATAATGGGAAATGTTGAGGTGAAATAAATGAAGCATTTAACAAAAATATTTGTAATCATTGCTATCATATTATTTGTTGTTGGTTATTATTTACAATCAACAAATAGTGAAGAACAAGGAATAAAACTTTTACTAGCAGCAATTATGTTTATGATTTGTGCGTTTATTAGTAGACATAATGATCGACGTAAGAATAATAAAAAATAGTTAACTGCCTAACAATAGCTTATGTGATAATCAAGAACTTATTCACATATAGATCATTGTTAGTGCAGTTTTTTTATTAATAATTTTCTTAACATAGCTAAGTAGGATATGGTGAAGAGAATGTATCTAATAGGATCCTATAGACAATCTGATGCATATGGCAGTTATTGTCTGATGAAAAAGTGCTGGTGAATCAATGTTTTATCGCTCTAATCACTAATACTAAAGTGGGTATGATACCGTATCAAAAAGTCACATGCAGATTTTATATTAATATGTCAGAAGAATATCTATGCAATCATTGCTTTGAAATATTTATGTCGGTCCCAATTTCATTAGCAATACAACACATTTGTACTCTAAATAAGTCAATATCATCACATTATGGGAAGTATTTTGACTCATTGGAAGGTTTATAGTTTACAAAATTGTATATAGTGTATATAGTGTGTATATACAGTTCTGAAAGGGGACATTCATGAAAATAATTTTAAAAAATAATAGTGACTCTCCAATTTATGAACAAATCAAGCAACAGATTAAAGAAAATATTCTCAAAGGATATGTTCAACCAGGAGAACACTTAGCATCAATGAGGGAATTAGCGAAAGATTTGAAAGTTAGTCTAATTACGACTAAAAGAGCGTATGAGGATTTAGAAAAAGATGGCTTTGTAACAACAATTAGAGGTAAAGGGACTTTTGTGAAAGAACAAGATAGCGCTATCTTTAAAGAAAAGCAATTTTTTGCAATTGAAAATTTAACTAAAGATTTAGTTAAAGAAGCTAAAACGATTGGTATGTCATTAGAAGAATTACAAGATATTTTAGCTCTTATATACGAGGAGGAATTATCTTGAATGCTATTGAATTAAATGCAGTAACATTTGAACAAGGTGGATTACAGCTTAATGATATAACCTTTCAAGTTCCTGAAGGCTATGTAACTGGTTTTATCGGTACGAATGGTGCTGGAAAGACTACAATTATTCGTTTAATTATGGATTTATACAGTCCTCAATCTGGCACAATTACACTGTGGCAACAACGTATGCAAGAAGACCCCGTGGGTATTAAAGATAGAATTGGTTTTGTTTATTCTGAGAGCTATTTTAATGAAAATTGGACAGTTAAAAAATTAGAAAAAATCATCGCACCATTTTATAGTAGGTGGGATCATGACAAATTCCTTCAATTACTACAACGATTTAATATAGTACCTGAGAAGAAAATTAAAACGTTGTCAACAGGTATGAAAATGAAATTGTCATTAACAATAGCATTATCACATCACGCAGATTTATTTATATTTGATGAACCAACGTCAGGTTTAGATCCAGTTGTTAGAAATGAAGTACTTGAAATGATTCAGCAAGAATTAATTAAGAGCAATAAAACTGTATTTATGTCGACACATATTATTTCAGATTTAGAAATGATTGCCGATTATATTGTTTATCTCAGTGATGGACAAATCAAATTGCATGGGTCAACTAATGATATTTTACAACGTTATCAAATCATTCATGGTTCAATATTGGATTTAGATGATGAATTATCATCATTGTTATTATATAAAGATGAACGTGCAACAGGATTTACCGCATTAACAGAACATGCACAAGTATTTGAAGAAATTTTAGGCAATAAAGTTGAAATCGAAAGACCAACGATTGAAAAGTTAATGGTTTATTTAGAAAATGGTAAAGACAATTGTCATAAGCAAAGTGGAGGTTTTAAACAATGAAAAACCTGATTATGAGAAATTTGAAATTACGCCAGCTGACACTTATTACATATGCTATTGCATTACTGTTTTACCCAATTTACGCCTCTTTTGCTAAAGACTCTATAACTTATTATATTTTTGGGTTCTTAGCATTTATATTAGTTTTTGTTGTTTTTATACTTGATTCTGGCCATTTATTTAGAGTGCATAAACGCTTAGGTGGTAACAATTCCTATTTTATATTTGGTAGTTTACCTGTTTCTAAAAAGGACTTATTAAACTCAAATTATATTACTTGTATCATTTTTACTTTTTTAGGTGCCTTGGTTCTATACTTATACGACGATAATTCAATGTCATTAGGCGTTAACGATATTTATTTTCCTACGTTCTTTAATTTTATTGTAGCTAACTTTTTATCATTACCTGTTGCTTTTAGTAAAATGACTGAATTACGTAGAAGTTATATATCATATATATTTTATATTATAACTATTGCTTGGTTGTTACCTTTGTTTATTGCTATAGTGATAAATTTTGTCGATTATTTTATTTTTAATCGTTTTACATTACCAAAGTACTATGTCTACATATTAAATTATGGTCTCATTGCCATAAGTATTGTAGCATTAATGATTAATTACTTTATTCAGTATAAAAAAATAACGCGTCAATCAATTTAAAGGAGGACTTTGATGAAATTAGAAAATATTACTAAACAATATGGTACACAAAAAGTATTAGATGATATTAATTTTGATTTTGGAACAAGTCAAATTGTCGGATTAATTGGTAAAAATGGTGTTGGTAAGACAACATTAATGAAAGTCATGAATGGTAATATTATAAATTTCAAAGGAAAAGTAGCATTAAATCATAAAGATAATGTTGGATTTTTAATTGAACATCCCAAATTATATGACAATAAATCAGGTTTATATAATTTAAAATTATTTGCTCAAGTCTTAGGACAAGGTTTTGATAAAGCATATACTGATAAAATTATCGATGCATTTGGTATGAGACCATATGTGAAGAAAAAAGTTAAGAAATATTCTATGGGAATGAAACAGAAGTTAGCAATCGCGGTGTCTTTAATGAATAAACCTAAATATTTAATATTGGATGAGCCAACAAATGGTATGGATCCAGATGGTTCAATCGACGTCTTAACAACTATACAAAGTTTAGTACAAGAATTAGGTATGAAAATACTTATTTCAAGTCATAAATTAGAGGATATTGAGTTGATTTGTGATAGAGCAATCTTCTTAAGAGATGGTCATTTTGTACAAGATATTAATATGAAAGATGGTGGACCTCAAGAAGTGACGCTAATTACTGTTAATCATGCTCAGTTCGATCAAGCTATTGAGGCACTATCAGTAGAATTTGATATTAAACAATCTGAAAAAGCAGATGGCCATATCATGATTAAATCTCAAAATAATTATGAGCAATTATTAAAATTGTTAGCTAAAGCAAATATCTACCCACAATATATTGAAACACGTAAGAGTTCACTACGTGATACGTACTTCAATATTAATCAAAGAGGTGATAACTAATGAATATATTCCAACTCGTTAAATTTGATTTTTATAGTATTTTAAAAAGTCCATTAACATATATATCACTTATTGTGGTTGCTGGATTATCAACGATGCAAACGATGTTAATGTCTAATGCCAAAAACAATCCATCACATGAAGTGAATTACGACATGGTATTCGCGTTATCTAATTGGCTATTTTTATTCATAGGGTTATTATTTATTATTAAAACGATAACTCGTGATTATTCTCAAGGGACAATACAGTTGTATATGAGTAAAATGAAGAGCCGTATTGGTTATATTGTCGCAAAAACAATATCAATTGTTGGAATTTCTTTATTATTTACATTATTACAATATATTTTAATGATGATATTGCAACAATCAACAAAAGGAAAAGCTTTAGATGGAGATAAATTTTTAAATAATATTTGGTTTTATTTAATCTTCTTCTTATTCTTTGGATTAGTGTTGTTATTCGTGACATTAGTGGTGCAGCAAACAGCGGTGATATTCACATTAGGTATCTTTTTACTGCTAATAGTGCCTTTTATTCAACCATTAATTGGCTTGATACCAACTATTGGAGATAAAATTAATAAGTCATTTAAATATTTACCATTTACGTATCTAACTAATAAAATGACAGAAGTTAATATTGATTTTACCAATTGGCAATGGTTCATTTCTATTGCATCTATCATTGTGTTATTCATAATTAGTGTATTATATGCGGCTAAAAAGGATATTTAATTAAAATAAAAGCGAGTCATTGATCGAAGTATCGAATATGACTCGCTTTTGTATTGTTTTATTTAGTTTCGAGTTTATTTAAGATAGAATTATAAACTGCTTTCCAGAATGTAGCATCTGTTTTATAACGGTTAGAAATAATTAAATGTGTTTCTTTTTCTAAGTCATTATAATCTGGATGGTCTTTACTTGGCAATTTATCATTACGTAAATCAGTCACAAATTTTTGTACTTCAGAAGCTCTTGGACCCCAAACAGTTTCTTGTTCATATTGATCATTCAAGAATACAAAAATAGGAATTGAGCGAGATTTACCATTTGTTAAGTATTGGTCAATTAAGCGTGTATCATCATCTCTATGGAAAACACGTACTTCAAGATTTAAAGCTTCACTGATATGTTTTAAAATTGGCAAATTCATCATGGCATCGCCACACCAGTCTTCAGTAATGACTAATACTTTAGAGTAGTCCATGTTGCTGATTTTATTAAGGCGTTCACTGTCATTTGGCATGTCAAATGATTGATAGATTTCGCTGATATTATCTTTGTTAGTTTTCATACTATCAATATAATCATTTAATGGCTGACTATTTTTGAAATAAGTTTCTAAATTTGTCATCGTAAAAACCTCCTTTAGCATTTACAATATTATACCAATTTATGTTAATAAAAGGTAATAAAATAAATTAATTGCATTATTTATGTTAAATCTTGTTAAAGATGAAACAAATAAAAGCATATGCTATATTTAAATTAATAAAATGGAAAGTGGTGACCTCGTTGCGAATTCAAAATCGCTGGATAGTATTTGGTCTTTTTTTGATTTGTGCCATATTAGTAGTTATTGGACTGCAACAATATCGTCAAACAAAAACAGTAGATTTATCAGATACGACAATAAATAACATACAGCTAAACCAAACATTTAATGACAAAGGTTATGAAATTAATAAAAAAATTAAAATGGAAAGATTTAAATTTTATAGTGATAAAGAACATCCTAATTTAACAGTCAAAGTTAGACAAAAAGATAACGTAGTTAAAGGTATTATGCTTGTAAAAGATAGTACGGTCAATACTAGCTTTGATGGTAATATTGGAGAATCAATTGATGATGTCATTAACCAATTAGGCTTTAATTATAAAAAGAACATTATAGGTAAGAAATATGAATCAATTAAATACTTAGATCGTGACCATCACATGAAATTAAATTTATTATGTGAAAATCGTGAAATTAAACGTATTGAATTTTTCAGTCATTAGCGTTGTTAGATTTAATCACAGAAAAAGAGAGTATTGAATATGATAATCAGGATGAGTGACTAATATGAATAAGATTACGTATTTAAATGAATTAGAAACCTCACTTAAAGGTTTGCCAAGACCATTAATCGATCAAAAAATGTATGAATATGAAACGTACTTTTATGAACAAGAATTAAATGGTGAATCAGAAGAAAAAATCATAAAAAAATTAAAAGATCCTTATGATGTAGCTAATGAAGTAAAAGCACAAAATATTATTGACTATGCTCAAATCAAACCTAATTTTACTAATATCGCTCGCGCTGTCATAGCATCGTTAAGTTTAGGTATATTGTCAATGTTTGTAATTTTAATACCTGTAACTTTAATTGGTATTATTATTTTATTGCTATTTTTATTATCTTTAACGTTATTATTCTGTCCAATTCTCTTGATCATCAATGCTTTTTTAAAAGGTATATATGACTCAATAAGTAATATTTTATTTGCTATTTCTTATTCGGGGATTGGTTTAGTATGTATCATTATAATATTTAAAGTATTAGAGTATATATATCGCATTATTTTAAAATACTTAACTTGGTATATTAAAACAGTTAAAGGGAGCGTCAAAAAATGAAAAAGCTCTTTTTTATCGGTATAAGTGTATTTATTGTCTTTTTTATTGCTGCCACGACAACTTGGTTTGTCTTTGATAAAGATAAATATGATACCCAAAATTATGACAAGACGTTTCAACAAGATATATTTAACCGTTTAGATGTTAAATTAGATAATAGCAATTTAACATTAAAAAAAGGTAGTCAATTCAAGATAACATACAATGGTGATAATCATATTCAAACTAAAATTAAAGATAAATGTCTTAAAGTAAGAGATTCACAAAATAAGAACAGAGGGTATTCTACGGATTTGAACCCTTTTTATCATAATAAAAAACAATTAACGATAGAAGTTCCTGATAATAAAATAAAATCCTTAAATATTGATATGGATGCAGGTCATTTAAAAATTTCTGGTATAGCATTGAATGATAGTAATATTATTAATCATACTGGTGACTTTAATTTAGATAATGTTCAATTTGATAATGTAAACCTATATACAAATTTTAGTAAAGATTTATATATAAAAAATAGCAACATAGTTAATAGTGATTTCAAGTTAAAAGGTGGTAAGCTATCTATCATTAATAGTAAATTAAAGCAAACTATATTTATTAATGATCATGGTGAAGTTAAATTTAAAAAAATGCCGGCACAGTCTGACGTCAAAGCCTCAACTAAAGAAGGTGACATTTCGTTTGAATACGCTGAGAAACCCGTTAATACAATATTGAAATTGAACCCTGGTACTGGAAAAAGTTTAATTCATAATAAGGCTTTTAAAAATGGTAAAGTAGGTAATAGTGACAATGTTTTAGAATTCTATACTATTGATGGTGACATCGACATCGATTAATAGAAGTTAATGGATAGTAGGCGGTGTGAGATAATAATAAACTAGAAGAGTCTAGAACATAATCATTTCAGACTAAATTTAAGCATTTAGCAGTAACTGTCTGGTTTGTAAAAGGTTGATAAATCAACGTTTTACAAACCTAGTCAGTCTTGCAGGGGTTGGATAGAAATAAATTTTATATAAAATTTATTTCTATCCAACCCCCTTCTATTGTTATATATTGGCAAAGGTTAAATCTGTGTCAATGTGACCAGTAAATTGACTAATGGATAATTCATTACCTTCCAACCAAGAATTGAAATCAATCATTTCTGGTGGTTTATTTTCACCTAATGTCATATAAGCTGTTAAACTTTGTGGGTGATACATAGATGTATGTATCGTGCCTGACCAACTTCTGAATAATTTACTGTAAATTTCATATAGAGGGTCATTAAATATCTTGAACGCTGTATGCATATCGATATGTTCAGGTGTTTGTTTCATTACCCGTGCTAGTCGTTCAGTAGACTCTTTAGTATAATTGCGATTCTCATGAGTCAGTATTTCAAAATGGTTTGTACAAAATATATCGTGACGTACATCAATAGAGCGTGGAGTGACTTCTACAATAACGTGATTTAATTCCTTGTCCATTAATATATAACTAAACGAACTTCTATGTGGAATGTTTTTTAATAATTGGATTGCTTCTGTAACATTGCTGCAATATTCCAATATTAAGCGACCAATCATATAACAAACGAAACCATTCGCAGGATGTTTACGGTGCATAAAGTTATAGGCCATAGCTAATCCCGCTTCGTTCATGCCGTCCATACGACCAGTTACTCTTGATGTAGGACCTATTTGTGCTAGGCCACCATCTGTTGGTTGATATAATAAATATCTGCCATCGTATGTAGCAGGATGATAATCATAGTTTCTTACTAAATAATCTTGGCCTTGAAATACGGTGCAACCACTTTCTTTTAAATCAGTAAAACGAAAATGACCAAAATTCAAGATGATTTGTCTCGTTGGTAACTTTAATACACTTTGTAATCCCATCAATTCATCCCAAATTTGAGGCGCATAAGTTTGATAAATTTGATAAGTTTCATTAATGTCTATATCAAATCTCGGTATACGCTTTTTCCATTCTTGTTGGCGATTACTTAATAAGGGCGTTTGCTGTAGCCATTTGGCAGTCGCTACACCTAAATCAAAGTGAGAGCCTCTAAAGGTCATAATATCTGATGTCACTTGTTGCATTATTACACATCCTTTATTTTGGTATAATTGTAATAAAAATGTAATTTTATATTAATTGTGTTTGTAAAAATATAAGTTACAATTAAAACATAAATGTTTAATTATTGGAGGTGAATGATAAGTGTACAGATTTTATCATTCAGTAAAGCAAAGAGTATACAGTTGGTGGACTTACTAAAATTGTTCTAATGTATAGTTATCTTAACATAAAGAATTTATTAATAGATAATCAACGTTATTATATAAAGCATAAAGACAATATCGGAGCATCACTTTATGGTGCTTCGATTTTTTATATTGTTGACTAATTATGTTGGATGCATATTTTTTTAGAGAATGGGTATATATTTAATGATTATTCTAAATATGATAGTATAATGAATTGTAGATTGGTATATTATTTTATAGAGGTGAATTTAGAATGTGGAACTTTATTAAAGGTTTATTTAAATTTGTATTTAGCTTATTAGCAATTACAACTGTAGTTGCTGGTGTTGGCGTAGCTGTTTTCGCTTATATTTTCAAAAAAGACTTTGAAGATATCGAAAGAAAAACAAAAGAAATTATTTCTGATATCGAAAGTAAAAATAGCTAATATTTTTTATGAAGAGGTTGAACAATTTATGTTCAGCCTCTTTTTTACTTTATCTAAGTATTAATAAATTTAGATATGCCTTATTTTAAGACTGATAAATAAAAAGTAGATAATTTAAAATAAATATGTAGCAGTCCAATTTATGAGAGAATCTAAAATTAATGCAATATAGTAATATCTAAAATATCAAACAGAGATAATTTCTGAAGTTGACGTTGGTTAATATATCCTTCTATTTCAAAATTAATCGAATCAATACGATGTATAGTCAAAGTCATAGTATCTATGAAACCATCATTGTAATATCTAATCTTAACAGGACGTAATCGTTGCAGAGCTTCATGTAATTTAATATTTAATTCAGTAAGTTGATCTTCTGATAGTACAGGACGATCAATTTTATTTTGATCCATAATATATTGTTGAATAGTTTCAAATTGCTCTGGCAGAGTAGCAAAAGGTTATATGTATTAATAACTTTAGAGTTTACTTTGTATAATATGTATAACAATATTGCGAGATATTTAACAGAAAAAATTGTTATCTAAACTAATTTTATTACGTATTATATGTATAATATGAAAATGTATTAAATTAGTGTATTCTTAAATTAAATTTAAGAAAGGGATTATAATATGAAAATAGTAAATGTGAATTCTAACAGGGGAAAGAACTTTATGATAATTGATAGTAATTTAAATCCAGTTGAAGATGTTACCTATTATTTAAAGTATTTAGAGAGTGTTGATAAAAGTGAGAATACTTTAAAGACTTATGCATATTGTTTAAAAAGATATTTTATGTACCTAGAATTTAAAAATAAAGATCATAAAGATGTAACTTTTGATGATTTAGTTGATTTTGTTATGTGGTTAAAATCACCAAATAAATATGAAAAAGTTATATTTAAAGATAGACCATTATATGGAAAAAGCCCTAAAACTATTAATTTAACTATCACTGTAGTTACTAACTTTTATGATTACTTATTTAGAACTAAAAAATCTAAAATTGACGTTGCTAAATCAATTTTAATAGAAAGAGGTCGTCAGTCTTCTTATAAAAGTTTTTTAGATCATGTAAATACAAATGATTTATTATATACAAATACACTAAAAGTAAAAGTGCCAAAAGAAAAAATGAAAATATTGAGTACCAGTGAAATAAAAGAGTTAATAAAAGCATCAAATAACATTAGGGATAAATTTATGATTCAATTATTATATGAAACAGGATTGCGTATTGGGGAATTGTTGTCACTTTACATAGATGATATTAAATATGATTTGACTAATGGACATCAAATTATTTTGAAAAATAGAAAAAATAAAAATGGAGCTAGATTAAAAAGTGGGGAACGTAAAATATACATTTCACAAGCTTTGATTGATTTATATGATGATTATTTATATGAAGTATTAGATGAAGTTTCAACTGATTCTGAATTTTTGTTTATTAAAGTTAAAGGTAAAAATATTGGAGAACCTTTAGACTATAATGATGTAAATTCAATATTTAAACGTTTAAGAAAGAAAACTGGAATTATGGTTCATCCTCACTTGTTAAGGCACACTCATGCTACTATTTTTTATAATAAAAGTAAAAATATAAAACAAGTTCAAGAACGGCTTGGACACAGTAATATACAAACCACTATGGATTTGTATATTCATAATAATGATCAGCTTATCCGTGAAAATTGGGAAAAAGTAAAAGATTCATTCCAAATATTTGAATAGGAGATTCACATGAATAATAGCGTCCAAAATACAGATGATTTTTTTCAAAACAAATTAAAAAAGGAACTTTGCTTTTTGAAAAGTAAAAGTATAAATTCTGAGGGAGATATTGTTTATACCGATATCTATAGTGATTATTTCTATAAAAATGATGTATGGCACATTTCTAATTTTAAGATTTTTAATCAATTTCAAGATGATTTGAACGGATATAATGGTAAAAGAAAAAATATATTTTTTAGATTTCAAAACAAGTATTTAAATTTAGAATTCAAGTATATTTGCCTGAAATTAATTACTACTGAATATTGGTCTTTAAGTTCTTTATTTAATGGTGGTGCAGTACATATTAATAAATTGGCTACTTTCTTCAATGAAAAGTTTCCAAATATAAACTCATTATTAGATTACGAATTTAATAGTTTAGAGTCTGAATGGATTAAGTGGTTAAAAAATCAAAATGTAACCACTATAAAAAGATCAAAAAGTATCGTTTTTGGAAATTATGAAACAAAAACGCCTATAGCTTCAAGTTTAAAAAAATTATATAGGCTGTTTTCAAAAATGATTGACAGCAGAGAAGAGTGGGATAAAGATTTATGGGATATAAGAAATTTAGAAATGTATGGATTGACTTATAATAAAACACTTACAGGAAATTATCTAAATTTTAAAAAGATAGATTCATTTAATATAAGAACTTCTGTAAAACAATATTTAAAACAGCGATTATTGACCGGAGATATGAATTTTGCTACAGGTAGAATGTATGTAAGAGTTTTGACTAGATTTTTAAATAGTATACATAATCAAGAACCTAATTGGAATGATTTAAATAAGTTAGAAAGAAAGCATATGGAAACATATATTGATTTCATTTTTAAATATGCAAAAAGTAAAAACGTACGAAGTGTAAAGAATTTTGTACGTGAAGAACTTAAATTAGTTAGAAGGTTTTTGAATGATATAATTACGCAAAAATATAGTATAGCACCTATAGAAGATATAAGATTCTTATTTTTGCCACAAGATCTACCTAAACATGAAAAACTCGAAAAAAATCAAATTGATTATATTCCAGATTTTGTATTAGATCAACTATTTGAAAATATAAATTCTTTACCTGAAGAAATTATACCTATCATTTGGATAGCATTTAAAACGGGTTTACGTATATCAGATGTATTAACTTTAAAAGATAACTGCCTTACTAAAATTAATGGTAAATATTCTATAGTTACTGATATAGCAAAAACTTTTGTAAAAGGCCATAGAATACCTATTGATGAACAATTAGCCGATATATTAGCAGTTTTAATTGCAAGTTCTAAAAGACAAAGTACTAAGGACAACAACCCTAATAATTATATATTTGTTATATACAAAGGTAAGAGAAAAGGAATGCCATATACTCAACATTTAGTTCGTTCTCATTTAAATTATTTAGCTAAAACTAAAAATATTGTTGATGAAAAGGGAGAAATTTTCCACTTTAAAACACATCAGTTTAGGCATACATATGCTGTTAAGTTGCTTAATGGTGGAGTTGATATTCTAACTATTCAAGAACTATTAGCTCATGCTTCTCCTGAAATGACCCTTAGATATGCGAAACTTCTTGATGATACTAAAAGAAAAGCATTTGAATCAGTTATAGATCAAGGAGCATTCACCTTTGATATTGATGGTAAAGTAAAAAATATTAAACATAGTAGTGAACTTTCTGAGAATGCGTTGAACTCTTTATGGCAAGAGCATAAATTAAATGCTATGGACAATCCATATGGTACGTGTCATGCAAGGTTAAAAGGTGACTGCCCATATATGGAAGCACCACCATGTTTAACTTGTAATTCAGGTAAACCCTGCAAAGATTTAGCAATAGGATTTTCAAATTTAGATGTAGAAAAGTATGAATTGCTTGTTAAATCTACCATTAATTCTATAGAAGTAGCTAAAAATTTTAATAGAGATGATATGGTAGAAAAGCATGTCAATTTATTAGAAAAATATGAAGACATATTAAAAAATATAAAAGATGGAAATGTTATTTTTGGTAGAAATAATAGGATGAAAACATAGGAGGACTTATGGGGAATTATGATAGAAAAAACCAAATGAAAGAAATACATAAAAGAAAAAAAGCTAATACAGAAATAAAAGTAAATTCTGCAATAGAAAGGCTCTTAAAAGAAAATATAGAGATTAACTTTAATGTTGTTTCTAATTATGCAAATGTTTCAAAAGCTACTTTGTATAATCATAAAGAAATTCGAAATAAAATTGAAGAATTGCGTAAACACAGCACTCAATCAAATGTAATTCAAGCCAAAAATGATGGGAAAAATGCAATTATTGAATCCTTGAAAAGAAAAATTAAAAAATTAGAAAAAGAGAATAAAGCATTAAAGAATGAAGTTAACGCTTTATATAATAAAATGTATGAAAACTTTTAAAAATTCAATATACGCTATTATTTTTTGAAAAGTAAAAAGAGGAACATAAAGTTATTATGAATACCCCTTTCTTATTTTGTTAATTACTATTTTATGGTTACTTTAAAATATGTTGTTAATATATTCTTTATATAAAGTATAGTAATTATTATTGGAAGTATTGAAAAAGGAAAAAGATTTTTCTAATACATTGAATTTCAAAATGAATCCAGTATAAGTTTTTATATAACCGTTACTCCAATATTCAATTGTACAAGATTCATTGGATTGAATTTTTTCACTAACTATATAATCTAATTGGCTCAAAGAATCATCAGATAATAAGGGATTTGCAATTTTGTTTTGATTTTGCATCACTTTATTTAATATTTCATATTGTTCAGGCAAAGTGGCAAAAGCTCTCCATTTGATGTTTCCACGACCTTGAGGGATTTTGGGATTCAAATATTCTCTTGGGATTTTTCTATAGTCCGTTTCATATTTATATTTATCTGGAATGTTAGAATTGAATAACATAATAGCACCTCAATATCATAATAGAACATACGTTCGCTCAAAGCAAGGATTTTCCGTATTTGGATTTGAAATTATTACAAAAAAGTGTTAAGTTTAATACATCAAAAAAAGTTGATATATTATTTAGAGCGTTGGAGGGAAAACCTTGGTGGTAAATCATGCAGGTACTTTATCTGTAGATTATTTTATTGGTTACTTAAAATTAGTTATGACTTCAAAAGATATGTGTTTAAATGAAGCTGTAGCATATATGAAAAGTTCTTTTTTCAAAGATAATATTGAAACATACGGTGAATTAACCGCACATAACTTTAAACAAGCAGTGCAAGAACTTAAATAACTACCTGATAACAGAATGGAAGTGATTAAATGGAAGTAATCAAGGTCAATCCAGATGTAGATGAAGAAGAGCAATTAAATTTTTATGAAAAGATGTTTGAAGCACTTGCAGATAAAATTAGACTTAAAATCCTACATTCTATACGTCAAAGCAATACAAAATCTTTGTGTGTATGTGATTTGGAAGAATTGCTAGCATTAAAACAATCTAAACTTTCTTACCATTTGAAAAAATTAGTAGATGCAAATATCCTCATTGCAGAAAAACATGGTACATGGAATTATTATAAAATTAATGAACAACAAATACAGGTAGTATTGAATGAAGATACTTGTTGTAAGATACTTTAAGTATCTTTTTTGACATATCATTAATCAAATTTTTTTGATTAATATATCAAGAAATATTGATTTAATAAATTTGGAGGCGTTATACTAATGATAGATTCGATTATAGAATTTATAAAAACATTTCTAATGCTATTTTTTGAATTATTAATACTGTTCATAATCGTAAGTTTTATTGTAAGTTTAATTCAACAAGTAGTTTCAGAAGATAAAATCAAAAACATGTTAAGTAAGCATAACCAAGGAATTAATTATTTTTTAGGAATGATATTTGGTGCGATTACTCCCTTTTGTTCCTGTTCAACTATTCCAATACTCGCAGGATTATTAAATTCTAAAGTCCCTTTCGGTCCATCTATGAGTTTTTTGATTGCTTCACCATTGATGAATCCATTAATGCTATTTATGTTATGGGCTTTATTAGGTTGGAAAGTTGCAATAGTTTATTTTGTTGTACTAGCAATATTTAGTATCTTAACAGGTTTTGTATTTTCAAAAATGAATTTAGCTGAAACTTATAAAGGCGTAAATGTGAAAGGCGATGGATTTTTTGCTAATAAAACGGGATCTCGTTTTAAACAAGCATTAAATGATGCGTGGGCATTTTTATATCCAATGCTTCCATACCTATTTATTGGTGTATTTATTGGAGCGTTCATATATGGATTTGTACCTGAAACATTTATTACAAAATACGCAAGTGGAGATGGCGTTATATCCGTATTCATTGCATCTGTTATAGGTATTCCAATGTATATCAGACCTGAAACAATGTTACCTATAGCTGAAGCATTAGTATCAAAAGGGATGTCCTTAGGAACAGTAGTTGCGTTGATAATAGGTGGTGCTGGTGCAAGTATTCCCGAAGTTGTATTATTATCGAAATTATTCAAGAAAAAATTTGTAGTCTCATTCGTTATCGCAATTTTAGTTGTAGCTGTTGCTACAGGATTAATAGTTAATATGATTGTTTAAGTTTAAGGAGGATAAATTAATGAATCAAGAAACTTCAGTAATCAATAGATATGGGAATGCTGCTAAAAAACATGAAGAAAATTTATGTTGCCCAGTAGAATATGATACAAAGTACTTAAAGATTATACCAGATGAAATCATAGAGAAAGATTATGGTTGTGGAGATCCTTTAGGTAAAATCAAAGAAGGAGATACAGTATTAGATTTAGGTTCTGGTGGTGGCAAAGTTCCTTATATAGTTTCTCAAATTGTTGGTGAAACAGGCAAAGTTATTGGCGTAGACATGAACGATGATATGTTAAATCTTGCTAAAAAATATCAGAATCAAATGATTGAAAGAATTGGTTATGATAATGTTATTTTTCATAAAGGAAAAATTCAAAACTTAAAATTAGATTTAGAAGAACTCGATAAATATATACAAGAACATCCTGTTAACAACTTAGGTACGTATCAATCTATTAAGCAATATATTAATTACTTAGAAAATGAAATGACTATGATAAAGGATAATAGTATAGATGTGGTTATATCAAATTGTGTTCTAAACCTAGTTTCAACAGATGACAAAGAAGCACTATTCAGGGAAATTTACCGTGTTTTAAAAGATGGTGGTAAAGCAGTAATCTCAGATATTGTTTCTAATGTAGAAGTACCAGAAAAGTTGAGACAAGACGAAAACTTGTGGAGTGGCTGTTATTCAGGAGCCATTGAAGAAAAATCATTTGTAGAGGCTTTTGAAAAAGTAGGATTTTATGGTGTAGAAATTGATAAACGCGAAAAGACATGGACTACTATTGAAGGTATTGATTTTAGAAGTATGACGATTATAGCTCACAAAGGTAAAGAGGGTCCATGTATTGATAAAGGGCAATCTGTTATATACAAAGGTCCATTTAAACATATTGAAGATGATGATGACCATATTTTTGAACGAGGCGAAAGAACCTTTGTATGTGAAAAAACCTTTAATATATTAAAGCAAGCACCATATAAAGAAGTTTTTGAATTTATAGATGAAAACGAAGAAATAATTAATAAAAATGAATGTTGCGATACATCGTGTGGATGTTAAATAATAATTAAAGGAGGTGTTACAATGGAAAAGAATGCATTTAAAAAAGCAATTTCTAAATTAAAACCCAAAGAACAAGCTTGTTGTTCTGTAGAAATTGAGGAGAAAAAAGAGAATATAGAAGAAAATAAAGAAAAAAATCAGCATAAAAATGATGGATGCTGTTAAGTTGAGTTATTAAATCGTGAGAGAATATCAAAGTTCTTTCACGATTTTATTATAAAAGATTTTACATATTATATATGACTAATACATAAAAATACTATAAAGTAAGCATTTGTTATAAATTAGTACATATAATGAATGGTGCCCATTTGATCATACCTCTTCCTTGTGGGATATTTCTATCTAATAATTCACGAGGGATATTACGATAATCTGTCTCCGTTTCAAAGTTATTCATCTTCCACTCACCTCAATCTTATAAATATATTATACGAACATACGTTCTATTTTGCAATAGAAAAATGCAATCATCTTAAAAAAAAGATGACTGCAATTAAATACTTATGAAAAAATAATGAGTGACAAATATAAACCAACGAGCGTGATAAATAGTACAGGAAGCGTAATCACAATACCTGTTTTAAAATATGTCCACCAAGATACTTTCATCCCTTTTTGACTCAATACATGTAACCATAATAATGTTGCCAGGGAGCCTATTGGTGTAATCTTCGGACCTAGATCTGAGCCAATGACATTAGCGTAAATCATCCCTTCTTTGACAATGCCAGTCACATGAGACTCGGCAATAGCTAATGAATCAAATAATACAGTAGGTAAATTATTCATAACAGATGATAACAATGCTGCTATAAAACCAGTCATGAGTGTACTACTAAATAAACCATAGTTAGAAATATGACTTAATAAATGTCCAAGTAATGAGCTGATGCCGACATTTTTTAATCCAAAAACAACGACATACATACCAATTGAAAAAATAACAATATTCCAAGGTGCACCTTTAATCACAGTTGTTAAATTTACTGCTTTAGAACGTCTTGCTAATAATAGAAAGATGAAAGCAATCAAAAGGGCGATAAAGGCAACAGGAATATCAATAAATTCGCTACTTAAATAACCTATCACTAAGAACAATAAAACAAACCAAGAGATATGAAATAAGCGTTTATCTTTAATTGCTGATTTAGGCGTTTTAATACAACTTATACCAATAGATTTTGGTATGGCTTTTCTAAAATATAGCCAAAGAACAATAATACTAGCACATAAAGAAAAAATATTCGGTATAAACATTTTCGAAAAATATTGAACAAAAGAAATATTAAAATAATCAGCAGAAATAATATTAACTAAGTTGCTAACAATTAGAGGTAAAGAAGTTGTATCAGCAATAAATCCACAAGCAATAATAAACGGAAAAATGGCCCGTTGTTGTAGACCTAAGTGACGAACCATAGCTAAGACGATAGGTGTCAAAATTAAAGCAGCACCATCATTAGCAAACAATGCAGCAATAATACTACCTAATAACATAATAAATAAGAACATTTTAAAACCATGGCCTTTAGAAGCATTTACCATATGTAAGGCTGCCCATTCAAAAAAGCCGATTTCATCTAAAATTAATGAAATTAAAATAATCGCAATGAACGTTAAAGTAGCATTCCAGACAATTGAAGTGACTTCGACAACATCTGATAAAGAAACCACACCTGTTACTATAGCAATCAATGCACCTATGACAGCGGTAATGCCTATGTCTAAGCCTTTAGGCTGCCAGATAACAAAAATTAAAGTTATGATAAAAATAGCAATTGCTAATATAGTCATTGAATGAACACTCCAAGTTAATTGTTGTGGTGGTGAATGAATTGAGAAATATAAAAATACAGTTAAATGATTTGTTTAGTTCTTTTATAAAATAATTTGAACTATATAGTTTATACGTTAACTTATCATAGAATAACAATAAATTTAGTGATTAACCATCAAAAGTTAAAGTGAGTCATCACTGCAAAATATTGTTATTCGCTTACAAAATTTAATAAAATAGTATTAATAACAAAATGGAGGGATAAATACATGACAATGGGTTATATTGGTTCTTATACTAAAAAGGGTGGTAAAGGCATTTATCATTTTGACTTAAATGAACAAGAGGGACGTATTAATTTTGTAGAAACTGGTTATGAATTAGAAGCCTCAACATACTTAGCGCACAACGACAAGTTTTTATATGGAATTACTAAAGAAGGTGAACAATGTGGTGTAGCTAGTTTTAAAATTGAAGCGGATGGTCAATTGACATTAATAAATAAATGCTTACCTTCAACAACTGGTACAGGATGTTATGTAGCTATTTCACAAGATAACCAATATTTATTTGAAGCAGTATATGGTGCAGGTATTATTCGTTTATATAAATTAAATGTAACTACTGGTGAAGTTGAACAATTAATAGAAGAATTAGCACATGATTTTCCTACAGGCTCTCATGAACGTCAAGACCACCCACATGCACACTATTTAAATCAAACGCCAGACGGTAAGTATGTCGTTGCAACAGACTTAGGTACTGATAGAATTGTTGCCTATCAATTTGGTGAAGATGGTTTTAAAGAATATGCACAGTCAAAATTTAAAGATGCAGATGGCACACGCCACATTGAATTTCATGACAATGGTAAATATGCGTATGTTGTACATGAACTCTCAAATGAAGTAAGTGTTACAGCATATCATGACGGACATTTTGAAGAATTAGCACGCTATCAAACGATACCGCAAGATTTTACTGATGCTACCAAGTTAGCTGCTGTAAGATTATCTCGTGATCAACAATTTTTATATGTATCTAACCGTGGGCACAATAGTATCGCAATTTATAAAGTGTTAGCAGACGGCAGTAAATTAGAACTTGTAGCGATAACTCATACAGGTGATGATTTCCCGAGAGATTTCAATATCACACCGTCAAATAAATATTTAGTTTGTGCACATGAACAAGGTCAATCTAAAGTTACTGTGTTTGAAAGAAATGAGCAAACAGGGGAGTTAACATTAACAGATGATCATAGTCAAGCATTAGAAGGTGTTTGTGTTATTTTTTAATAACAACTGTTTATAAAATAGATAGTAAAAAGCCCGAGATTGTTAACGTTCAATCTTGGGCTTTAAATTTAAAATACGTATGTTAATTTTTGAAAAAAGCTTTAATGTATTTAAACTTACCTTTAAAAGGAGGGTACTGGATACCGGATTCTAAACGTGTTGATTTAAAGATGTAACTTTTTTCGTGTGTAAAGGTATCAAATGAGTATTTTCCATGATAACGACCGATACCTGAAGCACCAACACCGCCAAAAGGTAATTTAGGATTGGCGAGATGCATCAATGTATCATTAATAGCACCACCGCCAAATGATAGTTCATTTAATACACGTTCTGTAGCATTTTCATTTTCACTAAATAAGTAAAGACTAAGTGGTTTAGGTCTTTGTTGAACGAATGATATAGCATCGTCAAAATGATGATATGTTAAAATCGGTAAAATTGGACCGAAAATTTCTTGTTGCATAATTGGATCATCACTAGAAATATGATCTAATAATGTTGGTTCAATATAACGTTTAGTTTCATCATAATGTCCTCCAAAGACGATATGATCATGTTGTTGCTCAATCAGATTTGTTAAGCGTTTGACATGTTTAAGATTAACGATACGACCAAAATCAGGACTTTGTTCGATATGTTGACCATAAAATTCATGAATTGTTTTTGATAAAGCTTTAATTAGTTCTTCTTTTATAGAGTGATGTACTAAAATATAATCTGGTGCGACACAAGTTTGTCCAGCATTAGTGAATTTGCCGAAGCAAATACGTTCACTAGCAACTTTAATATTTGCTGTTTCATCGATAATAACTGGAGATTTTCCACCTAATTCTAATGTGACGGGTACTAAATTTTCACTCGCAGCTTGGTAAACCACTTTTCCTACATGGTCACTTCCTGTAAAGAAAATATAATCAAAGGGTAAATGGATTAAAGTTTGTGTTTCTTCAATACCGCCTTCAATCACTTCGATATATTGTGACTCAAAAGCTTCATTAATTAACTGTTTAATTACTTGAGCGACATGAGGCGTTAATTCAGAAGGTTTAATGATAGCAGTATTGCCAGCAGCAATTGCTCCAATTAAAGGTTCGAACACTAATTGAAATGGATAATTAAAAGGCCCAATAATAAGAACTGTACCATACGGTTCTTTTTTTATATAACTTTTAGTTGGAAATAAATATAATGGTGTATCAACGGACTTTGTTTTTGTCCAACTATTAATGTGTTTTCTAGCTTGTTTAATGCTTTTTAAGACAATACCAATTTCTGTAGCATAAGCCTCAGCTTTATTTTTTCCTAAATCTTGATATAAGGCATCTAAAATAGCATTTTCATACTTTTTAATTGTTTTAGAAAGTTGTTTAAGCTGTTGTTTACGAAAAGCAACGTCTTTTGTTTGTTGACTATTAAAATAAGACTTACTACGATTGAAAACTTGTTCGATTGTAGTCATGTTATATTAACCTCCTTTGTGTTAATTTTTAAATATGTACAAGTGTCATCATAACTAAAATGATAGTCATAAAACAAATATAAGTACTGAATTTAATAAATTAGCTAATAAAAATTAAATACAGATGAAATTGTGTACATAATACTTTAGACCAAATTGGGAAAACTAAACGCTAAAAACACGTTACCAGTTAAATTTTTATGAGGAATATATCAAAGAATTTGGTAGTGATACCTTAATTACTACAATATAGAAACGACAATCATTTATATCATTCAAATAGCGCATAATAGTAAAAGAGTAAAAAAACTACCAACAATGTATGACACACATACAGATGTTGGTAGTTTCATCGATAACGTTTTATAAAGTGTAATAATATTGTTTTATTTAGTTAGTGCTGCTGTAATTTGAGGAACAACTTGTTTTTTACGTGAAACAACACCAGTTAAGAAGGCCATATCATCTTCAAGTTGTACATTGAAGGCTTCTCCGACTTTATCTTTTTCAGCACCTACGACTAAAATTTTAGAGTCACTATTAATAATATCAGTTACTACTAAAACAAATAAGTCGTATTTTTCTTCAGCACTGTTAGTTAACATGGCTTTTTCAAGTTCACTTTTACGATCAAGTACTTCATCGATATCAACTGTGTTAACTTGAGCAATACGAGTCACATAATCTCCCATAGTGAAAGATTTAGCATCCATATCTAATAAGAACTCAACAGATTTATCAGTTGTTGAGGCACCAGCTTTTAACATATCTAAACCATAAACATCTAAGTCAACGTTAGCGATGTCTTTTAATTCTTGTGCTGCATTGACATCTTCTTCAGTGCAAGTAGGTGATTTGAATAATAAACTGTCAGAAATAATAGCTGAAACCATTAAACCAGCAATTTCTGGTTTAATTTCAAAGCCACGTTCTTTATACATTTTGTATAAAATGGTAGCAGTACAACCAACAGGTTCAGCACGATAATATAATGGGCCAGCAGTTTCAAAGTTAGCAATTCTGTGATGGTCAACGACATGTTTAATTGTAGCATCAGCAATTGTATCAGCACTTTGTTGGAACTCATTATGATCCACTAAAATAACATCTTGTCCATCTAAGTTATCTGTTAGTAATTCAGGTGCTGTAACATTGAATGTATCCAGGGCGAATTGTGTTTCAGCATTGATATCACCTAAGCGATATGCTGTTGCTGAATCATTGCCTCTTAATTGTTCAAAGTCTGCCATGATAATTGCAGATGAAATAGCATCAGTGTCTGGATTTTTATGTCCGAAAATATATGTTTTAGCCATTGTTCAAATATCTCCCTTATTTCTTATTGTATGTTTTTATTTTAGCATGTTTTAAACGAATTGTTCTACCTCTGCACCTAACGCATTTTTAAAATGTGCCAGTGCCCAATCGTGTCCTTGTTGATTAAAAGAGGCAACACCATTTTCAGGTATCGAAATTTGATAACCTAAATTATAAGCTGAAATCGCAGTATGCAAAATACAAATATCGGTACAAACGCCCACAATTTCAATGTTTGTAATATGACGTTCTCTCAATAAACTATCTAATGTAGTACCGTAAAAAGAATCATAGCGTGTTTTATCAATAAAATGTATATTGGGTTGCATTTTAATATGGTTATAAATTTCACCAACTCGACCATATAATTCTCTACCATAGGTATTGATAATATTATGTGGCGGAAATAGTTTGCTTTCAGGATGATAACTATCTTGTTCATAATGCAAATCCATTAAGAAAAAGATTGAATCTTGTGTTTGATGATAATGATTAATACGAGAGACGATGAAGTCTTCAATAACCTGGCCGGGTTTGCCACAAGTTAACAAACCATCATCCGCAATAAAATCATATGAATAATCTACAACTAACAATGCACGATTTGTCATTTACCAACGCTCCAATGTCTAATTTAAATAATTGTTTACTTTATAACTCAAGTGATGTAATTATTAAATTTAATTTATACGTTTAGTATATAGATTCACTTCAATTTATCAAAGTAAATGACAGCTTTACAGATATAAATTTTCTTAAAAATGATGTCGTCGTCTCTATTTGGTATGACAGTTTGTTTTTTAAACATTAACTTATCTATAGAGCCTGGTACAAAAACATGTCACACTTATATTCAAGCATTAGGCAGGAACTGTCTGATTTATAAAATGTTGGTAAATCAAAGTTATACAAACCCAGTCAGTCTTTACCGGGGTGGGATTACGACATAAATTATATATAAAATTTATGTCTGTCCCACTCCCATACAACTTAAGAAATGTCTTACTTTAATAAAAGTTACAGCACTTGAAAATAATAAGAGGTATTAAAAATTTTATATCTTTGTTGATAGTTAGACGACGTCTTGTAATATTAGAAAATATAGCAATGATAATTAGTAACGATGATAAATAAAGGTGATAATAGGATTATCTTTAATTAAAACGGTTATTATATAGTACGTAAGCAATGTTCAATATAAAATGAGATGAAGGATGAGCCATCATGTACATCAATATAAAAGACTATGGAGCTATAGGGCACCATAAATATAAAGATACAAAAGCGATTCAACGAGCACTTAATCAAGGGAAAAATCAACAAACTACAATTTACATACCAAAAGGGACGTATTATATGCGCAAACCGTTAATTATCTATGGTCATACGACCTTATTGTTAGATGATGAAGCGGTTATTTTACGCCAACATAAAGGTACACTATTAAAAAACGGTCATCGATTTGGCTTCTACAAAGGATACAATGGTCATGGACATATTCATATTAAAGGCGGCGTCTTTGATATGAATGGAATAGCTTATCCTTATAATAATACAGCAATGTGTATGGGTCATGCTGAAGATATACAGTTGCTTGGTGTAACGATTAAAAATGTCGTAAGTGGTCATGCTATTGATGCTTGTGGTATTGATGGTTTACACATTAAAGATTGTTCGTTTGAAGGTTTTGTTGATTATGAAGGTAAGCGGTTCTTTTCAGAGGCTATTCAATTAGATATTCAAGTGCCTGGTGCTTTTCCAAAATTCGGTACGACAGATGGTACAATTACTAAAAATGTCATTATCGAACAATGTTATTTTGGTCCATCAAAGTTAAAAGGAATGACTAGTTGGAATAGAGCAATTGGTTCTCATGCGAGTCGACATAATAAATTTTACGATAATATTCATATTAAAAATAATGTCTTTGAAGGTATGCAAGATTATACGTTAACACCGTTAAAATCAATTAATACGTTTATCGTTAATAATCAATTTATAAATTGTGTTGGAGGCATTAGGTATTTGGCAGTTAGAGATGGTGAAAATGCAGCAGATATCTTAACAGGACAAGATCAAGGGTCACAAGCAGGTAAGAACATGAACATTATAGGAAACCAATTTAAAGGGCCGATGATGAAAGATGCTATACATATACGTAGCTATAATAATGTTAAGCATCAGCAAATATTTATCGCAGGAAATACATTTAATGATGCTAGCCAAACCATTCATTTAGAAGATATTAAAGATTTGACCTTAGATAATATAACAAACGATATAGCTATCAAAAAAATTAATATAGAATATTAGACAAAAATTTTTAGGAGAAGTAATTCGAAAAATGTGAAAGCGCATTCATATAATGGTGTAAATATGCTATAATTGCAACTAGGATACATGCATTTTGCATATGAAATTAACTGTTTGGTAGTAACTTTCTGGGTTGTAAAATATTGATAAATCAACGTTTTACAATCCTTGTTAATCTTTTAGGATTGGAACGGACTCGGCATAAGAAATTCTAGTTATTAAAATAACAGATCACAGGTGAATACAGTCGTGTACTGATGTAACGACTGCATAAGAAATTCTAGTTATTAAAATAACAGATAACAGGGAATACAGTCGTGTACTGACGTAAGACTGCATAAGAAATTCTAGTTATTAAAATAACAGATCACAGAGGAATACAGTCGTATACTAGCGTAACGACTGCATAAGAAATTCTAGTTATTAAAATAACAGAATTTCTAATTAAACATGGGGGGGATTTTATGGCTAGATTTAATCAACATCAAAGGGATGTGTCTAAACGATATTTGACCTTCTTTTCAACATCAAATAACAATAAGTCATTTAATAAGGGGCAATGGATCGGTCTTATTTTAGGTCCATTATTATTTGCATTAACATTATTGTTTGTCCACCCTGAGACGTTACCATGGAAGGGCGTTTATGTTTTAGCAATTACGTTATGGATTGCTACTTGGTGGATTACTGAAACGATACCTATTGCAGCGACAAGTTTGTTACCAATTATATTATTACCTATTGGTCACGTTTTGACACCTGAACAAGTGTCATCAGAATATGGTAATGATATTATTTTTCTATTTTTAGGTGGTTTTATTTTAGCAATAGCCATGGAAAGATGGAATTTACATACTCGTGTGGCATTAACTATTATCAATTATATTGGTGCAAGTACATCAAAGATATTACTCGGTTTCATGGTAGCAACAGGTTTCTTATCTATGTTTGTATCTAATACTGCTGCAGTTATGATTATGATTCCAATAGGGCTGGCAATTATTAAAGAAGCTAATGATTTAAAAGGGGCAGAGACTAATCAACAAAGTATAAAAAAGTTTGAAACATCTTTAGTATTAGCTATCGGTTATGCAGGTACAATTGGAGGCCTAGGTACCTTGATTGGCACACCGCCATTAATTATTTTAAAAGGACAATATATGCAAAACTTTGGTCATGAAATAAGTTTTGCTAAATGGATGATTGTCGGAATACCAACAGTAATTATTTTATTAGTAATTACGTGGTTATATTTGAGATACGTAGCGTTTAGACATGACTTAAAATATTTGCCAGGTGGTCAACAATTAATTAAACAAAAATTAGATGAATTAGGTAAGATGAAATATGAAGAAAAAGTCGTTCAAACAATCTTTATTTTGGCTAGTTTGTTGTGGATTACTAGAGAGTTTTTACTTAAGAATTGGGCTGTAACATCTGAAGTTGCTGATGGGACAATTGCGATCTTTATTTCTGTACTACTATTTATTATCCCAGCAAAAAATAAGGAGCAACATCGTAGAATTATTGATTGGGAAGTTGCGAAAGAATTGCCTTGGGGCGTGTTAATACTATTTGGTGGCGGATTAGCACTAGCCAAAGGTATCTCTGAAAGTGGTTTGGCAAAATGGTTGGGTGAACAACTAAAATCACTAAACGGTGTCAGTCCAATCATTATCGTTATAGTCATTACGATATTTGTATTGTTCTTAACAGAAGTAACATCTAACACTGCGACTGCTACTATGATTTTACCGATTTTAGCTACATTATCAGTTGCCGTAGGTGTTCATCCACTATTATTAATGGCACCAGCAGCAATGGCAGCTAACTGTGCATATATGTTACCAGTAGGAACGCCTCCAAACGCTATCGTCTTTGGTACTGGCAAAATATCTATTAAACAAATGGCTTCAGTCGGTTTTTGGGTAAACTTAATTAGTGCCATCATTATCATCTTAGTCGTTTACTTTGTAATGCCAATGGTACTAGGTATCGATATTTCCAAGCCATTGCCATTAAAATAATCGACAATTTAACTATACTTTCACATATCGTGCTTTATGATAAAGGTTAGCGTACTATTAATATAGAAAAATTCTGTCAACAGAATTTTCATTAAAATGTGTAGGCTGGGGTGCGAGATTTAAAAAATTATGTATCAATCCAATTTGTTGGAGAATCAAATCATTTTATAACAAAAAATGTCGTCATAAAGGAAGTTACTACACATTCCATTTATGACGACATTTATTTTAATTAAAAGCACCAATCATTTTTACTTTGAAGTCTAGGGTGATCAAGATCGAAATAACTTTATCTATATCTTCACTTAGAGTTGAATCTGCTTGGACAAAGAAACGATACATACCTAGTTGTGTTTTTAATGGGCGTGATTCAATCCAGGATAAATTGATATTAAATAAGGCAAATGTGTTTAAGATACTAGCTAATAAACCTGGTTTATCTACAGTCGGTGTAATTAAAAACATTAAAGATGACACATGCGTATCAAATTGTTGATGATTTTTAATAACTAAAAACCGTGTAGCATTATGTGGGTAATCTTCAATATGTGTATCTAACGGATGATAACCATATGCCTCACCGCTGCCTAAAGGTGCAATGGCAGCCACACCATGAGTGATTTTATCTAAACTTTGGATAGTACTATCAACGTAGTCATAGTCAAATTGATGTTTATGAATATAGTTGCTAGTCTGACTTATAGCAGGCGCAATAGAATAAACTTTCTTTATATCTGCTAATGTATCACCTTCATTAGCATACAATGCGAAATTAATATCTAGACGAATCTCTCCATGTGCAAAAACATGCTGTTGTGCTAAAGAATCAGCTACTAGATTAATTGTCCCTTCAATAGAGTTTTCAATCGGGACGATACCTACACCATCATCATTTTCCGAAACAGCTTTTACTACTTCAAATAAATTTGATTTTGGTTCGTATGTCGCCTCAGTTTCAGATAAATATTGTCGACAGGCTAGGTATGAAAATGTTCCTTTAGGTCCTAAATAGTATAATTGCATCAGTTACACCCCACTAACTTATTGATGAAAAGGGCACTTGTTGTTTTCAATATCCTGTTTTTTATAATAAAAATTAGGATCATTAACAGTGTTATCATAACCATGATGATAATTTGATGTTAGTGTCGGTGATAATGGCGGCGCTAACCATGACCATTTTCCTGTCACATGTCTTTGACATTTTTCTTCATTACGTTCGAATAATTCAAACTGTTTAGAAGCTGTTAAGTGATCGACAATAGAGACACCTTGATTTTTAAAAGAATGATATACTGCATAATTTAATTCAACTAGTGCACGATCTTTATTAAATGAATTATTTTTAAGTGTATCAAATTCGAAAGCATGTGCAACTTTTTCTAATAAATTATATCTATAATCATCAATAAAATTACGTACACCGATTTCAGTAACCATATACCAACCGTTAAATGGCGCAGTTGGATAAGTAATGCCACCAATTTTTAAATCCATATTTGAAATAATTGGTACAGCATACCATTTTAATCCGAGTTCAGCTAATTTTGGATAGTGCTCATGTTCAATATTAACTTCTTTAATTAACCCTTCAGGATATTCAAAATATTTCATATTGTCACCGGGAAGTTGATAAATCAGTGGAAGAATGTCGAAGTGACCACCTTGCCCTTGCCAACCTAAATGTTCAGCTAGCTGTGTAATATCTCTTTCAGAAGGGTCACCACTTTGTTCATAACCAGCGTAGCGAATAAGCTGATGATTAAATATTTTTGGACCATTTGTTGGTGCGAAAATAGTAATGTAAGGTTTTAATTTGCCATCATTTGTCGCCTTATTGATATGGTTTGTAATAGCACCAAGAAATTCAGGCTCTGTCTTAATATCTCTTGCATCTACAACATTGAGAGAATCCCAAAATAGTCTACCGATACAGCGGTTAGACTGTCGCCATGCCACTTTTGCGCCATATGTTAGTTCTTCAGTAGTGTGTGTGTAAGTTCCAGTTTGATTTATTTCATCGTTAATTTCAGTTAAACGCTGTTCAATTATGTCGTTATGATAGTCATATTCATGATACATTTTTCTAATAAATATTTGTGCCTCTTCAAATAACATTTTGCAACACCTCATTAAGCATTATAAGCTAAAATATAAAAATACATATAAATAATATGGAGATGTCATTAAATTGTTAGGACTCATTTAAGAAAATTAAAAAAAGGTGCTCTATTACCTAGAAAAATCTAATTATGATAAAATGTAAGAAAATAAAAGGTCGATTGGAGAGATACGAGTGTACCAATTAAATGACGATAGCTTAATGCTACAAAATGACTTATATCAAATAAATATGGCTGAAAGCTATTGGAATGATAATATACATGAGAAAATGGCGGTTTTTGACTTATATTTTAGAAAAATGCCTTTTAATAGTGGTTATGCAGTATTTAATGGTTTGAAAAGGGTTATCGATTTTATAGAACATTTTGGCTTTTCATCTTCAGATATTGAATATTTACAATCAATAGGTTATCAAGATGACTTTTTAAATTATTTAAAAACACTAAAATTCACTGGTAGCATTAGGTCAATGCAAGAGGGTGAACTATGTTTCGGTAATGAACCATTGCTTCGTGTAGAAGCACCATTAATACAAGCGCAATTAATCGAAACAATCTTATTAAATATCGTTAATTTCCATACGTTAATTACGACAAAAGCAAGTAGAATACGACAAATTGCTTCTGGTGATGATCTAATGGAATTTGGTACACGTCGTGCTCAAGAAATTGATGCTGCATTATGGGGTGCAAGAGCTGCATATATCGGAGGTTTCGATTCTACAAGTAACGTTAGAGCAGGTAAATTATTCGGCATTCCAGTTTCTGGAACACATGCACATGCATTAGTTCAAACTTATGGCAATGAATATATAGCTTTTAAAAAGTATGCAGAGCGTCATAAAAATTGCGTCTTTTTAGTAGATACATTTCATACATTGAAGTCTGGCGTTCCTACTGCAATTAAAGTAGCCAAAGAATTAGGTGATAAGATTCATTTTGCAGGGATTAGATTAGATTCTGGAGATATAGCATATTTATCTAAAGAAGCAAGACGTATGCTAGATGAAGCAGGCTTTCCTGATGCTAAAATTATTGCCTCTAATGATTTAGATGAGGAAACAATAACAAGTTTAAAAGCACAAGGTGCTAAAGTTGATTCCTGGGGTGTCGGCACTAAATTGATTACTGGATATGATCAACCAGCATTAGGAGCAGTATATAAATTAGTTGCTATAGAAGATGACAACGGTAACTATAGTGATCGTATTAAATTATCTAATAATGCTGAAAAGGTCACAACACCAGGTAAGAAAAACGTTTATCGTATCATTAATAAAAAAACGGGCAAAGCAGAAGGCGATTATATTACTTTAGATCATGAAGATCCTCATCAACAAAATCCGTTGAAAATGTTCCACCCAGTACACACATATAAAATGAAATTTATTAAATCTTTTGATGCTATAGATTTACATCATACGATTTATGACAATGGTAAGTTAGTTTATGATATGCCTACAGAAGCTGAATCTCGTGATTATTTAGCACGTAGTTTACAATTTATTTGGGAAGAGAATAAACGTTTTTTAAATCCACAAGAATATCCAGTAGATTTAAGTACAGAGTGTTGGGATAATAAACATAAACGTATATTTGAAGTTGCTGAACATGTTAAGGAGATGGAAGAAGATAATGACTAAATTACAAGATATTGTTGTTGAAGAAATGAAAGTTAAACAACATTTAAATAGTGCCGATGAAATTGCAGAAATTAAACACTTTATTAAAAGTTATGTGCAATCACATTCATTTATCAAATCGTTAGTACTTGGTATATCAGGTGGGCAAGATTCAACACTTACAGGTAAATTAGTACAATTAGCGGTTAACGAATTAAGACAAGAAGGTAGAGATTGTACATTTATTGCTGTTAAATTACCATATGGTGTACAAAAAGATGCTGCTGAAGTTGAAGATGCACTATCATTTATTGAACCAGATGAAATTGTGACTGTGAATATTAAGCCAGCAGTAGATCAAAGCGTTCAATCATTACAAGAGGCTGGCATTCATTTAACTGATTTTCAAAAAGGAAATGAAAAGGCTCGTGAACGTATGAAAGTACAATTTTCAATTGCCTCTAATAGACAGGGAATAGTGGTTGGTACGGATCATTCTGCAGAAAATATAACAGGTTTTTATACAAAATATGGTGATGGTGCAGCTGACATAGCTCCAATATTTGGTTTGAATAAAAGACAAGGTCGTCAATTATTAGCCTATTTAAACGCGCCAAAGCATTTATATGAAAAAATACCAACAGCAGATTTAGAAGATGATAAGCCTCAACTTCCTGATGAAGATGCGCTAGGTGTAACATATGACCATATTGATGATTATTTAGAAGGTAAAGAAGTGCCGGAAGAAGCGCGTAAAATCATCGAAGGACATTATGTTCGCAATGCTCATAAGAGAGAACTAGCCTATACACGTTATACATGGCCTAAAAGTAATAGCAAAAAATAAAAAGCTTCATTCAATTATTAAGAAAAAATATTGTTTAAGTTAAATTCACTATTTATTTCTGACCATAATCGTACTATATTATATTAATATGTATAATTTGAAAGTGGGAGTGGGACAGACATAAATTTCTATAAAATTTATACCATAATCCCCCTGTCAAGACTGACTAGGTTTGTAAAATGTTGATTTATCAACTTTTTACAAACCAGACAGTTACTGCCAAATGCTTGGATTGAAATGTGAAATATTTTTGTCCAGGGAAATGTGTCAAACAAGAAAGTGAGGAGTCATATGTCGGTAATAGTTGGAAATCCATGGTTAATGGTCATCACTATTTTTATTATTAATGTGTGCTATGTTACATTTCTAACAATGCGCACGATATTAACACTTAAAGGTTATCGTTACATGGCAGCATCAGTGAGCTTTTTAGAAGTACTTGTATATGTAGTAGGATTAGGTTTAGTTATGTCTAATCTTGGCCATATACAAAATATTATTGCCTACGCTTTCGGTTTCTCGATAGGAATTATTGTAGGGATGAAAATAGAAGAAAAATTGGCCCTTGGCTATACAGTTGTTAACGTAACATCAGCTGAATATGAATTAGATTTACCAAATGAGTTGAGAAATTTAGGATATGGTGTAACCCACTATGCAGCATTCGGTAGAGATGGTAGCCGTATGGTGATGCAAATTTTAACTCCAAGAAAATATGAACGTAAATTAATGGATACGGTGAAAAATTTAGATCCTAAAGCGTTTATTATAGCTTATGAACCACGAAATATTCATGGTGGATTCTGGACTAAAGGTATTCGTCGTCGTAAACTTAAAGATTATGAGCCAGAACTACTTGAAAGTGTTGTTGAGCATGAAGTTTAAAGTTGAAGCTGAAGAAACGATTACTGACTGTTTACAACGCATGAAAGAGGCTGGTTATATGCCAGTTCGTCGAATTGAAAAACCTATTTATCAAGAAAATAAAGATGGTTCAATTGAAGTATTACAACAAGAAATTATTTTCATAGGTAAAAAAATAACAACATAAAGATAGCTTTTAGACAACAGATGAGCTTTAAGCACTATCTTAATTATTAAATATGACATTATTCTAACCAAGGTTTTGCAGATATGTAGAGCCTTGGTTTTTTATGTTATGTCATATTGTTAATGACATAAGCATCATGATAATTAAAAAAATGCTGATTATATGACAATACCATTTTCCTAACAATATGACCGAGTCCATTGTATTCACATGAAAAATAAAATAAAATATGAATATACGGAAAAAATTTATACATTTAGTTATAATTCTGTTAGACTTAAAAGAGTGATGATAAAGACGAACATTTCATTGTTAAATCATGTTATAGTTCTGTTTTGTGATAAGTTTTGATTATACATACGATAGGAGTTAAAAAAATGATAGAACGTTATTCTAGAGAAGAAATGTCAAATATTTGGACAGACCAAAATCGCTATGAAGCGTGGTTAGAAGTTGAAATTTTAGCTTGTGAAGCATGGAGCGAATTAGGTTATATACCACGAGAAGATGTACAAAAAATTCGTGAAAATGCACAAGTAGATGTCGAACGTGCACAAGAAATAGAGTTAGAAACACGTCATGATGTAGTGGCATTTACTAGACAAGTTTCAGAAACTTTAGGCGATGAGCGTAAATGGGTACATTATGGTTTAACTTCTACAGATGTTGTGGATACAGCATTGAGTTTTGTAATCAAACAAGCAAATGACATTATTGAAAAAGATTTAGAACGTTTTATAGAAGTACTAGCTAATAAAGCTAAGAAATATAAATATACATTAATGATGGGACGTACTCACGGTGTTCATGCAGAACCAACTACATTTGGTGTGAAAATGGCACTATGGTATACAGAAATGCAACGTAATTTACAACGTTTTAAAGCTGTTCGTGAAGAAATTGAAGTAGGTAAAATGAGTGGAGCTGTTGGTACATTTGCCAATATTCCACCTGAAATTGAAACATATGTGTGTAAACATTTAGGTATTGGCGCTGCACCTGTATCAACACAAACTTTACAACGTGATCGACATGCGTATTATATTGCGACATTAGCACTTATTGCCACATCATTGGAAAAATTTGCTGTTGAAATTCGTAATTTACAAAAAACGGAAACAAGAGAAGTTGAAGAAGCATTTGCTAAAGGGCAAAAAGGTTCTTCAGCAATGCCTCATAAACGTAATCCGATAGGCTCTGAGAATATTACAGGTATCTCAAGAGTCATTCGTGGTTATATTACAACAGCATACGAAAATGTTCCGTTATGGCATGAACGTGATATTTCACATTCATCAGCTGAAAGAATTATGTTACCAGATGTTACAATTGCTTTAGACTATGCATTAAATAGATTTACCAATATTGTAGATCGCTTAACAGTCTTTGAAGATAATATGCGTCAAAATATCGATAAAACATTTGGTCTGATTTTCTCTCAACGTGTCCTATTAGCTTTAATTAATAAAGGTATGGTTAGAGAAGAAGCTTATGACAAAGTACAACCGAAAGCGATGGAATCATGGGAAACAAAAACACCTTTCCGCGAGTTGATTGAACAAGATGACTCTATAACTAATGTTTTAACTAAAGAAGAGTTAGACGAGTGTTTCAATCCAGAACACCATTTAAATCAAGTTGATACAATTTTTGAACGCGCTGGATTAGCATAGTATAATTAAAGTAGACGTAATTTATTGATGAAATAACTTCGAATTACTACACTTTAACGAATTAGTACGTTAAAATGGCATAAAGACTAAATAAAGTAGGGGTTGTTTTGATATGCAAATTGAAAAATTACGTGGTCAAGCATTAGATGAATTATTTGATGCGATCTTGACGTTAGAAAATAGAGAAGAATGCTATCAATTTTTCGATGATTTGTGTACTGTTAATGAATTACAATCACTGTCACAAAGATTACAGGTTGCTAAAATGATTAAGCAAGGTTATACGTATGCAACAATTGAACAAGAATCAGGTGCATCTACTGCGACGATTTCAAGAGTTAAACGCTCACTTCAATGGGGTAACGATGCGTATACCATGATTTTAGATAGATTAAACATAGACACAAAAGAGTAGTTAGTAATGATAACTTGAGGCTCAAATAAAACGCATGATATACTTAATTTCATATATTTGATAATAATTGACTAGATTGTAATATGTTAATCAATTTACGTCTTACAATGTTAGAAAGTTTTGCTGAGAAGCGATGTTGATATAATGTTTTAGAAAATTCATTTCTATCCCACTCTCAATTTAAAATATTGCAATAAACCTGAGACGAAAATGGTCTCAGGTTTATTCATTTTTGGTTCTAAAATTTTAAAATAAATGACCTAAAAATCATGTTAACTCTTTAGAACTGTACAATTAAAAATGCTATAATCAAAGATATGTTAAATAAAGGAGTTTCGGACAATGTATGACATCAGTAAGTGGCGCCATGTTTTTAAATTAGACCCAGCAAAATGGATTTCAGATGATGATCTAGATGCAATTTGTATGTCACAAACAGATGCAATCATGATCGGTGGTACTGATGATGTAACTGAAGATAATGTCATCCATTTAATGAGTAGAGTAAGAAGGTATCCCTTACCACTTGTACTAGAGATTTCTAATTTAGAAAGTGTCATGCCAGGTTTTGACTTTTACTTTGTACCATCTGTATTAAATAGTACAGACGTTACATATCATAATGGCTTATTACATCAAGCTTTGAAGGAATATGGTCATAGTATAGATTTCGAAGAAGTTATGTTTGAAGGCTATGTTGTCTTAAATCCAGATAGTAAAGTAGCACAACTAACTAAAGCAACGACAGCTTTATCAATTGAAGATTTAGAAGCATATGCACAGATGGTGAACGAATTATATCGTATGCCAATAATGTATTTAGAATATAGTGGAAGTTACGGTGATACTGAACGAGTTAGAGCTGTAGCAAACCAATTATCAACAACACAACTATTTTATGGTGGAGGCATTTCAACGTTACAACAAGCAGAAGAAATGGCACAAATTGCAGACACTATAGTAGTAGGTAATATTATTTATACAGATATCAAAAAAGCTTTAAAAACAGTGAAAATAAAGGAGTCTAGTAAATGAATGCACTATTAAATCATATGAATGCAGAACAAAGTGAGGCTGTTAAAACAACAGAAGGACCATTATTAATTATGGCGGGGGCTGGTTCAGGTAAGACACGAGTTTTAACACATAGAATTGCGTATTTATTAGACGAAAAAGATGTATCACCATACAATGTTTTAGCCATTACATTTACCAATAAAGCTGCTAAAGAAATGAAAGAGCGTGTACAAAAATTAGTAGGTGATGAAGCAGAAGTAATATGGATGTCAACATTCCACTCTATGTGTGTGAGAATTTTACGTCGTGATGCTGATCGTATTGGTATTGAACGCAACTTTACAATTATTGATTCAACTGACCAAAAATCAGTAATCAAAGATGTGTTGAAAAATGAAAATATCGATAGTAAGAAATTTGAACCACGTATGTTTATTGGTGCAATTAGCAACTTGAAAAATGAACTGAAAACGCCAGAAGATGCCCAAAAAGAAGCCAATGACTATCATTCGCAAATGGTTGCAACGGTGTATAGTGGTTATCAACGTCAACTACAACGTAATGAAGCGTTAGATTTTGATGATTTAATTATGACAACAATTACTTTATTTGAACGTGTACCTGAAGTATTGGAATATTATCAAAATAAATTTCAATATATACATGTTGATGAATATCAAGATACTAACAAAGCACAATATACATTAGTCAAATTATTAGCAAGTAAATTTAAAAATTTATGTGTTGTAGGTGACTCAGATCAATCTATCTATGGCTGGCGTGGTGCCGACATTCAAAACATTTTATCCTTTGAAGAAGATTACCCAGAAGCTAAAACCATTTTTCTAGAACAAAACTATCGTTCGACTAAAACCATTTTAAATGCTGCTAATGAAGTCATTAAACATAATTCAGAACGTAAGCCGAAAGGACTTTGGACTGCTAATACTAACGGTGACAAAATTAATTACTACGAAGCGATGACTGAACGCGATGAAGCGGAATATGTTGTACGTGAAATAATGAAGCATCATAGAAATGGTAAACCATACAGTGAAATGGCTATTTTGTATAGAACAAACGCACAATCACGTGTACTTGAAGAAACATTTATGAAGTCTAATATTCCGTACACTATGGTTGGAGGTCAAAAGTTCTATGATCGTAAAGAAATTAAAGATTTATTAAGTTATTTACGAATTATAGCAAATAGTAATGATGATATTAGTTTACAACGTATTATCAATGTTCCAAAACGTGGTGTAGGCCCTTCATCAGTTGATAAAATTCAAAATTATGCTGTTCAAAATAATATTAGTATGTTCGATGCATTAGGTGAAGTTGATTTTATTGGCTTATCGAAAAAAGTAACACAAGAGTGTCTGAATTTTTATGAATTGATTCAAAATTTAATTAAAGAGCAAGAATTCTTAGAAATTAGTGACATTGTGGAAGAAGTTCTGAACAAATCAGGATATCGAGAGATGCTAGAAAGAGAAAATACACTGGAATCACGTAGTCGTCTAGAAAACTTAGATGAATTTATGTCTGTACCAAAAGATTATGAGGAAAATACACCATTAGAAGAACAATCATTAATAAACTTCTTAACAGATTTATCATTAGTAGCAGACATTGATGAAGCAGATACTGAAAGTGGCGTAACATTAATGACTATGCACTCTGCAAAAGGATTGGAATATCCAATCGTTTTCATTATGGGCATGGAGGAATCATTATTCCCACATATTAGAGCAATTAAAAGTGATGATGATCATGAAATGGAAGAGGAACGTCGTATTTGTTATGTTGCGATTACTCGTGCAGAAGAGGTATTGTACATTACACATGCAACGTCACGTATGCTATTTGGACGTTCACAATCTAATATGCCTTCTCGATTTTTACAAGAAATTCCAGAAGAATTATTAGAAAAACATTCAAGTAGTAAGCGCCAAACAATTCAACCTAAAGCTAAACCAGTGACAAAAAGAGGATTTAGTCAACGTACGACATCTTCTAAGAAACAAGTGACATCATCTGACTGGAAAGTTGGAGATAAAGTCACACATAAAGCCTGGGGCGAAGGCATGGTTAGTCATGTCAACGAAAAAAATGGTTCAGTGGAATTAGACATCATTTTCAAATCTCAAGGACCTAAGCGTTTACTTGCTCAATTTGCACCAATTGAGAAGAAGGAGGATTAAAAATGGCACAGTTGTCATCGCGTGTGAATGAACTACACGAATTATTAAATCAATATAGTTATGAATATTACGTTCAAGATAATCCTTCTGTACCTGATAGTGAATACGATAAATTATTACATGAATTAATTGATATTGAAGAACGACATCCAGAATATAGAACGCCTGATTCACCAACTGTAAGAGTTGGGGGAGAGGCACAAGCATCATTTAATAAAGTTAATCATGATACACCTATGTTAAGTTTAGGTAATGCTTTTAATGAAGAAGATTTACGTAAATTTGATCAACGTGTGAGAGAACATATTAATAATGTTGAATATATGTGTGAGCTAAAGATAGATGGATTGGCTGTATCATTAAAATATGATAACGGCTATTTTGTACAAGGCTTAACACGTGGCGATGGCACTACAGGTGAAGATATTACTGAAAATTTAAAAACGATTCATGCTATCCCGCTAAAAATCAAACAGCCATTAAATGTTGAAGTTCGAGGCGAAGCTTATATGCCGCGACGTTCATTCTTACATTTGAACGAAGAAAAAGAAAAAAATGGTGAACAGTTATTTGCTAATCCCCGAAATGCTGCAGCTGGTTCATTACGACAATTAGATTCAAAATTGACAGCTAAACGTAAATTAAGTGTCTTTATTTATAGTGTGAATGATTTTACAGACTTTGATGCTAAATCACAAAGTGAAGCGTTAGATGAATTAGATAAACTAGGATTTAAAACAAATAAAGAACGTCAACGTGTTAAAGATATTGATGGTGTTCTTGCTTACATTGAAAAATGGACGAAAGATAGAGAGTCTTTACCTTATGATATTGATGGTATCGTTATTAAAGTTAATGATTTAGATCAACAAGATGAATTAGGTTTCACTCAAAAATCACCTCGCTGGGCAATTGCTTATAAATTTCCTGCAGAGGAAGTCGTATCCAAATTACTTGATATAGAATTAAGTATTGGACGAACAGGTGTAGTAACACCAACAGCAATTTTAGAACCAGTTAAAGTAGCTGGGACAACAGTTTCTAGAGCATCACTCCATAATGAAGATTTGATACATGAGAGAGACATCCGAATTGGTGATAGTGTCATCGTTAAAAAAGCAGGTGACATTATTCCAGAAGTTGTAAGAAGTATACCTGATCGTAGACCTGATGATGCCGTAACATATCATATGCCTACACATTGCCCAAGTTGTGGCCATGAATTGGTTAGAATTGAAGGTGAGGTTGCACTGCGTTGTATTAATCCTAAATGTCAGGCGCAATTAGTTGAAGGTTTGATACATTTTGTATCACGACAAGCCATGAATATAGATGGTTTAGGTGATAAAATAATACATCAATTATATGATAACCATCTTATAAAAGATGTTGCAGACATCTTTTATTTAACACAAGATGACTTATTACCACTAGAACGGATGGGTCAAAAGAAAGTTGATAATTTGTTAGCAGCTATTGAAAAAGCAAAAGATAATTCATTAGAAAACTTATTATTTGGTTTAGGCATTAGACATCTAGGTGTGAAAGCCAGTCAAGTATTAGCCGAAAAATATGAAACGATGGATAGATTGTTAACTGTAACAGAAGAGGAATTGATAGAGATTCACGATATCGGCGATAAATTAGCACAATCCGTAGTCACATATTTAGAAAATGATGATATCATTGCTTTAATAGAGAAATTAAAACAAAAAAACGTCAATATGACATATAAAGGTATTAAAACTTCTGATATTGAAGGTAGCCCTGAGTTTAGTGGCAAAACGATTGTCTTAACAGGTAAATTACAACAGATGTCACGTAATGAAGCATCAAAATGGTTAGTGTCACAAGGTGCTAAAGTAACAAGCAGTGTTACTAAAAATACTGATATTGTTATTGCCGGTGAAGAAGCGGGTTCAAAATTGACTAAAGCACAAAACTTAGGTATTGAAATTTGGACAGAACAACAATTTGCTGATAAGCAAAATGAATTAAATAGTTAGAGGGGTATGTTGATGAAGCGTACATTGATATTATTAATGTCAGCGATCTTTATATTATCAGCTTGTGGTAATGGTAAGGATGACCATTCTGAAAAAGATAATAGTAAAAATAATAGTAATTCAAATCAGACAAAACAAATTGCTACAGATAAAAATGTACAAGGAGATAACTATCGTACATTATTACCTTTTAAAGAAAGCCAGGCTCGAGGTCTATTACAGGATAATATGGCTAATAGTTATAACGGTGGTGACTTTGAAGATGGCTTATTAGATTTAAGTAAGGAAGTTTTTCCAACTGATAACTATTTATATCAGGATGGACAGTTCTTAGATAAAAAAACAATCAATGCATACTTAGAACCTAAATATACTAAGAGTGAGATTGATAAAATGTCTAGTAAGGATAAGAAGGAGAAAAAAGCAAATGAAAATTTAGGTCTAAACCCATCACATGAAGGTGAAACAGATCCTGAAAAAATTGCTAATAACTCACCTGCTTACTTATCTAATATTTTAGAACAAGATTTTTATAGCAGTCGTGATACAAAAGGTAAGAATATAAAAGGTATGACGATTGGTTTAGCTATGAATAGTGTCTATTATTATCATAAAGATAAAGACGGCCCAACTTATAGTAAAAAATTAGATGACAGTGAAATCAAACAACAAGGTAAAGAAATGGCAAGTGAAATGTTATCAAGATTACGTGAAAATGATGACTTGAAAGATATCCCGATTCATTTTGCTATTTATAAGCAATCTAGTGAAGACGCTATTACGCCAGGCGAATTCATCACTCAAGCTACTGCCGATAAAGGTCAGACTAAACTAAATGAGTGGCATAATATTAATGAGACATCAACATTATTACCGTCTTCTACTGCAGCTGATTATGATGAAAATTTAAATAATAACTTTAAACAGTTTAACGATAATTTACAATCATATTTTACTAATTTCACACAAGCTGTAGGTAAAGTAAAATTTGTTGATAAAAAGCCTAAACAATTAACCATTGATTTACCAATCGATTATAATGGTCAAGCTGAAACAATTGGTATTACACAATATGTAACCGAACAAGCAGATAAATATTTTGATAAAATCGATAATTATGAAATAAGAATTAAAGACGGTAATCAACCAAGAGCATTGATTAGTAAAACTAAAAATGATAAAAAACCACAAGTTCATATTTATAGTAATTAAATTTCAACACTTTCGTACTATTCAAGTATCTTGAATTGAGACGAAAGTGTTTTTCAATATTTAAAACATGAAAAATATTTGCAAAATAGTTTACCCGGGTATACAATAAGTGACATAAAAACTTAAAAGGTAGAGTTTATATGGAAAAAGTAACACTTGAAAAATATAATAAATTGCATCTTCAATTTATTGAACTTAGTAAGAAAATTAATGAAGTTATAGAAGAACAAGCCATTGATATTTCTAGAGAACAATTGGGTGTATTTAAATTGTTATTGGAAAATAAAAATATGTCACTTAAAGAAATAGCTTTTAGACAAGGTGTGCATAAAACAGCTGTAACCAAACGAATAAAAAAGATGGAAGAGAAAGGATACGTCAAAAAAATAAAGTCACAAGATAAAAGAGAAAAATTAATTGCTTTGACTAATCAAGGTCATAAATTTTATCAACATAGACAAGAATTATTATATAAAGGTTTAGAAAAGAAACTTAATTTAAATAAAGAAAATTTAGACATCATAATTAATAAGATGAATGACATACAGTCGATATTAAAACCAGGAGATGAAATAAATGACTAAAGATATTAAAGTACACATTTTGCATACAGGTAAAGTAATAGTAGATGAAGCTTTACCGTTTAATTATAAAAATAATCCTCCATTAGCTTGGACGGGATTATTTAGATCAAAAAAACATCAAATTAAAATACCTGTTTCAGTTTATTTAATTGAACATCCAAAAGGATTAATATTAATTGATACAGGATGGCATACAGATAACAGAAAACATCAGTTGAGAAATTTATCATTCCAATATCCAATAAATAAAGCGGAATTACCTGAAAATCAAGCTGTAAATGAGCAATTATTGAAATTAGGTTACCAATCAAGTGACATAGATTTTGTTTTAATGAGTCATATGCATTGTGATCATGCTGATGGCTTAAGATTAGTTAATGATGCACAAAATATATTGCTCAGTGAAGAAGAATATCAAGCAATATTAAAAGATAAGATACATTATTTACCACATGAATGGAAAGATATAAATCTAAACACATTTAAATTTGAAAATACAGGCATTGGTCCAAAAAATAAATCATTTGATCTATTTGGAGACGGTACCATAATAATGGTTTGGGTTCCAGGGCATAGTAAAGGATTAGCAGCTACAATAATAAAAAATAAAAATAGTAATCGTTTTGTATTATTAGCTTCTGATTCAGGTTATGCATCTAAATCATGGGAAGAGAATATACTACCAGGTGTGCTGATAAATAAAAAAGATGCTCAAGATTCATTGGAGTGGATAAAACAAATGGCAAATAGTGAAAATTGTATCAAAGCAATTGCTAATCATGATCCCAAAATTAAGCCACACGTTATAGAATTGTAATCCATTTTATATATGTGAAAATAAAAAAGGTGTTTTTGTATACAAAAACGAAAGAGTTACTACCATATTTTAAATTTAGTTATATAAACTTGTTTAATCTTAACAAAATAAAAAAATGGTGGATTTTATAATCAACTTAGCCACCTATAAATAAAAAACGTCACGTGAATTTCATGTTATTATTGAGGCTCTCACACTCTTCAATAAAGGATGAATTCACATGACGCAAAATCATTTTAACACGATAAAACATAAAGGAACACACCTAACTTATGAAGAACGCATTCGTATCGAAACCCTTAAAGATTTAGGCTTTTCTAATCGTGCTATTGCACGTGAATTAGGACGTGCGCCTCAAACTATCCATAATGAAATAAAACGCGGTACTACACGTCAAATTTCACGCCAAAAATATCAAGATAAAGTTTATGAATATGAACAATTCCAATATATTCCATCACTCGCACAACAAAATTACTACAAGAATCGACAACGTTGTGGCGCACAATCTTTATGGCGGAAAAATCCTCATTTTATAGCTTGGGCTGATGACTTAATGATTCAACAACGTTGGTCACCTGAAGCTGTTGTGGCATGTGCTCATCGTGAAAATGTATTCCGTAAAGATTTAATACCATGTGTGACAACTTTATATGCTTGGATTAATGATAATATCATGGCGACTAAAAATATCCATCTTTTAGAGAAGTTAAAACGTCGAATGTCTAATCAAACTTATCATCGTACACATCGTCGTATTTTAGGTCCAAGTATTGAACAGCGTCCACAGGACGTCCAATCTCGTCAAACCTTTGGACATTGGGAAATCGATACTGTCATCAGTACCAAAGATAAATCTAAACCTGTCATCTTAACACTCGTTGAACGTGCTACACGTTTTGAAATCTTAAAGCTGATTAATGATAAAAGCGCTCATTCAGTCTCACAAGGATTAACATCAATATTTAAGCATTTAAAGTCGCTCACACCACATATATTCAAATCAATCACAGCAGATAATGGCTCAGAATTCGCATCATTATATGAAGAATTTGGTCATGACATCAATATTTATTTCGCACATCCATTTTCATCATTTGAACGTGGTACCAGTGAAAATCAACATAAAATGTTACGTCGATTTATACCTAAAGGAACTGATCTATCAACCGTGAGTCAATGTCGCTTAAAACAAGTGCAACAATTTATGAATGATTATCCTAGAAAAATCCTAGGCTATGACACAGCTCATCATAGAATGGCTCAAGCATTAAAAGTATTAAATCTATTATAGTTATTTAACAGCTAAATACTTTAGCTGTTACTAACCCAAGATGAGTAATAGATAGAATATCTACCACTCATCTTGGGTTTACAAAACAGAAAAGAGCCTAAAACGTTAGTACTACTTAAAAAATATAAGTGGCTAACTTAAACTTGAAATTTACGAAAATAAAAAAATAAATTAGCGAGGTACTATATCAAAACATGGAGTGAATTAGTAGCAGTTTTCTCTAAATTCGATGATTTAATCGGTAAACAGTTTTCAAAAATACATGATTTAAATCAACATAAAAGTGTGTAGTTTCAACAGAAGTATTTTTAAATTTTAATCAATGACAAAGCTTTTAATTTCGTGCAAGACTTACTAAAAAATAAAGTACATAAAAAAGGAGCCTAAACTTATTAAAATAACTTCAGGCTCCTAATTTTAATTCATAAATTATTTCTCTCGTACAATTTCTTTTACTTTATTTAAATCTCGATCGACAAAGTCTCCAGGTTTCTTAGTTAATTTACTCACTACATAAGTAACAATCACACTGACAATAAAGCCTGGAATAATTTCATATAAGCCAAAAATTTCATTAACACTTGCTAATGGCTTAATCCAAGCAATCCAAATAATTACTACTAAAGCACCAGAAACCATACCACTTACTGCACCTGCACGACTTAAGCCTTTCCAATATAAGGCGAAAAGTACCAGAGGACTGAATGATGCACCAAAGCCAGCCCACGCATTACCTACTAAGTTTAAAATCGTATCATTTGGTGACCAAGCAATAGCTAAAGCAACAATTGCAACAATTAATACTGATAAACGGCCAACCATAACAAATTCTTTTTGATGTGTTTTGGCTTTTTCTTCACCACGTATTAATTTATAAAAGTCTTCAGTTAGCGAGCTTGAAGTAACAAGTAATTGTGAAGAGATAGTGCTCATAATCGCTGCTAAAATTGCAGCTAGTAAAAATCCGCCAACTAACGGATGGAATAAAATTTGACTCATCACAATAAATAAAGTTTCTGGATCATCTAATTTAACGTGATATGCTGGAACAAAGGCAATACCTGTTAAACCAACACCTACAGCACCAAGTAATCCAACAGCCATCCAGCTAATACCTAGACGACGTGCTTTAGGTAATAATTTGTAAGATTTAATAGACATAAAACGTACGATAATATGAGGCTGTCCAAAATAACCAAGTCCCCATGAAAATAGTGACACAATACCAATAAATGATAATCCTTTAAATAAATTCATATTTGTCGGTTTCATTGCTGCAACATCATGAAACGTACCCCAACCGTTTAAGTTCATCATGGCTACAATAGGGACCATAACCATTGCGATTAACATAATGACACCTTGGAAGAAGTCTGTAATTGATACAGCTAAGTAACCACCAAAAAATGTATAAAAAATGACAATAAAAGCGACTAGAATTAATCCGAAATGATAATTTAAACCGAAAGCACTTTCGAATAATTTACCACCAGATACAAAACCAGAATGCGTGTAAAGTGTAAAGAAAATAACGATAATTAAGCCAGAAATAATCTTTAAGACATTGTTTCTATCATTCAATCTATTCTTAAAGAAATCAGGTAGGGTTATAGCATCTCCTGCGAGTTCTGTATACACACGTAACCTAGGCGCCACAATAAAGTAGTTTAAATATGCACCTAATGTTAAGCCAATTGTAATCCACATTGCTGACAACCCTGTGCTATAAACAGAACCTGGCAAGCCCATAATCATCCATCCACTCATATCTGAAGCTCCAGCTGATAAAGCAGTAATATATGGACCAATATTACGTCCACCAAGCATATATTCGCTTAAATTACCTGTAGCTTGTTTATAACCATAAAAGCCGATAACAATAAGTATTAAGAAATAGATAGCAATCATAATGTATGTTTGCCAATTTGCATCTACTTGTCGACTTAAAGCAGTCCCTATTGTAAGCATGATCAACACTCCTTTTGTTTAATTATTAATAAGTTACATGAAATCATTATACATAAAGTTAAATGTTTAGAAAAGTAGGAAAATTAAAATTTACACTATTAAATACTTTTATAACAATGAAGAAAGTGTTTTCTTAATTAAAAAACAATATTGATTTTTTATGCATAAAATGCATAACAATGAATTTTTATAATATCTATAATAAATAACTCATGATTAATACTCTGTTTTCTTAATTTTATTGGTATGATAAAGGCATACAAATGTATATTTTTACATGATAAGTCAATAAAAACTTAGATTTTTAAGTGGAAATTTGATACAATTTGGTGATGAATGAATAAAAGGAGGCTTTTATTAATGACAAAAGTTACACGTGAAGAAGTGGAGCATATAGCAAATCTTGCAAAGCTTCATATTTCTCCTGAAGAAACAGAAGAAATGGCTAACACATTAGAAAGTATTTTAGACTTTGCAAAACAAAATGATAGTGCCGATACAGAAGGCGTTGAACCTACATATCATGTATTAGATTTACAAAACGTTTTACGTGAAGATGTGGCAATCGATGGTATCCCACAAGAACTTGCGCTTAAAAATGCTAAAGAGACAGAAGATGGACAATTCAAAGTTCCTACAATCATGAACGAGGAGGACGCATAGGATGAGCATTCGCTATGAATCTGTTGAGAATTTATTAACATTAATCAAAAATAAAGAAATCAAACCATCTGATGTTGTAAGTGATATTTATGATGCAATTGAGGAAACAGATCCTACAATTAAATCATTTTTAGCTTTAGATAAAGAAAATGCTATGAAAAAAGCATATGAATTAGATGACTTACAAGCAAAAGATCAAATGGATGGCAAATTATTTGGTATACCAATGGGAATTAAAGATAATATTATCACTAATGGTTTAGAAACAACTTGTGCTAGTAAAATGTTAGAAGGATTTGTACCAATTTATGAATCAACTGTAATGGAAAAATTACATGACGAAAATGCTGTATTGATTGGTAAATTAAACATGGATGAATTTGCCATGGGTGGTTCTACTGAAACGTCTTACTTTAAAAAGACTGTCAACCCATTTGATCATCAAGCCGTTCCAGGTGGTTCTTCTGGTGGTTCAGCAGCAGCTGTTGCAGCAGGATTAGTACCATTTAGTTTAGGTTCAGATACAGGTGGTTCAATCAGACAACCAGCAGCATATTGCGGTATTGTAGGTATGAAACCAACATATGGTCGTGTATCACGTTTCGGTTTAGTAGCTTTTGCGTCTTCATTAGACCAAATTGGACCATTAACTCGTAACGTTAAAGATAATGCCATAGTACTTGAAGCTATTTCAGGTTTAGATGCTAATGATTCAACAAGTGCACCAGTTGAGGATGTTGATTTTACATCTGATATCGGTAAAGATATTAAAGGCTTAAAAGTTGCGCTACCTAAAGAATATTTAGGCGAAGGTGTTAGTGAAGATGTTAAAGCATCAGTTAAACAAGCAGTTGATACATTAAAAGATTTAGGTGCAGAAGTTGAAGAAGTATCATTACCAAATACTAAATTTGGTATTCCATCATATTATGTTATTGCTTCTTCAGAGGCTTCAGCTAACTTATCACGTTTTGATGGTATTCGTTATGGATTCCATTCTAAAGAAGCCAATACATTAGATGAACTATACAAAATGTCTAGATCAGAAGGATTCGGTAAAGAAGTTAAACGCCGTATCTTCTTAGGAACATTTGCTTTAAGTTCAGGCTATTATGATGCTTACTATAAAAAATCTCAAAAAGTGAGAACTTTAATAAAAAATGACTTTGATAAAGTCTTTGAAAATTATGATGTCATTGTTGGACCAACAACACCAACAACAGCATTTAATTTAGGCGAAGAAATTGGTGATCCATTAACAATGTATGCCAATGATTTATTAACAACACCTGTAAACTTAGCAGGATTACCAGGTATTTCTGTTCCTTGCGGACAATCTAATGGTCGTCCAATTGGTTTACAATTCATTGGTAAACCTTTCGATGAAAAAACGTTATATCGTGTAGCATATCAATTTGAAACACAATACAACTTACATGACGTTTATGAAAAATTATAAGGAGTGGAAATCATGCATTTTGAAACAGTTATCGGACTTGAAGTCCACGTTGAGTTAAAAACAGAGTCAAAAATGTTTTCTCCATCACCAGCACATTTTGGAGCAGAACCTAACTCAAACACAAATGTTATTGACTTAGCATATCCTGGTGTCTTACCAGTTGTAAATAAACGTGCTGTAGACTGGGCAATGCGTGCGGCAATGGCACTTAATATGGAAATTGCGACAGAATCAAAATTTGACCGTAAGAACTATTTCTATCCAGATAATCCAAAAGCGTACCAAATTTCACAATTTGATCAACCAATCGGAGAAAATGGCTATATCGATATAGAAGTTGATGGCGAAACAAAACGTATTGGTATTACACGTTTGCATATGGAAGAAGATGCTGGTAAATCAACGCATAAAGGTGACTATTCATTAGTTGATTTAAACCGACAAGGTACACCATTAATTGAAATCGTTTCTGAACCTGATATTCGATCTCCTCAAGAAGCATATGCATACTTAGAAAAACTACGTTCTATTATTTTATATACTGGCGTGTCAGATGTGAAAATGGAAGAAGGTTCATTACGTTGTGATGCTAATATTTCTTTACGACCATATGGTCAAAAAGAATTTGGTACAAAAGCTGAATTAAAGAACTTAAACTCATTTAACTTTGTACGTAAAGGTTTAGAATATGAAGAAAAACGTCAAGAAGAAGAATTATTAAATGGTGGAGAAATTGGTCAAGAAACTCGTCGTTTTGACGAATCTACTGGTAAAACAATTTTAATGCGTGTTAAAGAGGGGTCAGATGATTATCGTTACTTCCCTGAACCAGATATCGTACCTTTATATATTGACGAAGCATGGAAAGAACGTGTACGCCAAACAATTCCAGAATTACCTGATGAACGTAAAGCAAAATATGTGAATGATTTAGGTTTACCAGCATATGATGCTCACGTCTTGACACTTACTAAAGTAATGTCTGATTTCTTCGAAGAAACTATTGATCATGGCGCTGATGTTAAATTAACATCAAACTGGTTAATGGGTGGCGTAAACGAATACTTAAATAAAAACCAAGTAGAATTACAAGATACTAAATTAACACCAGAAAACTTAGCTGGTATGATTAAATTAATTGAAGATGGTACGATGAGTAGTAAAATTGCTAAAAAAGTATTCCCAGAATTAGCTGCTAATGGTGGCGATGCTAAACAAATTATGGAAGATAAAGGCTTAGTACAAATTTCTGACGAAGCCACACTTCTAAAATTTGTAAATGAAGCATTAGATAACAATCAGCAATCTGTTGAAGACTATAAAAATGGTAAAGGCAAAGCAATGGGCTTCTTAGTTGGACAAATTATGAAAGCATCAAAAGGCCAAGCTAATCCACAAATGGTTAACCAATTATTAAAACAAGAACTAGATAAAAGATAATTTGAATTTATCGATATAAATATCTCCTTGAAAGGATCTATCTTTCAAGGAGATATTTTTTCACATATTTATAAGGGTAGTTTAGCAATAAAGTTTTCAGTTTTTTTAAAGCAATAAATAAAAAGTGAATAATGATGTTATAGTCCAAAATAGGAGAGAAAATCTTTCTAACAAGCATTATTAATACTTTCCAGACAACACTGATTAGATTGCAATGGGAGTGGAAAGAAATAAATGTTCTATAATATTTATTTCGTCATCCAGCCCTGCAAGACTGACTATTTTTTTAAATGTTGATTTAACAATATTTTGAAAACTAGTCAGTTACTGCCCAATGTTTAATTTGAAATGCTTTTTATCTCAGGCTTCCTAGGCTGTTTTATAATTCAGATAGTTGCTACTCAATTTTAAAAGCCACTAAATATACTTTTATCTTAGTTTCATAAATAATAGTAATTTACTAAAAAAACAAACTTTATGTATGTGTTAGCTTTAATTATATTCAGTCTAACTGTATAATAATAAGGTATAAGATTAAACGCACGTTATGTTAATGTCGATTCAATCGAGTGACTAGCATAACAAAGTAATAGCGACTAAAGAGAACAGAAATGCTGTATTAATCTGTTAATGTAAATTGAATGTAATTAATTTTATAGCAATCATAACGTGACAAATTCAATTTAATTGCATTAGTGAACTAATTAACTGATGATATACCTACGTTATGACTTAAATTAAAATAAGAGTTAGATGAGTCGAGGGATAAGATATGAGGAAACGTGCAAGAATCATTTATAACCCGACATCTGGTAAAGAACTATTTAAAAGAGTATTACCTGATGCATTAATTAAATTAGAAAAAGCGGGATATGAAACAAGTGCATATGCCACTGAAAAAATTGGCGATGCAACGATTGAAGCTGAACGTGCATTAAACGATAAATATGATATTTTAATTGCGGCTGGTGGCGATGGTACGTTAAACGAAGTTGTTAACGGTATAGCCGAGCGACCAAATAGACCTAAATTAGGTGTCATTCCTATGGGTACAGTCAATGACTTTGGTCGAGCTTTACATATTCCTAATGATATTATGGGCGCATTAGACGTTATTATAGAAGGTCATTCAACAAAAGTTGATATAGGTAAAATGAATAATCGTTACTTTATTAATTTAGCAGCTGGTGGACAACTAACGCAAGTTTCTTATGAGACACCTAGTAAATTAAAGTCTATCGTTGGACCATTTGCATATTATATTAAAGGCTTTGAAATGCTACCACAAATGAAAGCTGTAGACTTAAGAATTGAATATGATGGTAATGTATTCCAAGGTGAAGCATTGTTATTCTTTTTAGGACTTACGAATTCTATGGCAGGCTTCGAAAAGTTAGTTCCAGATGCTAAATTAGATGATGGCTATTTTACTTTAATTATCATCGAAAAGGCTAATCTTGCGGAACTTGGTCATATTATGACATTAGCATCACGTGGCGAACATATCAAACATCCAAAAGTAATTTATGAAAAAGCTAAATCAGTTAATATTTCATCATTCACAGATTTACAATTAAATGTTGATGGTGAATATGGTGGTAAGTTACCGGCGAACTTTTTAAATTTAGAAAGGCATATTGAAGTGTTTGCACCTAAAGATATCGTTAACGATGAATTATTAAATAATGAACATGTAGAGATAGAGTAAATATAGCATCAAATAAGGTTAGGAAAAGCTTTAATTAACTTCCTAGCCTTTTATTTATGGGGGTAGTGTTGTGGAAACAATTAATAAAAATGATATAAAAACGGGAACTGTTGTAGATTTAACTCACGAAGGTCATGGTGTTGTTAAAGTAGATAGATATCCTATATTCATTCCACAAGCATTAATTGCTGAAGAAATAGAATATAAAGTAATCAAAGTAAAAAAGAATTTTGCAATCGGTAAATTATTAAATATTAATACTAAGAGTCAAGAACGTGTTGAACCACCTTGCATTTATTACCAAAAATGTGGTGGTTGTCAATTACAACATTTATCTTATCCAGCACAATTGGCAATGAAGAAAGAACAAGTTATTAATTTATTTCAGAGAAAAGCACATTTCACTGATGTTACCATTAATGACACTATTGGTATGGATGATCCATGGCGTTATAGAAATAAATCACAAATCCCAGTAGGGAAAAATAAGGATAATGAAGCTATCATGGGCTTTTATCGTCAACGTAGTCATGACATTATCGATATGGATAGTTGTTTAATTCAAGATTATCGACATCAGCAAGTTATGAACTTAGTTAAAGCTATGCTAAATGATTTAAATATTAGTATTTATAATGAATATACAAAAAAAGGCTCATTGCGACATCTAGTTGTTAGAACAGGTTACCATACGGATGATATGATGGTTATTTTTGTGACAAACGGTAAGAAATTTAAAAATGCTGAAGTCATTATCAATGCACTTTTAGAGGCATTTCCTAACATAACAAGTATTAAACAAAATATTAATGATAGTCACTCTAATGTGATTATGGGGCAGCATTCCATAACTTTATACGGCCAAGATACCATTGAAGATCAATTATCTGATAGTACATTTGAAATAAGTGACCAATCATTCTATCAAATTAACTCAGAGCAAACTGAAAAGCTCTATAATCAAGCAATCTCTTATGCTCAGTTAACTGGTAACGAAACAGTACTTGATACTTATTGTGGTATAGGAACTATCGGATTGTACATGGCACCTTACGCTAAACATGTGTATGGTGTCGAAGTCGTACCTTCTGCAATTAAAGATGCACAGTACAATGCGACTTTAAACCAATGTGAAAATACTACTTTTGTCTGTGGGAAAGCAGAAGAAGTTATTTTACAATGGAAAGCACAAGGGATTAAACCAGATGTTGTTATGGTTGATCCACCAAGAAAAGGCTGTGACGAAACGTTTATCAATACATTATTAGAACTAGCTCCAAAACGTATTGTTTATATTTCGTGTAATCCATCGACACAACAACGTGATGCATTAATGCTAGCTGAGAAATATAAACTTATTGAAATTACACCAGTAGATATGTTTCCTCATACAACGCATGTAGAAACAGTTGCTCAATTCGACTTAAAATAGCTTAGAAGACATATTGTGTTAAGTTTATTTATGATAGAATAATGTCGATTATTAAGATTTTATTACAGCCAATTTACTTTCTTGAAAAGTACTTTTTTAATCAAATTTTACAATGTATACTATGATTAATAACGACTAAGACGTAGTTACTTGGGAGGGTTGGCAATGCATAAAATCGATTTATCTGACAATAATTTCAACATTAAAAGATTTATTGTAGTGCAAATGATCATTGCATTATTTGTCATATTATTTACTTATAAGTGGGCACTAGATGTCACTGCAATTATAGACCAAAATATTATTGTTAATTTAATATATGGTTTCTTAGGATTTGCAATCGTACTTGTTATACATGAATTCATTCATCGCTTATTATTTATTATCTTTAAAAAAGATTGCCAACCAATGTTGCAAATTAAAAAAGGTAACATACTCTTTCATACTTCAAATGCTTGTTATAACAAATGGCAGTTTGCTATCATTATGCTTGCTCCATTTATTATAATTAGTAGTGTTTTACTTATTTTAATTAAACAATTTGGCTATTCATCTATTATATTTATTTTTAGTATGCATACGGCGTATTGCTTAATAGATCTTTTATTAGTGACATTCGCGATGACGAGTAATTTTAAATATGTGCAACAAGACACAGAGAGTTTATACTTATATAATCAAAAACCAATTCAATAATATTATTTAAGACTCAGTACAAATGATACTTAGTGCATCAATTATGTAAATTAATGATGCAGAGCGTATAATTGTAGTGAGGTCTTTTTTTGTTAACTTATAAAAATAAAAGTGAGGTGAGGGCATGGCTGAAAGAAGAATTATTCATATAGATATGGATTACTTTTTTGCTCAGGTGGAAATGAGAGATAATCCAAAACTTAAAGGTAAACCTGTCATTGTTGGTGGAAAAGCAAGTAATAGAGGTGTAGTGTCTACAGCTTCTTATGAAGCACGCAAGTATGGTGTTCATTCAGCTATGCCAATGTCACAAGCGCATAAATTATGTCCCAATGGTTATTATGTTACACATCGCTTTGGTGAATACAGAAAAACATCACAACAAATTATGGCTATCTTTCGCAGTTATACTGATAAAGTTGAACCTATGTCTTTAGATGAAGCATATTTAGATATTACTGATTTAGTGAGACCTGACTTACCCGCTTCTCAAATCGCGCAATATATTAGACGAGATATTTTTGAGCAAACAGAATTAACTGCATCTGCAGGTGTATCATATAATAAATTTCTAGCAAAATTAGCCAGTGGTATGAACAAACCTAATGGTATGACAGTTATAGATTACAATAATGTACATGACATCATCATGGGGTTAGATATTGGAGATTTTCCAGGCGTTGGTAAAGCTTCTAAAAAAGTGATGCATGATAACAATATATATACCGGTCAAGATTTATATCAAAAAAGTGAATTTGAATTAATAAGGTTATTTGGTAAAAGAGGCAGAGGACTATATAATAAAGCACGAGGTATTGACCATAGTGAGGTTAAATCTTCTAGAATACGTAAATCAATAGGTACTGAGCGTACATTTGCCACCGATGTAAATGATGACGAACAAATATTGCGTAAAGTTTGGGAATTGTCAGGAAAGACAGCTGAACGATTAAATGAGCTTCAGAAATCAGCTAAGACAGTTACAGTAAAAATTAAGACATATCAATTTGAAACCTATTCTAAACAAACAAGTTTAAGGGATTCAGTCAATACAGAAAATGATATATATAATATTGCATATGCACTTTATAATGAATTGAAGGATCCAGATATTCCCATAAGATTAATTGGGGTAACTGTAGGTAATTTAGAGCCATCGTCTTATAAAAATATGACTATTTATGATTTTATTTAAAAAGGTTAGCAAGCTTCAAAATATTAGAAGTATTTGCTAACCTTTATCTTGTAAATTTTTACCATAGATCGTCATAACATGGTTAAGATCATTATAATGTTTTAATAATCTAAATGTAATCATTGCACAAGCTTTAGCATCATTTAAAGCATCGTGATGACCATGAAAATCTAAATGATAAAATTCCATCATATATTTTAAGCCGTAACGATGAGAATCTACAGTACGTTTGGCGAGTTGATAACTACAAAAATATTTGAGCGTCGGTGTTGGAAGACCAATATTTTTTATGCTTTGATGCAATACATTCATATCAAAAGCTGCATTATGAGCAACAACTGGTAGATTATCAATAAATTGCATCATATACGGAAAGACGTAATCAAATGTTGGAGATTGTTCAACATCTTGTGGTTCAATACCATGCACATTAATATTTTGCTGGGAAAAATAGTCTTGAGGGTTAACTAAAGTATGGAATGATTCTGTAATTTGATTATCAATGACTTTAACCATACCAACCGAACATATACTTGTTCGTTTACCATTGGCCGTTTCAAAATCAAGTGCAACAAAAGAATTATTTGTCATGACATTAACTCCTTTCACTAAGTTAGATGCTCTATTTTTGCGCTAAGATACAAATAATATTATATAATATCGAAATTAGGAGACCAATTTATTAGAGAACATTAGATACTTGTCTTAAAATTTAATATTAAACTGTTCTCTATATTTTAGGACTGATAAATTAAAAACGAATAATTATGTATCGGTCCAATTTGGAAGAGAACCATATAAAGATAGTTTAGAGAATTTTTAATGGAAAATACACTAAATTGACTTATAAGTAAACAGTAAAAAGGGGATGATACCTTTGATTTAATCATCAAAAGTTTACCATCCCCTAACAAATAAAAGGTGGGTTTGGGACAGAAATAAATTTTCGATAAAATTTATTTCATAATCCCAAACCGGCAAGACTGACTATGTTTTTAAAATATTGATTGATCAACTTTTTGAAAACAGGACAGTTACTGCCCAATGCTTAATTTTAAGTGTAAAATACTTTTCGTCCCAGGCGCTTATTCTTCGTCGAAAGTTCTTGCACCTAATTCTTTTTCATATAAGTAAAGTGCATTACTGTCGTCACCAATACGACTTAAATAATCGATATGTGTTTCGAACATTGATTCTTCTTCAACTTGTTCATCTAAGAACCAATTTAAGAAAGAAATTGTAGCATAATCTTTATCTTTATGAGCAATTTCAGATAGATTATAGAAACGTTTAGTAACATCTTGTTCTTGTGCTAAACCATCTTTAAATGTTTCTAAAATACTTGAGAAATCAATTTTTGGTGCTGGTATTGCTCTGAATTCAGCATGTTCACCACGGTCGTTAATATAGTTATAAATTTTATGTCCATGGAATCGTTCTTCTTTTGCTTGTTGGATATAAAAATTAGCGAAGCCTTCGTAAGATTCTTTGTCGCAATACGCAGCCATTGCCATATAAGCATGTGCAGCAAAATATTCGTGGTTCATTTGTTCGTTTAAAGCTTCTAATAGTTCTTTGTTTAACATGTTAATACACCTCGTATTTATAAATTATTATTTTGAATTTAAATTAAGTGTAACAAAGAAATTTTAAAATGTAAATAATAATAATTTTAATTTAAGTCCTAAAATTTTAATCTAATTGAGAATAAATATCATTTTTAACTATCTAATTGAGAATTATTTTAAATTAATAATGGCATGATTATTTCAGAAGTAATGAAACTTTTTTGAAGTTGCAAAGTCATGTTATAATTATACGAATGCAAATTTGAGGAGGAAACACATGAGACAGTGGACTGCAATCCATCTGGCTAAGCTTGCTCGTAAAGCGAGTAGAGCAGTAGGCAAAAAAGGTACGGATTTACCTGGCCAAATTGCTAGAAAAGTGGATACTAATATTTTAAGAAAATTAGCCGAACAAGTAGATGATATTGTATTTATTAGTGGTACTAATGGTAAAACGACAACATCAAACTTAATTGGACATACACTCAAAGAAAATAATATTAATATTATTCATAATAATGAGGGCGCAAATATGGCAGCTGGTATTACATCTGCTTTTATTATGCAAACAACTCCGAAGACTAAAATTGCAATTATTGAAATTGATGAAGGATCTATACCAAGAGTATTAAAAGAAGTGACACCATCTATGATGGTATTTACTAATTTCTTTAGAGATCAAATGGATCGTTTTGGTGAAATTGATATTATGGTTAATAATATTGCCGATACAATTAGTAATAAAGGTATTAAATTATTACTTAATGCTGATGATCCTTTTGTGAGTCGTTTGAAAATTGCGAGTGATGATATTGTATATTATGGTATGAAAGCTCATGCACATGAATTTGAACAAAGTACAATGAATGAAAGTAGATATTGCCCAAATTGTGGACGTTTATTACAGTATGATTATATACATTACAATCAAATAGGTCATTATCATTGTCAATGTGGTTTCAAACGTGAACAACCAACATATGAAGTTTCTACTTTTGAAGTTGCACCATTTTTACAGTTAACGATCAATGATGAACGATATGACATGAAGATTGCTGGTGATTTTAACGCATATAATGCACTTGCAGCATATACAGTTTTAAAAGAATTAGGGTTAAATTACCAATCAATTAAAAATGGTTTTGAAACATATACGTCTGATAATGGGCGTATGCAATATTTTAAAAAAGATCACAAAGAAGCTATGATTAATTTAGCAAAAAATCCAGCTGGTATGAACGCCAGTTTATCTGTAGGTGAACAATTAGAAGGTCGTAAAGTGTATGTCATTTCATTGAATGATAATGCAGCAGATGGACGTGACACGTCATGGATTTATGATGCAGATTTTGAAAAGTTAGCTAATCAAGATATAGAAACAATCATTGTTACAGGTAATAGAGCTGAAGAATTACAATTACGCTTAAAACTTGCTGAAGTAGATGTACCAATTATAGTTGAACGTGATATCTATAAAGCAACAGCGAAAACAATGGATTATACAGGCTTTACTGTGGCGATACCTAACTATACGTCATTAGCACCAATGTTAGAACAACTTAACCGCTCATTTGAAGGAGGTCAATCATAAATGAATGAATTGACTATATATCATTTTATGTCTGATAAATTAAATTTATATAGTGATATTGGCAATATTATCGCTTTAAAACAAAGAGCTAAGAAACGAAATATCAAAGTTAACGTTGTAGAAATTAATGTAACAGAAGGCGTAACTTTTGATGAATGCGATATTTTCTTTATTGGTGGCGGTAGTGATAGAGAACAAGCACTTGCTACTAAAGAATTAGAAAAAATTAAAACACCTTTAAAAGAAGCAATAGAAGATGGTATGCCAGGATTAACAATTTGTGGTGGTTACCAATTTTTAGGAAATAAATATATTACGCCTGATGGTACTGAACTTGAAGGATTAGGTATTTTAGATTTCTATACACAGTCTCAAACTGAAAGGTTAACAGGTGATATTGTTATAGAAAGTGATACATTTGGTACAATTGTTGGTTTTGAAAATCATGGAGGTAGAACATATCATAATTTTGGTACATTAGGCCAAGTGACTTATGGTTATGGTAATAACGATGATGATAAAAAAGAAGGTATCCATTATAAAAACTTACTTGGCACTTATTTGCATGGACCAATATTACCTAAAAACTATGAAATCACTGACTATTTATTAGAAAAAGCATGTGAACGTAAAGGGATTCCATTTGAACCTAAAGACATCGATAATGAAGCAGAGCAACAAGCGAAGCAAGTATTAATTGATCGTGCTAACAAAAATAAATAAACATTATTAATATATAAACACGACCATTTCTATTTATTAAATCATAGAGATGGTCGTGTTTTTTATAAATATGGTGAGTCATCTTATTTAGATTACATAATTTTAGAACTAAACAATTGTTTATGCATATCTATTATCGAGTAAACGGTACATCATTAAAAATTCGTAGATAAGATGACTCTTTATTTGGTTTTGGTCTTTTATATCAAGTGCTTTAATACTATGCTTTAACGTGTTGACTGCCTCAGATTCACGATTAAAGGTGCCTTCATTAACTATCATTTTAATATTTTGACTGATCGTTAAAATAGCAACGCGTTCAGCAGTTGTAAATGTTATTTTAGTGTTTCGAGGTAAGTATATGATATTTGATAAATGAGTAATAAATAAACGATTTGTGTAAGCGCGTTTCGTCATTTGATTGAGCAATTGCCAATCACACGCTTTCTTTTTATGATAACTAAGTTCATCGCGTTGATAACTAATAAGTGTTTCAATTTCGGTATTTAAGTTAAACAATTTCTTAAAAGCTTTATTACTTTTATCAGATTGAATATGTCCCAAAATAAGCTCCTGACAACGATTGTAATATAATTTATACATCAACTGTTCTGTGCTAGATAATCTTGTTTCAACTTGATTGTAGTATTTAGGTGGGAAAATAATAAAGTTAATTAAGCCTGAAGTAACTAAACCAATAATCGCCGTTAATGTTCTAGATAAAAAGTTAAACATATAAGCATCGTTGATACCTGGAATCATAGCTACAGATGTTAAGACCGCGACATTTGTACCCACTTGTAGATTTAATTTAGTACAGAATATAATCGTAAATGTAGCACTTAACGCATATGTAAAAGGTGATTGGTCACCAAATATGTAAGTGAAGATCACTGCAAACCCTGCACCCATAACTGTTGCAGGTAAGCGTCTATATCCCTTTTTTAAAGATGCTTTAGCAGTAGGTTCAATTGTTACAATTGCTGTTAAGATGGCATAAATAGGTGTTAGATTTAAAGCCATACAAAATAAAGTAGTGAAAAAGATAGCAATACCTGTCTTGATTGTACGTGCACCAATAAAATGTTTATACCAATGTTCGTTCATGTTTAGCCCTCTTTGCCATTTAAAAATTAAAATATCATATGTTGTTCAGTATTGAAATTATGTTCGTCTACCAATATTAAATAATAGAATTTATAAAATAACGTAGTTACATCTTTAGTATATCAAAGAATATTTGCTATAATAAGTTATAATATTATAAAAAGGAACGGGATAACATGATTGTAAAAACAGATGAAGAATTACAAGCGTTAAAAGACATTGGTTATATTTGTGCTGTTGTGCGTGACACAATGCAACAAGCAACTAAACCAGGTGTCACAACGAAAGAGTTAGATAACATTGCCAAAGAATTATTTGAACAACATGGGGCTTTATCAGCACCTATTCATGATGAAAATTTCCCTGGTCAAACATGCATCAGTGTAAACGAAGAAGTTGCCCATGGCATTCCTAGTAAACGAGTGATTCGTGAAGGAGATTTAGTAAATATTGATGTTTCAGCTTTAAAAAATGGCTACTATGCAGATACTGGTATTTCATTTGTTGTTGGGGAAGCAGACAATCCACTTAAACAAAAAGTATGTGATGTAGCAATCATGGCTTTTGAAAATGCTATGACAAAAGTAAAACCAGGCACTAAACTAAGTAACATAGGTAAAGCAGTGCATAATACAGCACGTCAAAATGATTTAAAAGTGATTAAAAATTTAACTGGTCATGGTGTCGGTCAATCATTACATGAAGCACCAGCACATGTGTTGAATTATTTTGACCCTAAAGATAAAACATTATTAACTGAAGGACTTGTTTTAGCTGTTGAACCATTTATTTCTTCAAATGCTAGTTTTGTATCAGAAGGTAAAAATGAATGGGCGTTTGAAACACAAGACAAAAGTTTTGTAGCACAAATAGAACATACAGTTATCGTTACGAAAGATGGTCCAATTTTAACAACGAAAATTGACGACTAAATCGCCTTCAATTTAATAACATTTTCTAACTAAGACCAAAGTATGAAAGCTATATCGTTCCGGAGCCTATTAATAATAGCTCCGGAATTATTTTATAATAATAAAGAATAGAAGGACGAATGTATAAAATGATGTCTAGCTTTGAGACTATGATACTTTCATAGTTAATTTAAATCATATAGTTACAAAATATATACATTGAACCTATGATTAATTATTATGAAAAGGTGAGTAATATGAATTATGTTGAACATTATATAAATAACTTTTTAAAAGCAACAGTTAAAAATAACATTATAGATTATCGCATGGTCTTAGACGAAAAACTAAAAAATCTTGAAGGATATATCAAGTATTTAACAGACAAGAAAGCACAGCTTAGTAAGTTAATTGACAGTCTGATGTTTACATTAGAAAATAAATATATTGATATTGCTGATAAATATGAAGTAAGTTGTGTCAGTGAAATTAATCATTTAGAAATTGAACGCATTAAAGCACAACTTAATAGTGTTGAAACAGATTATGCTCGTATTGAAGCAGAAATTAAATTACAATCACAAGAGAGACTAACAACAGAAAATGAGTGTTACTTAATAAATTATATGAACGCTGTAGCATAGAAAGGCGGCGAAGCATGACACATAAATATATATCAACACAAATGTTGATTATTTTTACGGCATTAATGATTATTGCTAATTTCTACTATATTTTCTTTGAGAAAATTGGATTTTTACTTGTTTTATTATTAGGATGTGTTCTAGTTTATGTAGGATATTTATATTTCCACAAAATTAGAGGTTTATTAGCGTTTTGGATTGGTGCATTGTTAATAGCATTTACTTTATTATCAAACAAATACACAATTATTATTTTGTTCTTATTTTTATTACTATTAATGATTCGCTATCTTATTCATAAATTTAAACCGATGAAAGTTATAGCGACAGAAGAAACAATGTCGTCCCCATCATTTATCAAACAAAAGTGGTTTGGTGAGCAAAAAACACCAGTCTATGTCTATAAATGGCAAGATGTCCAAATACAACATGGTATTGGGGATTTACACATTGATTTAACAAAGGCGGCAAACATTAAAGAAAATAATACAATTGTCGTGAGACATATCTTAGGTAAAGTCCAAGTGTTAGTGCCTATTAATTACAATATTAATTTACATATGGCAGCATTCTACGGTAGCGCATATGTCAATGATAAATCTTATAAAGTTGAAAATGATAATATTCACATTGAAGAAATAGTGAAAACTGACAATTACACGATTAATATCTACGTATCAACATTTATAGGAGACGTAGAGGTGGTTTATCGATGAATCACTATATAAGAACGATAGGTTCTATGTTGATTTTAGTATATAGTATGTTAGCGGCATTTTTCTTTATTGATAAAGTGTTTGTTAATATCATTTATTTTCAAGGGATGTTTTATACCCAAATTTTTGGTATTCCAGTATTTCTATTTTTAAATTTAATTATTATCTTCTTATGTATTATTGTAGGATCTATTTTAGCTTATAAGATTAATCAACAAAATGAATGGATTAAGACTCAAATTGAACGCTCTATAGAAGGTGAAACTGTTGGTATTAATGACCAAAATATTGAACTGTATAGTGAAACGATTGAGTTATATCATACATTAGTGCCTTTAAATCAAGAATTACATAAATTAAGATTAAAGACACAAAATTTAACTAACGAAAATTATAATATTAATGATGTCAAAGTTAAAAAAATAATCGAAGATGAACGACAACGTCTAGCTAGAGAATTACATGACTCAGTCAGTCAGCAATTATTCGCTGCTAGTATGATGCTTTCTGCAATTAAGGAGACGACTTTAGAGCCACCATTAGATCAACAAATTCCTATTTTGGAAAAAATGGTGCAAGATGCGCAATTGGAGATGAGAGCACTATTATTACATTTAAGACCTCTAGGATTAAAAGATAAGTCATTAGGAGAGGGCATTAAAGACTTAGTTGTAGATTTACAGAAGAAAGTACCTATGAAAGTTGTCCATGACATTCAAGAGTTCAAAGTACCAAAAGGAATTGAAGATCATTTATTTAGAATTACTCAAGAAGCAATTTCTAATACACTTAGACACTCCGATGGTACTAAAGTGACTGTTGAATTATTTAACAATGAAGATTATCTGTTATTAAGAATTCAAGATGACGGTAAAGGCTTCGATATGAATGATAAAGTAAAACAAAGTTATGGCTTGAAGAATATGGAAGAAAGAGCATTAGAAATTGGTGCGACATTCCATATAATTTCAATGCCGGATGCAGGAACGCGTATAGAGGTAAAAGCACCTCTTAATAAGGAGGATTCATATGACGATTAAAGTATTATTTGTGGATGACCATGAAATGGTTCGTATCGGTATTTCTAGTTATTTATCAACACAAAGTGATATAGAAGTAGTAGGTGAAGGTGAATCAGGTAAGGATGCTATATCGAAGGCACATGACTTGAATCCGGACTTAATTTTAATGGATTTATTAATGGAAGATATGGATGGTGTCGAAGCTACTACTCAAATAAAAAAAGACTTACCACATATTAAAGTATTAATGCTAACAAGCTTTATAGAAGATAATGAAGTTTATCGTGCTTTGGATGCTGGCGTTGATAGTTATATTTTAAAAACAACAAGTGCTAAAGATATTGCTGATGCTGTACGTAAAACATATAATGGGGAATCTGTTTTTGAACCTGAAGTATTAGTAAAAATGCGTAATCGTATGAAAAAACGAGCTGAATTATATGAAATGTTAACAGAACGAGAAATGGAAATATTGTTACTTATTGCTAAAGGCTATTCCAATCAGGAAATCGCTAGTGCATCACATATCACCATAAAAACAGTTAAAACTCATGTAAGTAACATATTAAGTAAATTGGAAGTACAAGATAGAACACAAGCTGTTATTTATGCATTCCAACATAATTTAATTCAATAACTAGTTTGTATGTAACCTATACATCTAAAACAATAAACTCCTTGTAAAGTAGACACTTAAGAAGTAACTACTTTATAAGGAGTTTTAAAGTTGAAAAAAAGTTATAACGTTGACATACATTGTCATTAATAACTAATGATACAACATATAATTTAATTTTATTTAAGTTAGTGTTCATCATTATTTAAAAGACAACGATTTTAGTTGAAGTTAATCTTTTTTAAATTTATCTATGACTTTTTCGGCTATGTTTTTATCATCTTCGGGATATTCATCGTCTGGATGTTTATCAATATGATATTCTTTGTTATGCGTATTATTAGCATCATTATTATATTGATATTTAGTATCTTCATTATAATGATTTTGGTTATTATCGTCGTGTTGCAATGCAGCTTCTTCAGGTGTTTTCCCTTTAATCACATTACGTTGATGAATAATAGCATTAATCTCAGCACCAACAATGATAATAAAGCTTGTAATATATAACCAAAGTAACAATATAATGATTCCGGCAATACTACCATATGTTTTAGAGTAGTTACCAAAATTTGAAATGTACCAACCAAATCCAAATGAACCTACTAACCATATAACTGAAGTGAAAATAGCACCAGGTAATACAGATTTAATTTTAGTCTTAACATTAGGTGCTACTGAATATAACACAATAAATACAATAAATATTATGATAATTGGTAAACCAATACGAATTAAATTAAATATCCATCTTACTTCATCATCTAGTCCTAGTGGTCCAAATAAGAAATGACTAATAACTGAACCTAAAGTTGGTAATGCTAAGGCTACTACAAAAACGACACCCATAACAATAGTGAATAAAACACTCAATAGTTTTAAGACGATACCATTACGGCTATCTTCAACATCATATGCAACATTAAATGAGTTCATAATTGCTGTCATTCCATTTGAAGCGGACCAAATCGCTAAAATCAAACCGACTGATAATAGACCGCCACTGGAATTTTGTGTGACATCGTTAATAACGCCTTTGATTAACGTAGACGTATCTGCAGGTGCATTACTAAGCATCTCAGTTATTTGACTTTGTTTAATATTGAAAAATGGTAACAAAGTTAAAAGGAAGATAAGCATAGGGAAGAGTGCTAACACAAAGTGATAAGTCATTTGAGCAGCAAGCCCTGATGCATCATCTTTACCAATACGGTAAATTAGATAAGATAAAAAGTTTGAATCTTTTTTATACTTTGCTGGCTTGTTTAATCTTGACACAAAAAGTACTTGATCATCTTTTTTAGTATCCTTAGATTGAAATTGTTGAGGTTCAACATACGTACGATCTACTTTTATTTTAGATGAACTACTTTTTTTGTCATTATGATCATCTTGGCCATTCTTAATAGAATTAAGAAATTTGGAAGATGTAGCGTCTTTTTTTGACATAATAAGTCCTTAACCTTTCTATTTTTTAATCTCACAATATACCATTAAATGTAGGTTCTCTATTTTTTAGGACTAATAAATAAAAAATAATTATGTATCAGTCCAATTTGGGAGAGAACCAAAATATATCAATTGTTGAAAAGTATAAACTATATTTATTTTGAGTGAATAATACATTTTCTAAACCTAAAGAAAGAGGCTATAACAATGATGAATCATGTCAGCCCCATCTTCTATATCTATGCTGTATTAAGCAAGCAACAAGTGAACAATTTTAAAACATAAATATAATGAAGATATGATTTAAAGTATTCGACTTGCATAAAAACGCTTAAATTACCATAGATAGTATCAAACTGCTAAACCAATGTTAACGTTGATTTTTTCTGTTAACAAATGTATCTTTAGCATCTTTAAGAGAACGTTCTAATTCTGGGTTGTTACGACGGATTTCTTCTACAACGTCTTTCCAGTATAAAACTTCATCTTTAATGTTAGTTATTTTAGATGGTTTACGACTACGGTTGCCATTTTTAGCATCTTTAAATGATTGTACTAAACTATCACGTGTAGATTTATCAGCTAAAGTTGCAACACCACCGATAACGGCACCAATTAATATACCAGGAACTAATTTGTTTTTCATAATAATTTACCCCTCTTTCAAATTTGCATCTTTGACGATGTAATCAATTAAGTTATCACAAGATGATAATACCATGTCATACACACCTTCAAAATTATTCGTGTAGTATGGGTCAGGCACATCACTTTCTTCCATATTACTAAATTCTAACAGTTTGAACAATTGTCCCTTTAAATTAGGGTTGATAGATTTGATATTATCGACATTACTTTGATCCATAGCAATAATATAATCAAAATCATCAGTTGGTTCGAATAACTCACTAATCATACCATTATATGGAATATGGTGTTGGTCTAAAATTTGTTGAGTTCCTTTATGAGGTGGCTCACCAAGATTCCAACTACCTGTTCCTCGAGAATGCACTTTAATATCATTAATTTGTCTATCTTGTAATCGTTGTCGCATAATTGCTTCTGCCATTGGTGAGCGACAAATATTACCAAGACAAACAAAAGCTACATCTATCATCATCATTCCTCCAAACTCTGTAGTTATATCCCCATTTTATAGTGTCTTTAAACAATAAGAAAGTAGAATATATAAATTTCTATCAAAGTTTATTAAATTGTGATACTTTGATTACATAACTAAATTTAGAGGTGAACATTGTGGCAATGACAAATGAAGATAAAGTTCTAGCAATTAGACAAAAATTAAATATCGTTAATCAAGGTTTATTAGATCCTGAAAAATATAAAAATGCGAATGAAGAAGAAATAACTGAAATATACGATTTTGTACAATCAAGAGACAGATTATCACCAAGTGAAGTGACTGCAATTGCAGATGCATTAGGTCAATTACGTCAGGATTAAGGAGAGAATTTTTATGACAAATTATCAACACAAATTACAACAATATGCAGAATTACTTGTAAAAGTTGGGTTGAATGTTCAACCAGAACAACCTGTTTTCATTAGATCATCTGTTGAAACATTAGAATTAACACATTTAATTGTTGCAGAAGCGTACAAAAATGGTGCATCGGATGTACGTGTTGAATATAGCGATCCTACTTTAAAACGTTTAAAATATGAAAATGAATCTGAAACATATTTTATGAATAATGATGTAAAGCAATATGATGTAGATGCGAGAATGGATTACGTTTCAAGAGGAGCAGCTAATTTAGCATTAATCAGTGAAGATCCATATTTAATGGAAGGTATTGATAGTAACAAACTACAAGCTGCACAACAACAATATTCAAGAGCTTATAAAGGATATATGGAAGGTGTTCAAAAAAATGCATTTCCGTGGGTGGTAGCGGCATTTCCATCTAAAGCATGGGCACATCGTGTTTATCCAGATTTACCTATTGAAGAAGCATATAGTAAATTTATCGATGAAGTATTTGAAATTGTGCGCGTTGATGGGCAAGATCCAATTGAAAATTGGCACCAACATATTAAAAATCTAAGTGTCTATTCTAATAAGTTACAACAAAAAAATTATAAAGCATTACATTACGTGTCAGAAGGTACTGATTTAGTAGTTGGATTACCACAAAGTCATATATGGGAAGATGCGACGAGTTATGTTAATAATAATGGTCCATCATTCATTGCTAATATACCAACTGAAGAAGTGTTTACAGCACCAGATCGTTTAAGAGTAAATGGCTATGTTACTAATAAATTACCACTTAGTCATAATGGCACAATTATTGATGGTTTCACATTAACATTTGAAAATGGAGAAATTATTCGTGTACAAGCACAACAAGGTGAAGAAGTATTGAAAGATTTAATTAATACTGATGAAGGTTCTAAATATTTAGGTGAAGTTGCTTTGGTACCATATGATTCACCAATATCAAATAAAAATACTATTTTTTATAACACATTATTTGATGAAAATGCCTCATGTCATTTGGCAATCGGTTCAGCATATGGTTTCAATGTTAAAGGTGGAACTGAAATGACGACTGAAGAAAAATTAGCAAGTGGATTGAATGATTCTAATGTACACGTTGATTTTATGATTGGTAGTAGTGACTTGAATATATACGGTATTTTAGAGGATGGTAGAGAAGAATTAGTCTTTAAAGATGGTAATTGGGCCGATTTTTAATGATAAAAATAACATAGCTTAATAAGGGCATAAAATTATTGAGTTTAAAAGGGAATAGGGAGTTAACATATGAGTAAAAATGATAGACCAATGAAGTCTATGTCTGCTTCAAAATGTTATAAAAATAGACAAGTATTTCCACAGGATACGAATCACCATCATACTATGTTTGGTGGTACATTAATGGCAAATATCGATGAAATTGCAGCTATTACTGCAATGAAACATGCAGGTGCACAAGTTGTCACAGCATCAACTGATTCTGTAGATTTTTTAAAGCCAATTAAGACAGGTGATATTCTACAATATGTTGCTATGGTGTCTTATGCAGGTACAAGTTCAATGGAAGTTGTAGTTCAAATCCGTATTGATGATGTGTTTAACAATACACAAGAACTTGCAGCGCTAAGTTTTCTAACATTTGTAGCTTTAGACGATAATGATAGACCCAAAAATGTTCCAGGAGTATATCCTGAAGATGATGTAGAAAAATGGTTTTTTGAAACAGCACCACAACGTGTTGAAAGAAGGAAGGCACGACGTATTGAAAGTAAGCAAACGATAGAATATTTAGCTAAAGTACAACATATTAATGATTAGTTAAAATAAGAAAAGACAGATTGTTACAGTATAAAATATATCTATACTGACAATCTGTCTTTTTTAATTTTATCATTGATACTGATAAAAAATAAAACATACTAAGATTAGCTGTGAAGAAATCTATGACGACAGATTTTTTCACAGCTATTTTTTATAGTTGTAGAGAGAGAAGTAGACTGTGCATCCCCTTGGGTTTTAAACCCGTATGAAAAACTAGTCAGTTTTACTCTCGCCTTTTAAAATTCGTTTGTAGTATGTTGGGTTCTTGAAACTGTGTATAGGAAAGTTAAGTGCAGCGATGATTATTGGGGAAATTGGTGATATTACACGATTCAGATCACATAAACAGCTCAATGCTTTTGTAGGTATTGATATCAAACGATATCAATCAGGTAGTACATCTAGTAGAGATACAATCAACAAACGTGGTAATAAAAAAGCGAGAAGACTATTGTTGTGGGTGGTTATGAATATTATAAAGGGTCAACATCATTATGATAATCATGTCGTCGCTTATTATTACAAACTAAGAAAGCAGCCTAATGAGAAACCTCATAAGACTGCCGTCGTTGCTTGTATAAATCGATTGTTAAAAACGATTCATTATTTAGTAATGAATCAGAAATTGTACGATTATCAAATGTCCCCACATTAGCCAAACGTACAATCAAATATAGTTTAACACCTTATTCAAAAAAAATTAAATTGAACGGTTTAATTTAGTAATGTTTATTTTATTTATAAGTACTTGACTAATCGTAGGAATGGGGAGTGGGACAGAAGTAAATTTTATATAAAATTTATTTCGTATATGCCCGTCTTGCACATTTAAAGCTACTTAGATTTTAATCTTTAGTAGCTCTTGCCCAACCTGCATTGTTTGTAGAAACTGTAAGTACAGTTTCTCTGTGTTGGGTCCCTATGCAATTGTTGCGTTAGCAACCAATTGTAATCCCTATATTTTTCTATGACGGGTCCCTTGCCCAACTTGAATTGTCTGAAAAAACTGACTAACCAGTTTTTTTGTGTTGGGTCCCTCCCACCCCGGCAAGACTGACTAGGTTTTCAAAATGGTGATTTATCAACGCTTTGAAAACCAGGCAGTTACTGTCCAATGCTTAAATTTAAGTGTAAAATACATTTTTTCCCAGGCTCATGCTTGTTTCAAAATGTTGGTATTATTGTTGCACAATTTGTGGTTTTGAGTGCATCATACGTTCATTTTCTTTAAAATCCATATTTGGATAATACATATTTTTAACTAATATATTTGGCCCGAGACAATTAAATTCCGAACAGTGACAATTAAGTGATTGAGCTAAATTACTATTGAGCCATTTATCAAATACATCAGTTAATTTATCTTGTTTAATATTAGAAATAGTACCAGTTTCATCACCAAAATCCGTTACAATCACATTACCTGTAAATACATTTACGTTTAAGCGACTGCGACCATCAGGGTCATTTCTAGTCGTTACATTACGTGCTGTTCTTAAGCGACGTAACAACTGTTGATCATTGTCATCGTTTATACAAGGGAAGACAGGCAATGTACCAAATAACATCCAAATATCTTCATTTCTAAAATCTAAGAGATCATTAATTGCTTTTTTCATTTCGGCTAACGATAACACATTCAGTTGGCTAGCAAAGTCAGCTGGATACATAGGATGAATTTCATGACGACTACATTTCATATCATGAACGATTTCATGATGAATTTTTTGTAGATATGGTAATGTGCTTTGATTAAGCATGGTTTCAGCTGACACAAACATACCTTGTTCAGATAATGTACGCGCATTATCTATCATTTGATCATACAGTTTTAATTTTGCTTTTAGTGGAGGTTGCTTTTGCATAGCCCCAAATCCAACAGTAGCAAATTCGTCAGTTGTTCCCCAGTTATGAGAGATATGCATGACATCGATATATTCAGCGATATCTAAATACCTATCTTGAGGTAAAGTTAAGTTGGAATTCATTTGAATATAAATACCACGCTCATGTGCATATTTTAATAAGGGTTTAACAACGTTTCTAATTGATTTTTTGGAAAACATTGGTTCTCCACCTGTAATTGACATTGTACGCAAATGAGGTATTTCATCTAGTCGACGATATATCAAATCCATATCTAATGGTTCGGGATCTGACGTTTGCAATGTGTAACCTACGGCACAATGACTACAACGCATATTACATAAATTTGTTGTTGTAAATTCAATATTACTTAGAGTTAATTTGTCGTATTGTTGCATATCATTATATGCTTCCCAGGGGTCATTATAAATGCTAATTGGTTGCTTTATGTTGACGCTATTCATCGTCTAAAACTTCCTTCTTTCTATTATTGAAAATATGTGATATTAACTTATCAATGTTAATTTAGTATTAAATTATGATTATCAAATATAAATTATCTCTCACTTTGTAAATTATGAAAAGGTATTTTTTAATTGTCGCAATAATTAGAAACAGATTAAATACTAAATAATAGTATATCGCTGACACATGATTTCTGTTAGGATAATAATGAGAAATAAAATTAAAGGAGCTTACTTTTTTATGGATGAACAACAAACAATCGACCAAATTAAAACGCGTTTAAATAAATTTATTGAGGATATTGACCATGTCAATCCTGATGAAGTTCGTGTTGAAGATATAGATGAATGGATTGGATTGTTAGATCAATTAGAAGAAAAAGTGAAACAAGTATCAAAATAAGTTAAGCTGTGGATTTAGTCGTTAAATGTCATATTTTAATAGAACAACCTTATTTTATATTGATTTATGTTTAATCATGATTAAAGTTGTCTATATTATAATTAGCAATCATTTAAAGAAAGGTGATTTTATAATGACTAAAAAAGTAGCAGTAATTCTAGCAAATGAATTTGAAGATATAGAATATACAAGTCCAAAAGAAGCATTAGAAAATGCAGGATTTGAAACAGAAGTCATCGGTGATACAGCTAACAGTGAAGTCGTTGGTAAACATGGTGAAAAAGTAAATGTAGACGTAAGTATTGCTGATGCGAAACCACAAAATTACGATGCATTATTAATTCCTGGTGGATTTTCTCCAGATCATCTACGTGGCGATGCTGAAGGACGTTATGGTACATTTGCAAAATACTTTACTAAAAATGATGTTCCAGCGTTTGCTATATGCCATGGACCACAAATTTTAATTGATACTGATGATTTAAACGGACGTACATTGACTGCCGTATTAAATGTACGTAAAGATTTATCAAATGCAGGTGCACAAGTAGTGGATGAATCAGTTGTAGTTGATAACAACATTGTGACAAGCCGTACACCTGATGATTTAGATGATTTTAATAGAGAAATCGTTAAACAATTACAAGATTAATATATAAAGAACCTAGTATATTAAGTTTCTAGGTTAATCACAAAGGCAATTTCTATTGAGTTTGATAGAAGTTGCCTTTTTTTTCGGTTCTCTATTTTTAGGACTGTTAAATAAAAAATAATTATGTATCAGTTATTTGGGAGAGAACCTTTTTTCATGTCCGTAATTATTTGTTCGCGCTATTTGTAAACTGACTAATGACTCGAAAAATTAATGTACTAAATGTATAAAATATTTTGATGTCGAGGTCTTTGAGTCACCAAACTAAGGCAAAAACGGTCAAATGGATGTTTAAACTCTCAAACGAAGTAACCATTTCTTATCATAAAAAATTTATGGAAAATAGTGATAATCACACAAATTGAGTAAAATACATTATTGTAATTGAGAATGATAATCATTTATAATAGGTCTACTATATGATAAGGAGAGGGAAATATTGAAAAAAGTATTATTTGTTATTCTTTGTCTTACTGTAATGTTGTCAGCTTGTAGTACTAATTCAAATGACAAAAAGGATGAAAAACAAAAAACTGTAACTATAAAGCAGACTTATGAATTCAAAGAAAAGAATAAAGATCATAATAAAGGAAAGGTGAAAACTGAAATGACTAAAGTTCCTGTAAATCCTAAGCGAGTTGCAGTTATGGATTATGGTGCTTTAGACGTTATGAAATCTTTGAAATTACAAAATAGAATCGTTGCAGTATCTAAAGGTCAAGGATCATCTCTTTTACCAGAAAGTTTAAATGAATTTAAGGATAAGAAATATACTAACTTGGGTAATCCCGGCAAACCAGATTACGATCAATTAGCTAAAACGAAACCAGATTTAATATTTGCCTCTTTTAGACAAGCACATACACAGACTTTAGATGAAATGAAAAAGGCTGCACCTAAAGCTAAAATTGTCTTTGTCAGTCCGGATAATGATAATTATTTACAATCTATAAAGCATAACACAAAAAATATTGGCAAAATTTTTAACAAAGAGCAACAAACAGATAAATTAATCACTAAATTAAATAATAAAGTTGAAGAAACAAAAAAAGCGATTAACGATGAACGTGTATTATTCTTAAACGTAGATGATAAGGGTATTAAAGCATTTGCAGATAGTGGTAGATTCGGTGGCTTTTTAAATAAAGATTTAGGTATAAAACATGCTGATTCAAACATGAAACCAAATTCATCTGGTACAATCATTTCAAATGAATATCTTGAAAAACTTAACCCAGATAAAATATTTGTTATTGATAGAACAAAAAGTTCAACTCAACATAAAAAACAAATTCCTCAAGCATTAAACAACCCTGTAATCAAAAATGTAAAAGCAGTTAAACAACATAATGTAACTCCTTTTGATAGTAATACATGGTTTTTCGGTGAGGGTGGAATCAATTTAACTATTGAACAGTTAGATAATATACAAAAAGCATATCAAAAATAACACAAATAAAATCTGAAAGAACGAAAACAAGGCATTAAGCGTTTAATTATTGACGCATTGTTATGTCACTATTGTTAGTTATAACAAGGAAGTTAGGCAATGAACCATTGCTTAATTTCCTTTTAATTGTGCGCCCGGCATGGGTAATTACTAGACGGTGAAAGTCCGTTACAGGCTTGGTAGTAGGAACTGTTAGCGAAAGACAAGGGTGTCCATTGTGAAATGGAATCTGAAGGAAGTCGGACGCAAACACTCGCACTGACGAACAGAAATATCATACAAGGCTATGTGGAATGGATGAATCTGCAATACAAGATAAAGTCCGATACTACCCGAGTTCTATATAGTAAATGATGCAGTGGAATGAGTGGAAAGTGGTTACTCTTACCCGGGGAGGTCTCATCAGCGATAAAAAAAATCGTAGTAATAACGAATGATGAGAAGTCAGCAGAGGTCATAGTAGGTAGAAATACTGAAGGACTGAACAATATTCATACAAAGTAAAGAATGGAGGTTAGAGATTTACAACGTACAGAATACAATTAATGATTGGCAACTCATAGAAAGATAAGTAGTGGAACGAAAAAGGATATATGAGTGCGTACAGTAAATCTTAGGTGAAATGAAAGAAATGTATCGTGAGTCTCCATCTATGATGGAGCTTGTTGTAAGAGAGAATAATATACAAAAAGCAATTAAGAAAGTGAAGAAAAACAACGGTGCACCTGGCATCGATGGCATGCGAGTAAGTGAATTAACATCACATTTCGCAAAATACTTTCCACAAATTAAACAAAAACTGCTTGATGGCACGTATAAGCCACAAGCAGTAAGAAAGGTTGAAATACCTAAATCAAATGGGAAAAAGCGCGTGCTTGGAATCCCTGTCGCAAGAGACAGAGTTATCCAACAAGCCATTAAACAAGTCATTGAACCTAGTATCGACCGTACTTTCTCAAAACACAGTCATGGCTTTAGACCGAATCGTAGTACAGGAACTGCACTTAAAGAATGTGCAACATACTATGAAGAAGGTTACTTAGTTGCAGTTGATTGTGATTTAAAACAGTGCTTTGATATGTTGAACCATGATAAATTAATGTATCTATTTGAACGACATGTTCAAGATAAAGCCATTTCTAAATTTATTCGTAGAAGCCTACAGGTTGGTGCAATCGACCTCAATGGTAATTATCGAAGTAGAGAAATAGGTGCACCGCAAGGTGGTGTTATTTCCCCGTTACTTTGTAATATTTATCTTCACGAATTAGATAATGAATTGGAGAAACGTGGTCATCGCTTTGTTCGTTATGCAGATGACTTCGTCATCTTTGTACGTACAAAACGAGCGGGTCAACGTGTCATGGAAAGTGTGACAAAGTTTATCGAAAAAGACCTTAAACTTATTGTAAATAGTGAAAAGAGCAAGGTAGGTTCTATCACACGTTTAAAGTTCTTGAGTTGTCTAATGACCAAAGTAAATGGCACTTATCGTTTCAGACCGACTATGGAAGCAAGAAGAAATTTAAAACGCACCTTAAGACGTCTAACGAAACGAAATAGACCAGGTACCTTTAAAGAGATTATATCAGAAATTAATCAAGTAACACGAGGGTGGATAAATTACTTTGGTAAAGGATTTATTACAGGTTTTGTAACGAAGTTACAATCATGGTTAAACCGACGCATTAGACAACTAATCCTCAAAAGATGGAAAAGAATAAAAACCAAATATAAGATGTTACGTAAGTATGGACTTGACCATAAGAGTGCAATGAAAATTGCCAATTCAAGAAAGAAATACTGGCGCTTATCATCAACGCATGAAGTTCATCGTGCACTTACAACAAAACGTCTCTACAAGTGGGGGTTAGAACCATTAACCCAACTCGCAGAGACGGCTTACGCAAGATATTGAACCGCCGAGTACGGAACCGTACGCTCGGTGGTGTGAGAGGACGGATAATCAAATAATGGTTATCCTCCTACTCGATTTATTTGAAGTTAATAACAATCAATTTTATAAACATTAGCGATGATGTGTTGCTGTTATTAAGACCTTTAAAAAAATTTAAAATGATGATTCATAGTGAAAATATTTAATTAAAGTGATTAGCAATTACTTTTTTAATAATAAATGGTACAAATAATGTTGAGTTATTAATGATTACCATAATATGTTCTTTAAACATCCCTCTTAAATCTATGAAGTTAGCGTTTATGTTCAATATATGGTCTAATTTTTAGTTATGATAAGAAATTTGATATCGATAACAGGAGCCTGGGAGAAAAATCCACAAAATAATAGTACAAAGACGATTTTATTTTGAATCGCCTTTGAGCTTCTTTATATTCAATACTCCATATTGTAGTTTCGCGTCTCCAGGGTGCTTGTCTCACTCCCTCTTTCGGATGAATATATGATAATTGGACACAATTTAAGTACACCCCAGGACTGATTTTTTCAATAAAGTATAGCCTATCTGTGTGACTACTGGTAAACTCAAATTATACAAGTGAGTTTAAAGAAGAAGGAGCAAATGCATGAAAAGAAGCGATAGATACGCAAGCTCTACAAAACATTTAGAGCAGAACACACGCGAACCTCACTATAATACTTATTATCAACCAGTTGGTAAACCACCAAAGAAAAAGAAAAGTAAAAAAATTATATTAAAAATTACTGTCTTCATTTTAGTTATCATTGCAATATTTTTTGGTGTCATGTATTTTCTTGCGTCACGTGATAACGTTGATGATTTAAAGAAAATTGAGAATAAAAGTGATTTTGTAGCAGCAAACAATATGCCTGATTATGTTAAAGGTGCATTTATTTCCATGGAGGATGAAAGATTTTACAAGCACCATGGTTTCGATATTAAAGGAACGACAAGAGCACTATTTTCCACTATTAGCGATCATGATGTTCAGGGTGGTAGTACAATCACTCAACAAGTTGTTAAAAATTATTATTATGATAATGGTCGTTCATTTACTCGAAAGGTAAAAGAATTGTTTGTAGCACATCGAGTAGAGAAACAGTATAGTAAAGATGAAATATTAAGCTTCTATTTAAATAATATATATTTCGGTGACAATCAATATACGATTGAAAGTGCAGCAAATCATTATTTTGGAGCTACAGTTAACAAAAATAACACTATGATGCCACATTTAACAGTACTACAAAGTGCTATTTTAGCTAGTAAAGTTAATGCGCCGAGTGTTTATGATATTAATGATATGTCTAATAATTTTAGACAACGTATTAGTACGAATTTAGAAAAAATGAAACAACAAGCGTATATTTCTAATGCTCAATATCAAGAAGCGATGTCACAATTAAATCATTAACATATGATGCCACACATTTCTAATTTATAATGTTATGTGTGGCATCATATTTATATATTGTTAATTACGGTTCATTGTCAAATTAGGTTGATGTATAAATGTTGAATCCTATTTTTTATAGAGCCTAATTAAAAGCGAAGTGACAATTTACTGTTGATTACTGTGATAATATATTTTAATCTGCACATGAAAAGCTTATACATTTTAAAAATAAAATGATTATAAACGGTTTTTGGCACTTTATTATTAATTAATTTTATTAAAATAACAATAATCGCATGGGAGGTACGACGATGCCAACAATTTCTAAATTAGAAGTACAAAAAAAGAATAAAGAGCGTTTTAATTTGTATCTAGATGGACAATTTGAAATGGGTATAGATATAGATACTTTAGTCAAGTTTAATTTGAAAAAAGGACAACAACTTGAAGCATCTGATATGCAGCAGATACAACAATATGATCATTATCGCCAAGGCTTAAATACAGCAATACAGTATTTATCATATAAAAAAAGAACTGCTAAAGAAGTTAGGCAATATTTAGCAAAAGCAGAAATATCAGAACAAGCTATTGATGACGTAATCAATTATTGCTATCAAGAAAAATTAATTGATCATGTAGACTATGCGGAAAGTTTAAAAAACACTATGATTCGTACTACTGATAAAGGTCCAGAGATATATCGTCAAAAATTATATCAAGTTGGTGTAGAGTCTTCTATTATCGATCAATATACTGAATTATATAAAGAACAGCAACCACTTGAAGATATCATTGCAATAGCAAATAAAATCATGAAGACTAAAAAAGGACCAGTCACTAAAGTGAAACAAAAAGTGATGCAGTCTTTGATGCAAAAAGGATTTGACATGGAAACAATTCAACAGGTACTAAATGAGATGGATTTCGAACAAGATGAAGCAGTATTAGATGATTTGTTACAACGTGATTTAGAAAAAGTTTATACAAAACTACGTAAAAAATATGATCAACAAAAATTAATTCATAAAACAATTGAAGCACTTATGAGAAAAGGCTATAAATATGATAAAATTAAAGCTAAATTAGAAGAAAGTGGTATCGTCGATGGAACAGAAGAAATTGAGTGAGATGTCAGAACAAGAATTACGACATGAAATTCAACTATATAGAGAAAAAATGAGAAAAGCAGAAATGAATGGCATATTGAATGAATATGATGTCTATCAAAGTAAAGTAATAGTAGCAGAAAGCTATTTAGTTGATCGTAATAAAATAGTAATAGGTAAAATTTATAAACTTAACGATGGTAGTAATCAATATTTTAAAGTTGAAAGATTAAAGGGTATATTTGCGTGGGGCTTCAGATTTAATAGTAATGAGCCTGAAGAAGGTTTACCAATCGCGTTATTACAATAATAGAAGGATGAAATTAGATGGCAAGTTCAATTGTATTAAAGTTACTCAAAGTAACGCATTACTATAGAAATAAACGAAATCATAGATGGTATCTACCTTTTGGTTATGGTGCTGAAGATATAGAATTAAATAATGTATCTCTTCATATATATCAAGGGGAAGCATTAGGGATTATTGGGGAGCCAGAATCATCTAAAACATTAGTTGGACAAATCCTTGGAGGAGCCATTAATCCTGATAAAGGTAAAGTTGTTTGTAAAGACGATATTTTTTACAGTTACATTGAAGATTATAAAGCAATTAATCAAACAATTGAGAACTATGTTGCGCAAATTGTTGAGCTATTTAATTATCAAATTAATGACCATAAAGCCGAACAGATTATTCACTATGCACATTTGCATGATATAAAAGAGTATAAAGTGAGTGATTTAACGAAAGAACAATACGCACAATTAGTGTTGAGTATTGCTAGATCTTCTAAGTCTAATATTATCATTTTAAACCATATTTTGACTTATTTATCAGAGCAATTTATGGAAAGAGCGCTTGAATTGGCTGATGATTATATTGATAATAATCAGACGATCGTATTTATAGATGATGATGTTAACAAAATCGAACAAGTAAGTAATTATATTGCATGGTTTTCACATGGACAATTAAGAATGGAAGGTTCTTTAAAACAAGTGCTACCTGTTTTTAAAGAACATGAAAGAGATAGACAAAGTTTAACTGATGAAGAAGAAATAAAAAATTATGATTTAGATTGGAAGAAAAGTCGTAGTAGAATTCCAGAAATGACATATAATTTCAAACGAATTGAACGTTATAATCATGCTAAGCCTCCACAATTTCTTATTAGATTTTGGACAATAGTAACAACCTCGTTACTTGGTATGTTATTAATGGCTGTTTTGATTTTTAACAATAGCGGTATTATATCTTTCGCTGATAACACAAATCGTAATGCTATCGAAAATGAAAATAAAGATCCTTATGTAGACAAATTAGCCTATGGTATTGCTTTTGATGGCAGTGTGACATTGGACGGTGATAAAAGTGTTACGCTTCCTAAGTATAGTGTTATAACGATTACTGGTGAAAATAGTAAAAATTATAAAGTCAGCTCAGATAATAAAACGTTTATCGTTAACAAAAATAAACTAGACTATTTTAATCCAGCAGGACTTTACCAATCTCATAGTATGAAAAAATTAGCACCATTTATGAAATCTAATTATAGTAATTACATAGATTATTTTAATAGCCAACTTCATAAACAACATAGTTCTGTAACTAAAACGTTAGTACCGAGTGATGACAATCGTTATGTCGCACCAATTACGCAACAACCAATTGATATGTTATTTAATGATAACAATCAATTATATGGATTTGTTTTTCCAATTGTAGATAAAGCTAAGTTTAAAGATAAATTTAATGTTAATTCTAATATTTGGATTGCCAAAGTTGGAAATGGCTATTGCATTGCTAATATGAAAGAAAATAAATGGATTTATATTGAATTGTAGGTGGAAAAATGCTAGATCAAATAATATCATATTTTAAAAATTTACCTCATTCAGTTAGGTTTACCATCAAGCGATTAAAAACAACTTGGCCATTGTTTATTGCCTTAATAGCGCTATGCGTATTACTTCTAATAGCATTTGAACTCGTAGTTCATTTTGGTCACCTCTCTGATATAAGAGAAGCAAGATGGATGTTGAGAATCGTTTCGTTCATAGTATATTTGTGTATTATTTTTGCAATATACAAAGGCTATCAACACTATGCTAAAGATTTTATGTTGATGCAATCATTTAATCTATCGGCAACAATTCCAAATATAGTGATAGTCATTTTAGCTATCGTGTCATTAGCTGTTGTTACTACTTTTGCAGCAGTGTTAAAGCCAATTAATTTCGAAACATCTATCATTGCCTTACTATTTTATATCGTATTATCTGCTATATTGATTAGTACGCTATCAGTGACAATAGGTCTTCTTAGATTGATATTTAAAAATGTAGATGTCATTTTCTATGTATGTTCTATAATTAACATTGTGATATTACCTATTGTGTTTATGCCGAATCCCAATCAGATGTTACTTAATCACATCTTAATGCTTAATCCTTTTTACTATTTAGTAAACGGTATGTCGCAATCGGTCATGTTCGGTGTCACTAGTATGGAGAACATACCTTATCATTTCTACTTTGTATTTATAATTGTGCTGTTACTTGTTATTAATTTTGCCTTGGCTCGATATACAACACATGCAATTTATAAACAGCATACAAAAGAAAGTACTGTAACTAAACCAGTTGAGTAATTTAGATAAAATTATAGCCTCTTAAAAGTGAAGGTACCAACATGCAACTTTTGGGAGGCTATATATATTTTAAATATCATGAAGTATAAATATTCATATGTGTCACAAATTACAAAGTTAAGATTTTTATAGGACTGACAATTAAAAAGTGAATAATTATGTATCGGTTCAATTTTGGAAAGAAATCAATATAAGCAATTTTAACGTAATAAAAACTGCCAACAAACAAGTAATTGTATGTCAGCAGTTTTTTTGTTATTATCAAATAATTTCAATACAAAATGTGTTAAAAATAGGTGGTTAATGACTATATAATTTACGTTGCAATTTGTCTTCCGTAAATACCCATCCAATATAAGAATGATCAATAATATTGTCTGTTGTTAAATGTGCAATAGCTACAAATGAGTAATGATTATTTTTTAAATATCTTAAGTCAATTAATCTTATTTCAGTAGTACCGTCACCTAAATCAGTTGTTTGCCAGCGATAAATTGATGAAAAGTTAAGAAACGTTCTAATATCTTTATTACCTTTAACTTTCCATAATAAAGAATCAGTAGTTAAACCTTGCCTTTTTACTTTATCGCTAAAGACAACGTTTCGTCCACGTGCAAGTCCTACATAATCATATTCGTCTGTTTGAATCGCAACTCGCCATTCCATAAATTTCATAGTAGGAGCAACAAAAATTTTGACAGGATGATGCTCTTGTTGAATCGTTTTAAGTGCTTGTTTTTTTATAGTTGAACGCATTTTAAATCTAATAATGTAATAAATAATTAAAATTGCGATTATAGGAAAGAAGATGATAAATGGATGTACACCTATAATCCATAGTACAATACCTAAGCATAAAATAATAAAAATAATTGGGTCAAAAGTATTGATAACACTAAGTTGAATCCACTTATTTGTAATAGGTCGCAACGCCTGTGTACCATAGGAGTTAAAGATATCTACAAAAACGTGTAAGAACACAGCAAGTTGTGCCCACATCCATATATGCAATGGTTCAACGCCCTTGAAAAAGGTAAAGATTAAGAATGTAATTAAAATCGGCCAAAGAATCGTAAATGGTATGGAATGAGTGATACCTCTATGATGAGAAATATAAGTAGCATTATCTTTTAATTTAAGTACGGTATCGCCATCAGGTATTAAAGAGCCAATAATTAGAGTTGTTGCAGTAGCACCAAATGTACCAGCCATTGCAGGGTCTTGTGTTGCTAATGCAGTTAATCCAATACCCATTGCGATATGTGTTGCAGTATCCATATCTGTTCCTCATTTCATCATATTATATTTATTATTATAATCGAATTTTGCAAATAACAAAATTAACTTACTTATTAACTACCATTATAGTGTACACTAGAAACATTATGACTTAAAAATTAATTACTTTTAAAAAGAGAGGTATTTAAATGTATCAACAGCAAAATTTTAAGACGCATTTGGTACAATGGTTCGATAAAAATCAAAGAGATATGCCTTGGAGAGAAACGACAAATCCATATTATATTTGGTTGAGTGAAGTAATGTTACAACAAACACAAGTAAAAACAGTGATTGATTACTACTATAGATTTATCGATAAATTCCCGACCATTGCTGCTTTAAGTAAAGCATCTGAAGATGAAGTATTAAAATACTGGGAAGGTTTAGGCTATTATAGTAGAGCACGAAATTTTCATACGGCTGTTAAAGAAGTTGACGATAAATATCAAGGTATTGTACCTGATGATCCGGAGTTATTCAAACAATTAAAAGGTGTAGGACCTTATACAGAGGCAGCGGTGATGAGTATAGCATTTGATAAACCTCTAGCGACTGTCGATGGTAATGTATTTCGAGTGTGGTCTAGATTAAATAATGATCATAGAGATATTAAATTACAATCAACTAGAAAAGCCTACGAACAAGAGTTATTACCCTTTGTACAACAACAGGCTGGTACTTTTAACCAAGCAATGATGGAATTAGGTGCTTTAATTTGTACACCGAAAAATCCAATGTGTTTATTTTGCCCTGTACAAGAACATTGTGAAGCATTTCATATAGGTAACATGACAGAATTACCTGTAAAAACTAAAAATATAAAAAAGAAAACAATAACACAAAAAGTATTTTTAATTAGAAATGAAGCAGGACAATATTTATTAGAAAAGCGTCAGCAAAAATTATTAAATGGTATGTGGCAATTTCCAATGCATGAATTTAAAAATGCAGATAAAGCAATGTCTGAGTTATTAAATACAGCAATTACTACGTTAGATGAACCGTTAATGCAATTAAAGCATCAGTTTACGCATTTAACTTGGGATATAAAGGTATATGCTGTACCTTATACTGTTGATAACTTAACATTACCCGACAATATGGCATGGTTTGATCTTGATGATAGAGATCAATTATCGTTACCAGTTTCCATGTCTAAAATTTATCAATTTATAACTGGTTAACTAGAGCTATTATTATACTTATAAAGTTATAGCGCTGAATATAGAATGTTGGTACTTATCGACACTGTCAACACATTGTCATTATTTGCGGTTTATATAACAACGACTTCTACTGGCATTACTACTTTTCAAAAATGGTTTGAATATAAATAACATTAAATATTTAATATAGTAATTGTGAATCCATCTAATTTGTTCAATACTACATTTAAAATATGCTATAATTTATAATGGTTAAATTAACAGAAGGTGGTGTGGAGTATGGTCAAAGAATCCATACCTAAAGAAGGGGAAACTATTAAAATTCAGAGTTATAAACATGACGGTAATATTCACCGTGTGTGGTCTGAAACAACTATATTAAAAGGTACGGATCATGTGGTCATTGGAGGTAACGATCATACATTAGTTACTGAAAGTGATGGTCGTACATGGATAACTAGGGAACCCGCAATAGTTTATTTTCACTCTGAATATTGGTTCAATGTTATATGCATGTTTAGAGAAGATGGTATTTATTACTATTGTAATTTATCGTCACCATTTGTGTGTGATGAAGAAGCATTAAAATACATCGATTATGATTTAGATGTGAAAGTTTATCCTAATGGTAAATACCATTTATTAGATGAAGATGAATATGAACAACATATGAATCAAATGAATTACCCACATGACATTGATGTCATTTTAAGAAGAAATGTCGATATTTTACAGCAATGGATAGAACAGAAAAAAGGTCCATTTGCACCTGATTTTATTAAAGTGTGGAAAGAGCGCTATAAGAAAATCAGACAATATTAAGCAAAAAAGATGTAAAGTTAGTGTTAATCGTTTATATTATCATAGTATTGAAATGTAATAACGGATTATCTAATGCTTTAACTTAAGCATATGCTGATTAAAGTTTAAAAGTATCGACATCACGACAAAGCCAATCAACAATTAAATTAATCACTAGAAGATAACAGAGGTTGCGATATGTTAATTAAAGTATTGTTTAAGTACAAATTAACTATCCAGCCTCTATTCATTTTTACAAAAAACTAGAATGACAATTGAATAGGGGGAAAAGGTATGATTAAGCGATATTTGGAATTTGTTAAACCATACAAATATCGTATTATTGCAACGATAATTGTTGGGATAATTAAATTTGGAATACCGATGTTAATACCATTATTAATAAAGTATGCCATTGATGGTGTGATTAATAATCATGCATTATCATCTGCAGAAAAAATTAATCATTTAGGTATTGCTATTGGTATAGCGTTGTTTATATTTGTAATAGTTAGACCACCCATTGAGTTTATTAGGCAATACTTAGCACAATGGACTAGTAATAAAATTTTATATGATATACGTAAAAGATTGTATAATCATTTGCAAGCATTAAGTGCGAGATATTATGCCAACAATCAGGTGGGACAAGTTATCTCAAGAGTTATAAATGATGTTGAACAAACTAAAGATTTTATTTTAACAGGATTAATGAACATATGGTTAGACTGTATCACTATAATCATTGCCTTATCCATTATGTTCTTCTTAGATGTAAAATTAACATTTGCCGCATTATTTATCTTCCCATTTTATATTTTGACAGTTTATGTATTTTTCGGACGATTAAGATTGTTAACTAGAAAAAGATCTCAAGCCCTAGCTGAAGTACAAGGGTTTTTACATGAACGTGTACAGGGTATATCCGTAATTAAAAGTTTTGCGATTGAAGATAATGAAGCTCAAAATTTTGATAAGAAAAATAGCCATTTCTTAACTCGAGCATTACAGCATACAAGATGGAATGCATATTCATTTGCAGCAATAAATACAGTAACTGATATTGGTCCAATCATTGTAATTGGCGTAGGGGCATATTTAGCAATATCAGGATCTATTACAGTAGGTACATTAGCCGCATTTGTTGGTTATTTAGAATTATTATTTGGGCCTTTACGTCGTTTAGTTGCATCTTTTACAACGTTGACACAAAGTTTTGCGTCAATGGATAGGGTGTTTCAATTAATGGATGAAGATTATGATATTAAAAATGGTATTGGAGCACAGCCAATTGAAATCAAACAAGGGCGTATTGATATTGAACATGTTAGCTTTAAATATAATGATGATGAATCTTATATTTTAAATGATATTAATCTAAGTATTGATAAAGGAGAGACGGTTGCCTTTGTTGGTATGAGTGGTGGCGGTAAATCTACCTTGATTAATTTAATACCTAGATTTTATGATGTAACCTCTGGTGAAATATTAATAGATGGTCATAATATTAAAGACTTTTTAACTGGTAGTTTACGTAATCAAATTGGTTTAGTTCAACAAGATAATATATTGTTTTCAGATACTGTTAAAGAAAATATTTTACTTGGTAGGCCAACTGCTACTGATGAAGAAGTTATAGAAGCGGCTAAGATGGCTAATGCACATGAATTTATTATGAATCTGCCTCAAGGTTATGATACTGAAGTTGGTGAACGTGGCGTTAAGTTATCTGGTGGACAAAAACAAAGGCTGTCTATTGCGAGAATTTTCTTAAATGATCCTCCAATTTTAATACTTGATGAAGCGACAAGTGCTCTTGATTTGGAAAGTGAATCAATCATTCAAGAAGCGTTAGATGTTTTAAGTAAAGATCGAACAACATTAATTGTTGCACATAGATTATCTACGATTACACATGCAGATAAAATTGTCGTTATTGAAAATGGTCAAATTGTAGAGGTTGGCACACATCAAGAACTTATTGATCAACAAGGTTCATATGAACATCTGTATAGCATTCAAAATTTATGATTGAATAAAATGATAGACATCAATAACAAGTTATTTTTTCAGTTATAATGATATATATAAAATCGCATTGCTAATAATAAATAAACACTAAATAATTGAATCAAAATAAAACACTTTCGTAGAATTCATACAATATAAGTTCTACGAAAGTGTTTTTATTTTATTCCCGTTAATTGGGGTCAGCGCTACTATTTTATATTTAATATAATCTAAATAGTCTTTATAAATCGAAGTCTTCTTCCACGATATCAATATCAGAGTCATTGCGGTGATAAGTAAAGAAACTAATTCTAATTCTATCTAGATGCTCCAGGTGGTAGCGGTAATCCTCAATTGCAGCTATAATTTGCATAATATTTGCAAATGAATATTCTGTTTGATGTGGATTATGAATTAATTCATATTGGAATGTTTCCATTAAATTTTTCTTTTGAGGATTATCAACTTCAAAGTCTAAATTTGTGACGTTATATCTAGCTTTTTTCGATAAACTAACTAAAATCTGTTCGTGATAAGCGATAAGAGAATCTAATTCTAATTTAATCTGTAAGAGAAAATTATTATTAAGTAAATATAAGTCGTTTTGATAGCGGGATAAGCGGTTTAATACTTCATATGCTTGTCTTGTCGTCTGTACTACTTCTCTAAAAAGAATTTTCTTTCTATTTTGTTGATGAATATACTTTTTAGTAATAGGGCGCTCTTCACTATAATAATCGAATATTTTTTCTAATTTTTCAATTCGTTGGTTTAAATTTTGAGCATCTTGTTTAATATTATTAAACTCTGATGTATCATTTAGAACTAATTTAAACCATACAAAAATATCTGATGATATATTTAGCGAGTTATAATATATCTTTGTTTCAAATTTAGGAGGTAAGAAAACAAAATTGACTAATGATGAACTAATCACACCAATCATTACTAGTACAAATCTATAGAATGCAGTGATATAGAAAGAACCAGTGTGTTGCCCCATAATAATGAGGGCTGTCACACTTGCAAGCGTTGCTACATGTGCCAATTTAAATTTGAATAATATTGCAATTAAAACAATTACTGTTACTCCCATAATGATAATATTATCACTAAATATGGTTACCATCGCCACTGATAGTAAGGCGCCGATAATGTTACCTAAGGCTTGATCAGATACTGTTTTAAATGAACGATAAATGCTTGGTTGCATTGCTACAACAGCACTGACGCCTGCTAAGGCTTTTAAACCTACATTGTCGGGTAGTAAAGAAGCGATAGACATAGCTAATATAATGGCTATACCAGTTTTAAAAATCCGAGCTCCTAGTCTCAAAAATAATGACGCTCCTTTTATTTAATTTGAATAATATTCGTATTCATTACTGTTATACACTTACTTCCGTTAAAATTCAAGCGTATGTATCGTAGAAATGAACATTGGTTCAAAAGTCTAATAGAAAATAAGTCTAAAGTAGTATGAAGGAAGATGAAAGAAAGTTTCTATAGAATATTATGATGTTAATTTTAAGACATTACAGTGTAACTGATAGTATTTTAAGAATATAGATTTAATCACGTGCTAATGATGTATATAAAGAATATTTGACAGTAGAGAATGGAATAGTCAATTTTTGAAAATAAAAAAGGAAGAGTACAGAATTACATTTCTTTAAAATGAATTCGGTGTACTACTTCCTGAAAATGATTAGAATCCGTGACAAAAAGTAATTTTCACTTAATATGGTGTGCTTGGAAGTGACCGGATGAGTGAGAATTGTAGGTAAATCCACACTTTTTATTAGTCAGTTTGGTCGAGGTCACTAGGAAACTACATGTAGTTTTTGATGATGCACATATACGGAATAAATTTTAAAATATTTATTTTGGGTTACTTCCATATAGTACTAATGTTCATAAGCATAATTTGCTATAACTGAATATTGTATATATAAGTTAGTAAGAGAGATTTAATCTTCTCTCTATATTAATAAGGTATTACTTAGACATTTGGCTAAATGCATAATCAGCAGCTTTTAATGTTTGATCAATATCTTCTTCAGTATGTTCCGTAGTTAAGAACCAAGCTTCGTATTTAGATGGTGCTAAATTTATACCTTGATGAAGCATTAATTTAAAGAACTTAGCAAAATCTTCACCACTTGAACGTTCAACTTGCTCATAATGTGTAATATGTTCATCCGTGAAATACAATGTTAATGAACCATAAATTCTATTAATTGTAGCAGTTATTTTATGCTTGTTAATTAAATCTAATAAACCATCCTCTAAACGTTTACCTAATTGGTCTAATTTTTCGTAAACACCATCTTGTTCTAACACTTCTAATAAAGCTATGCCGGCTTTCATAGATAATGGATTACCAGCCATAGTACCTGCTTGATATGCTGGACCAAGTGGGGCAACATGTTCCATGATATCTTGACGGCCACCATATCCTCCAATTGGAAGTCCACCACCAATAATTTTACCAAAAGCAGTTAAATCAGGAATAACACCTAATAAATCTTGAGCTGCACCATAATGGAAACGGAATGCAGTGATTACTTCGTCATATATAACCAGCGTGCCATTATCATGAGAAATTTTATTTACTTCTTCTAAAAATCCTGGTTGCGGCATAACCATTCCGAAGTTACCAACAATAGGTTCTACTAACACAGCCGCAATTTCATCTCCCCAATAATCAATTGCTTCTTTATATGAATCAATATCATTAAAAGGTACAGTTATAACTTCTCTTGCTACACTTTCAGGCACACCAGCAGAATCTGGAGAACCAAGTTGTGATGGACCACTTCCAGCTGCAACAAGTACTAAATCTGAATGACCATGGTATGAACCAGCAAATTTTATTATTTTATTACGTTTAGTATAGGCACGTGCCACACGAATAGTAGTCATTACTGCTTCTGTACCAGAATTGACAAAACGTATTTTTTCTAGAGAAGGTATAGCTTCTCTAAGTTTCTTACTGAAGTCGATTTCTAACTCAGTAGGTGTTCCATATAATACGCCTTTTGCTGCTTGCTCTTGAATTGCTTGAGTAATATGGGGATGAGCATGACCAGTTATAATAGGACCATACGCCTGTAGATAATCAATGTATTTATTTCCATCTACATCGTATAAATAAGCACCATGTCCTTCTTTCATTACAACAGGGGCTCCGCCGCCCACAGCTTTATATGAACGTGATGGTGAATTAACTCCACCTAAGATATATTCATTTGAAAGTTCTTGTAGTCGTTCACTTTCAGTAAACTTCATTATATCAACCTCTTTTAATTTAATATTTTCATATTCTATCGTATCATAAAATTATTATAATGAAGAAAAAGGTGATTAGATGTTACAAAAAGGTGATCAATTTCCAAATTTTGCTTTAAAAAATCAACATGGAGAAACTATATCAAATGAGACGTTTAAAGGTAGTAAAGCAATTTTATATTTTTATCCAAGAGATAATACGCCAACATGTACTACAGAAGCATGTGACTTTCGGGATAATTTAGCAATGTTTAATGATTTAGATGTCAAAGTATTCGGTATAAGTGGTGATTCACAGAAAAAGCATCAAAATTTTATTGCAAAACATGATTTGAATTTTGATTTATTAGTTGATGAAGACTATGAATTATCTAAAGCTACTGGAGTTTATCAATTGAAAAAGTCTTTTGGTAAAGAGAGTATGGGTATTGTACGTACAACATTTATAATAGATGAAAATGGTTTTATTATTGATGTCATTGAAAAAGTTAAAGTTAAAACACAAATAGAAGAACTAAAAAATATTTTGGGGTGACGAATAATGAAAGTAGTTGGTTTGAATCGTATGAGAGAAGTTGAAGATAAATTAAAAGATAAATTTCCTGACGTTTCATTCAAATTTTATAAAAAAGCAATTGATATACCATTAGAAGATAAACGAGAATTAGACATTTTAGTAGGTTATGATAGCAAAGTTGATGAATCCTTTTTAAAAAGTTGTCCAAATTTAAAATGGCTTGCTTGGTTTGCTACAGGAGTAAATAACTTACCACTTCAATATATTAAAGATAATAATATTCTTTTGACTAATGGACGTGGTGTTCAAGCTAAACAATTATCGGAATATATCTTAGCTTTTATATTAGATGATTATAAAAAAATGCCTTTATCTTATGAAAATCAAAGGAAGCACATTTATGATTCAACCATTACTGGAAAAAGATTAGCACATAATACATTATTATTTTTAGGAACAGGTGCTATTGCCCAAAGAACTGCCAAGTTAGCTCAAGCATTTAATATGAAAGTAATTGGCATGAGTAAATCTGGACAATTAAAAGATAATTTTGATGAAATATATAAGATTTCTGCATTAAACGACCTACTACCTCAAGCAGATATTGTAATCAATGCCTTGCCTGAAACAACAGAAACAATACATTTATTGCACAGAAAGCATTTTGAAATTATGAAAGATGAGGCGTTGTTCATTAATATAGGAAGGGGAAGTATTGTAAAGGAAGAACTTATAATTGAAGTATTACGAGAAAAAATTATTAGACATGCATATTTAGATGTTTTCGAACATGAACCTTTATCGAGTGATAGTCCATTATATGAATTAGACAATGTAACGATTACTGCACATATAACTGGAAATGATTATAATGCAAAGTATGACTTGTTAGACATTTTCACTAATAATTTATCGTCGTTTCTCACTAAAGGAGAACTAAATGAGAATATAGTGGAAGCGGATAAAGGATATTAATAGAAAGTATCTTGTTTATGTTGACAATCTTTATTAACAAAAGTTATATTATTATTAAGTAATAATCATTATTATATAAGAAAGATGGTGATGTAGATGAGTGCGGAAATAGAATCAATTGATCATGAACTAGAAGAATCTATAAGTTCATTAAGAAAAGCTGGTATTAGAATCACACCACAGAGACAAGCAATTTTACGATATTTAATTTCTTCGCATAATCATCCAACAGCAGATGACATTTATCAAGCACTTTCACCAGATTTCCCAAATATAAGTGTTGCGACCATATATAATAATCTTAAAGTCTTCAAAGATATTGGAATAGTTAAAGAACTGACTTATGGAGACGCATCAAGTCGTTTTGATTTTAATACACACAATCACTATCATATTATTTGTGAAAAATGTGGTAAAATAGTTGATTTCCAATATCCTCAATTAAATGAGATTGAACGATTAGCGCAACACATGACTGATTTTAACGTAACACATCATCGAATGGAAATTTATGGAGTTTGCAAAGATTGCCAAGATAAATAACTGAAAGTACAAAGTGAGAAGGTTAATGATGAAAATTAATCTTCTCTTTTTTATATTATGATAACTATTAAAGTAAACATTTAAAGATCAACATAACCATTAAGAACTTAATTTATTACACATAAATATTATATAATCTTTATGAAAGTAGATTGAATACATAAAGAGTAAATTTGTCTATAAATAAAGTGATAATAAATGTTGACTATGAAATAGATACTTGATATTATATAAAAGTCGTCAAAACACGTAACAATGTTTTTTGAAAGACATTAAAAAATATTCTAAAGTGTAAATTTGACTATTGTATTTAAAGTTAATACATAATAGAATAATATTTGTTGAATTAATTGAGTTACGAAATAATCTTTTTAGAAATTAAATAAAATTTTAAAAAAGTTGTTGACTTAATTAAACTTACGAGCTATAATTAAATCTTGTAAGTGACAAATGAACATTGAAAACTGAATGACAATATGTCAACGTTAATTCCAAAAACGTAACATTAAGTTACAAACATTATTTAGTATTATGAGCTAATCAAACATCATAAATTTTTATGGAGAGTTTGATCCTGGCTCAGGATGAACGCTGGCGGCGTGCCTAATACATGCAAGTCGAGCGAACAGATGAGAAGCTTGCTTCTCTGATGTTAGCGGCGGACGGGTGAGTAACACGTGGATAACCTACCTATAAGACTGGGATAACTTCGGGAAACCGGAGCTAATACCGGATAATATATTGAACCGCATGGTTCAATAGTGAAAGATGGTCTTGCTATCACTTATAGATGGATCCGCGCTGCATTAGCTAGTTGGTAAGGTAACGGCTTACCAAGGCGACGATGCATAGCCGACCTGAGAGGGTGATCGGCCACACTGGAACTGAGACACGGTCCAGACTCCTACGGGAGGCAGCAGTAGGGAATCTTCCGCAATGGGCGAAAGCCTGACGGAGCAACGCCGCGTGAGTGATGAAGGTCTTCGGATCGTAAAACTCTGTTATTAGGGAAGAACATATGTGTAAGTAACTGTGCACATCTTGACGGTACCTAATCAGAAAGCCACGGCTAACTACGTGCCAGCAGCCGCGGTAATACGTAGGTGGCAAGCGTTATCCGGAATTATTGGGCGTAAAGCGCGCGTAGGCGGTTTTTTAAGTCTGATGTGAAAGCCCACGGCTCAACCGTGGAGGGTCATTGGAAACTGGAAAACTTGAGTGCAGAAGAGGAAAGTGGAATTCCATGTGTAGCGGTGAAATGCGCAGAGATATGGAGGAACACCAGTGGCGAAGGCGACTTTCTGGTCTGTAACTGACGCTGATGTGCGAAAGCGTGGGGATCAAACAGGATTAGATACCCTGGTAGTCCACGCCGTAAACGATGAGTGCTAAGTGTTAGGGGGTTTCCGCCCCTTAGTGCTGCAGCTAACGCATTAAGCACTCCGCCTGGGGAGTACGACCGCAAGGTTGAAACTCAAAGGAATTGACGGGGACCCGCACAAGCGGTGGAGCATGTGGTTTAATTCGAAGCAACGCGAAGAACCTTACCAAATCTTGACATCCTTTGACAACTCTAGAGATAGAGCCTTCCCCTTCGGGGGACAAAGTGACAGGTGGTGCATGGTTGTCGTCAGCTCGTGTCGTGAGATGTTGGGTTAAGTCCCGCAACGAGCGCAACCCTTAAGCTTAGTTGCCATCATTAAGTTGGGCACTCTAAGTTGACTGCCGGTGACAAACCGGAGGAAGGTGGGGATGACGTCAAATCATCATGCCCCTTATGATTTGGGCTACACACGTGCTACAATGGACAATACAAAGGGCAGCGAAACCGCGAGGTCAAGCAAATCCCATAAAGTTGTTCTCAGTTCGGATTGTAGTCTGCAACTCGACTACATGAAGCTGGAATCGCTAGTAATCGTAGATCAGCATGCTACGGTGAATACGTTCCCGGGTCTTGTACACACCGCCCGTCACACCACGAGAGTTTGTAACACCCGAAGCCGGTGGAGTAACCTTTTAGGAGCTAGCCGTCGAAGGTGGGACAAATGATTGGGGTGAAGTCGTAACAAGGTAGCCGTATCGGAAGGTGCGGCTGGATCACCTCCTTTCTAAGGATATATTCGGAACATCTTTTTAGAAGATGCGGAATAACGTAGACATATTGTATTCAGTTTTGAATGTTTATTAACATTCAAGTTGATGGGCCTATAGCTCAGCTGGTTAGAGCGCACGCCTGATAAGCGTGAGGTCGGTGGTTCGAGTCCACTTAGGCCCACCATTAATTTTATTTAAACGTTCAACTTAATTATGGGGGCTTAGCTCAGATGGGAGAGCGCCTGCTTTGCACGCAGGAGGTCAGCGGTTCGATCCCGCTAGTCTCCACCATTAATTATTGTACATTGAAAACTAGATAAGTAAGTAAAAATAGATTTTACCAAGCAAAACCGAGTGAATAAAGAGTTTTAAATAAGCTTGAATTCATAAGAAATAATCGCTAGTGTTCGAAAGAACACTCACAAGATTAATAACGCGTTTCCTAACGGAAACATAGATTAAGTTATTAAGGGCGCACGGTGGATGCCTTGGCACTAGAAGCCGATGAAGGACGTTACTAACGACGATATGCTTTGGGTAGCTGTAAGTAAGCGTTGATCCAGAGATTTCCGAATGGGGAAACCCAGCATGAGTTATGTCATGTTATCGATATGTGAATACATAGCATATCAGAAGGCACACCCGGAGAACTGAAACATCTTAGTACCCGGAGGAAGAGAAAGAAAAATCGATTCCCTGAGTAGCGGCGAGCGAAACGGGAAGAGCCCAAACCAACAAGCTTGCTTGTTGGGGTTGTAGGACACTCTGTACGGAGTTACAAAGGACAATATTAGACGAATCATCTGGAAAGATGAATCAAAGAAGGTAACAATCCTGTAGTTGAAAATATTGTCTCTCTTGAGTGGATCCTGAGTACGACGGAGCACGTGAAATTCCGTCGGAATCTGGGAGGACCATCTCCCAAGGCTAAATACTCTCTAGTGACCGATAGTGAACCAGTACCGTGAGGGAAAGGTGAAAAGCACCCCGGAAGGGGAGTGAAATAGAACCTGAAACCGTGTGCTTACAAGTAGTCAGAGCCCGTTAATGGGTGATGGCGTGCCTTTTGTAGAATGAACCGGCGAGTTACGATTTGATGCAAGGTTAAGCAGTAAATGTGGAGCCGTAGCGAAAGCGAGTCTGAATAGGGCGTTTAGTATTTGGTCGTAGACCCGAAACCAGGTGATCTACCCTTGGTCAGGTTGAAGTTCAGGTAACACTGAATGGAGGACCGAACCGACTTACGTTGAAAAGTGAGCGGATGAACTGAGGGTAGCGGAGAAATTCCAATCGAACCTGGAGATAGCTGGTTCTCTCCGAAATAGCTTTAGGGCTAGCCTCAAGTGATGATTATTGGAGGTAGAGCACTGTTTGGACGAGGGGCCCTTCTCGGGTTACCGAATTCAGACAAACTCCGAATGCCAATTAATTTAACTTGGGAGTCAGAACATGGGTGATAAGGTCCGTGTTCGAAAGGGAAACAGCCCAGACCACCAGCTAAGGTCCCAAAATATATGTTAAGTGGAAAAGGATGTGGCGTTGCCCAGACAACTAGGATGTTGGCTTAGAAGCAGCCATCATTTAAAGAGTGCGTAATAGCTCACTAGTCGAGTGACACTGCGCCGAAAATGTACCGGGGCTAAACATATTACCGAAGCTGTGGATTGTCCTTTGGACAATGGTAGGAGAGCGTTCTAAGGGCGGTGAAGCATGATCGCAAGGACATGTGGAGCGCTTAGAAGTGAGAATGCCGGTGTGAGTAGCGAAAGACGGGTGAGAATCCCGTCCACCGATTGACTAAGGTTTCCAGAGGAAGGCTCGTCCGCTCTGGGTTAGTCGGGTCCTAAGCTGAGGCCGACAGGCGTAGGCGATGGATAACAGGTTGATATTCCTGTACCACCTATAATCGTTTTAATCGATGGGGGGACGCAGTAGGATAGGCGAAGCGTGCGATTGGATTGCACGTCTAAGCAGTAAGGCTGAGTACTAGGCAAATCCGGTACTCGTGAAGGCTGAGCTGTGATGGGGAGAAGACATTGTGTCTTCGAGTCGTTGATTTCACACTGCCGAGAAAAGCCTCTAGATAGAAAATAGGTGCCCGTACCGCAAACCGACACAGGTAGTCAAGATGAGAATTCTAAGGTGAGCGAGCGAACTCTCGTTAAGGAACTCGGCAAAATGACCCCGTAACTTCGGGAGAAGGGGTGCTCTTTAGGGTTAACGCCCAGAAGAGCCGCAGTGAATAGGCCCAAGCGACTGTTTATCAAAAACACAGGTCTCTGCTAAACCGTAAGGTGATGTATAGGGGCTGACGCCTGCCCGGTGCTGGAAGGTTAAGAGGAGTGGTTAGCTTCTGCGAAGCTACGAATCGAAGCCCCAGTAAACGGCGGCCGTAACTATAACGGTCCTAAGGTAGCGAAATTCCTTGTCGGGTAAGTTCCGACCCGCACGAAAGGCGTAACGATTTGGGCACTGTCTCAACGAGAGACTCGGTGAAATCATAGTACCTGTGAAGATGCAGGTTACCCGCGACAGGACGGAAAGACCCCGTGGAGCTTTACTGTAGCCTGATATTGAAATTCGGCACAGCTTGTACAGGATAGGTAGGAGCCTTTGAAACGTGAGCGCTAGCTTACGTGGAGGCGCTGGTGGGATACTACCCTAGCTGTGTTGGCTTTCTAACCCGCACCACTTATCGTGGTGGGAGACAGTGTCAGGCGGGCAGTTTGACTGGGGCGGTCGCCTCCTAAAAGGTAACGGAGGCGCTCAAAGGTTCCCTCAGAATGGTTGGAAATCATTCATAGAGTGTAAAGGCATAAGGGAGCTTGACTGCGAGACCTACAAGTCGAGCAGGGTCGAAAGACGGACTTAGTGATCCGGTGGTTCCGCATGGAAGGGCCATCGCTCAACGGATAAAAGCTACCCCGGGGATAACAGGCTTATCTCCCCCAAGAGTTCACATCGACGGGGAGGTTTGGCACCTCGATGTCGGCTCATCGCATCCTGGGGCTGTAGTCGGTCCCAAGGGTTGGGCTGTTCGCCCATTAAAGCGGTACGCGAGCTGGGTTCAGAACGTCGTGAGACAGTTCGGTCCCTATCCGTCGTGGGCGTAGGAAATTTGAGAGGAGCTGTCCTTAGTACGAGAGGACCGGGATGGACATACCTCTGGTGTACCAGTTGTCGTGCCAACGGCATAGCTGGGTAGCTATGTATGGACGGGATAAGTGCTGAAAGCATCTAAGCATGAAGCCCCCCTCAAGATGAGATTTCCCAACTTCGGTTATAAGATCCCTCAAAGATGATGAGGTTAATAGGTTCGAGGTGGAAGCATGGTGACATGTGGAGCTGACGAATACTAATCGATCGAAGACTTAATCAATTAAATGTTTTGCGAAGCACAATCATTTTTATTTACTATCTAGTTTTGAGTGTATAATTTACATTCTTATTTGTCTGGTGACTATGGCAAGGAGGTCACACCTGTTCCCATGCCGAACACAGAAGTTAAGCTCCTTAGCGCCGATGGTAGTCGGACTTACGTTCCGCTAGAGTAGGACGTTGCCAGGCAAATAATTAATTAGGAGAATTAGCTCAGCTGGGAGAGCATCTGCCTTACAAGCAGAGGGTCGGCGGTTCGAACCCGTCATTCTCCACCATTTTTCTTACATATGCCGGCCTAGCTCAATTGGTAGAGCAACTGACTTGTAATCAGTAGGTTGGGGGTTCAAGTCCTCTGGCCGGCACCATGGAAGAGCCATTAGCTCAGTTGGTAGAGCATCTGACTTTTAATCAGAGGGTCAGAGGTTCGAATCCTCTATGGCTCACCATTTATAGCGGGTGTGGCGGAATTGGCAGACGCACTAGACTTAGGATCTAGCGCCTTACGGCGTGGGGGTTCGACTCCCTTCACCCGCATAAGCAGAAGTAGTTCAGCGGTAGAATACAACCTTGCCAAGGTTGGGGTCGCGGGTTCGAATCCCGTCTTCTGCTCCATTATATTAGTGCCGGGGTGGCGGAACTGGCAGACGCACAGGACTTAAAATCCTGCGGTGAGAGATCACCGTACCGGTTCGATTCCGGTCCTCGGCACCATTTTTAAAATAAACATATGCGCCCGTAGCTCAATTGGATAGAGCGTTTGACTACGGATCAAGAGGTTATGGGTTCGACTCCTATCGGGCGCGTTAATTATACGGGAAGTAGCTCAGCTTGGTAGAGCACTTGGTTTGGGACCAAGGGGTCGCAGGTTCGAATCCTGTCTTCCCGATATACTGTAAAATAATGGGGGCTTAGCTCAGCTGGGAGAGCGCCTGCTTTGCACGCAGGAGGTCAGCGGTTCGATCCCGCTAGTCTCCACCATTTATTTACAAACTATATAAGGCGGTGTAGCTCAGCTGGCTAGAGCGTACGGTTCATACCCGTGAGGTCGGGGGTTCGATCCCCTCCACCGCCACTATTTATTAGTTGTAAAATTATATTTAGGACCTTTAGCTCAGTTGGTTAGAGCTAACGGCTCATAACCGTTCGGTCGCAGGTTCGAGTCCTGCAAGGTCCATATAATTTTGGAGGAATACCCAAGTCCGGCTGAAGGGATCGGTCTTGAAAACCGACAGGGGCTTAACGGCTCGCGGGGGTTCGAATCCCTCTTCCTCCGTTTTATAATGGTCTCGTAGTGTAGCGGTTAACACGCCTGCCTGTCACGCAGGAGATCGCGGGTTCGATTCCCGTCGAGACCGCCATTTTGAAATTTAATAACGATTTACCTATAATAATGGAGGAATACCCAAGTCCGGCTGAAGGGATCGGTCTTGAAAACCGACAGGGCCTTAACGGGCCGCGGGGGTTCGAATCCCTCTTCCTCCGCCATTATTTATTATTATCGCGGGATGGAGCAGTTCGGTAGCTCGTCGGGCTCATAACCCGAAGGTCGGTGGTTCAAATCCGCCTCCCGCAATTACTTTTATAGGTCTCGTAGTGTAGCGGTTAACACGCCTGCCTGTCACGCAGGAGATCGCGGGTTCGATTCCCGTCGAGACCGCCATCATTACGTTTTTATTATGGTTCAGTAGCTCAGTTGGTAGAGCAATGGATTGAAGCTCCATGTGTCGGCAGTTCGACTCTGTCCTGAACCATTACTTAGCCGGCCTAGCTCAATTGGTAGAGCAACTGACTTGTAATCAGTAGGTTGGGGGTTCAAGTCCTCTGGCCGGCACCATTTGGAGGGGTAGCGAAGTGGCTAAACGCGGCGGACTGTAAATCCGCTCCTTCGGGTTCGGCAGTTCGAATCTGCCCCCCTCCATATATTTTAATAGGGGCATAGTTCAACGGTAGAATAGAGGTCTCCAAAACCTTTGGTGTGGGTTCGATTCCTACTGCCCCTGCCATGGCGACTGTGGTGAAGTGGTTAACACATCGGATTGTGGTTCCGACATTCGAGGGTTCGATCCCCTTCAGTCGCCCTTATTATTAATGGGCTATAGCCAAGCGGTAAGGCAACGGACTTTGACTCCGTCACTCGTTGGTTCGAATCCAGCTAGCCCAGTTATTGGCGGCATAGCCAAGTGGTAAGGCAGAGGTCTGCAAAACCTTTATCACCGGTTCAAATCCGGTTGCCGCCTCCAGGTTTAATTTTAATGCGGGAGTAGTTCAACTCTTAGAACACATTCCTTCCCGGAATGAGGTATAGGTGTAAATCCTATCTTCCGCTCCATATTTGATTTAATAGTTTTGCGGGAGTAGTTCAACTCTTAGAACACGTTCCTTCCCGGAACGAGGTATAGGTGTAAATCCTATCTTCCGCTCCAATTTTAATTTAATAACCTGCGGGAGTAGTTCAACTCTTAGAACACGTTCCTTCCCGGAACGAGGTATAGGTGTAAATCCTATCTTCCGCTCCATAATTGCTTCCAGTGGGAAGTTTTTTGTTTATCATTTTGCCGGTGTGGCGGAATTGGCAGACGCGCGGGACTCAAAATCCCGTTCCACTTGTGGAGTGTCGGTTCGACCCCGACCACCGGTATCATTTAAGTCTCTAAACTAATTGTTTAGGGACTTATTTTTTTATTTAGCTCTATAATAAGGCTCTATATTAAATCGGACTGATAGAGAAATTGAAAAATTAATTATGCATCAGTTCAATTTGGTAGAGAACCAGATTTTGACAGTCTTACATTTTTAATGAGCTGCTTTAGGAATTTGACTTTTAAGTTATTTATACTTTTTATTTACAATCAATTGATTAGTCTTACAAATCTTGAACTTATTTATTACGAAAGTTTAAGATAGGTGCTTTTCAATAATTTATTGTGCATCTTTAGTCTTTGTATTATTATTAATTTAATGTGTGAACTGGAGGTAATTTATGAGTAACTCTAAGACTAATAATAATCAATTTTTCAGTAAGATATTAAATGCAGTTGGTGCTGGTGTAGTAATAGCACTCATACCTAATGCTTTGTTAGGTGAGCTCTTAAAGATATTTAAAAATGGTAATGAAATTTTAGAAATGATTTATCAATTAGTAATAATCATACAATCGTTTATGGCATTTATAGTAGGAATCTTAGCTGCACATCAATTAAAATTCAACGGTGCAGGTGCTGCTATTATAGGTACATCAGCAATACTTGGATCTGGTGCTATTATTTTTAATGGACAAGGGTTTGAAATAAAAGGTATTGGAGATATTATTAATACAATCATTGTTGTAATTATTGCATGTTTAATTTATATGTTACTACAAAATAAATTGGGATCTTTTGAAATGATTATTTTACCAGTTTTAATACCGATTGTAAGTGGTGGAATTGGTTTAATAACTTTACCTTATGTAAGACAAATTACTCAAGCATTAGGTAGATTGATTAATTCATTTACAGACTTAAACCCGTTACTTATGTCTATATTAATTAGTGTAACTTTTTCATTGTTGATGGTAACACCAATTTCATTAGTAGCAATTGCTACAGCTATTAGTCTTAATGGACTTGGTAGTGGTGCAGCTAATTTAGGTATTGTAGCAGCTTGTGTAACATTTTTATTTGGTTCGTTACGTGTTAATTCAATTGGAGTCAATATGGTGTTATTAATTGGCGCAGCAAAGATGATGATACCTGTTTTCCTTAAAAATTTGATTATTGCCATACCATTAACAATAAATGGTATTATTGTAGGAATTATTGCATATGTTTTACAAGTTAAAGGGACTCCTTTATCAGCTGGCTTTGGTTATACTGGACTTGTTGGACCAATTAATGCTTATAATCGAATGCCGGGTGATCCAACAATGAATATTATATTATTAGCTATTGGATATTTCATTATACCTTTTATAAGTGGCTTTATCGTACATGAACTATGTAAAAAATTTATTCCTCTGTACTCAAATGATATTTATAAATTTGAAGTTCCAAAACAATAAAACAAATGAATATTTTTAATGTAATTATATGAGACTTGAACTAGCTTATGATGTGCACTCTATAAAATAGACACTTAAAAAGTGGAATATTTATAGGAAGCATGTCAATGATAGATTCAAGTCTTTTTATTTTGTTTAAATAATATCAGAAAATTAAAAGTGGCTATTGCTTAATTTCGTATATATATGTATAATAATGAATATTAATTAAATAGGGGGTGCTTAAATGAAAAGGTTAGGGAAAGTCCTTTTAATTATGAGCATATTAATTAGCAGCATTGCGATTAATTTAAATCCAGTGGCGTTGGCTGATCAAGATAAAACTTGGGATAAAATTAAAGAACGTGGAGAACTAAGAGTTGGTTTGTCTGCAGATTATGCACCAATGGAATTTGAGCGTAATGTGAAAGGCAAAACTGAATACGCTGGCGTCGATATAGACTTGGCTAAAAAAATTGCAAAAGATAATCATCTAAAATTAAAAATTGTTAATATGTCTTTTGATAGTTTACTAGGTGCATTAAAAACTGGGAAAATAGACTTAATTATTTCTGGTATGACTACAACGCCAGAACGTAAAAAAGAAGTTGATTTCTCTGATTCATATATGAAAACAAAAAATGTCATGGTAGTAAAAAAAGACGACTTAAATAAATATAAAGAAATAAAGGATTTTAATAACAAAAAGATAAGTGCTCAAAAAGGTACAGATCAAGAAAAAATAGCACAAACTGAAATTGAAAATGCATCTATAACATCTTTAAGCAGATTGCCTGATGTCATCTTAGCATTAAAAAGTGGCAAAGTAGAAGGGGCAGTAGTTGAAAAGCCAGTTGCTGAAGCTTATTTAAAGCAAAATCCAAAATTAGATATTTCGAAAGCAAAGTTTAATGATGAAGAAAAAGATACAGTAATAGCTGTGCCTAAAAATTCACCTGAATTATTAGCTAATGTGAATAAATCAATTAAAGAAGTAAAAGATAAAGGATTAATAGATAAATACTTAACACATGCGGCTCAAGATATGGAAGATAATGGCAACTTCTTTACTAAATATGGTAGTTTTTTCTTAAAAGGTATTAAAATAACAGTATTAATCTCATTAATTGGCGTTGCATTAGGTTCAATATTAGGAGCAGTAGTAGCATTGCTGAAATTAAGCAGATTTAAAATTTTATCTTGGATTGCAACAATTTATATAGAAGTGCTGAGAGGAACTCCAATGCTAGTGCAAGTTTTCATCGTCTTCTTTGGTATAACAGCTGCCTTAGGATTAGATATATCAGCGTTAGTGTGCGGTACAATAGCTTTAGTAATAAATTCATCTGCTTATATTGCTGAAATTATTAGAGCAGGTATTAATGCAGTAGACAAAGGTCAAATGGAAGCATCTAGAAGTTTAGGATTGAGTTATTCTCAAACTATGAGAACAGTTATCATGCCACAAGCGATTAAAAAAATATTACCTGCCTTAGGTAACGAATTTGTAACATTGATTAAAGAATCTTCTATTGTTTCAACAATTGGTGTTAGCGAAATTATGTTTAATGCTCAAGTCGTTCAAGGTAACTCGTTCGATCCATTTACACCATTGTTAGTGGCAGCAGCGCTATACTTTGTGCTTACATTTGTGTTAACTCGTATTATGGCTGTTATTGAAGGGAGATTGAGTGCTAGTGATTAATATTCAAAATTTAAATAAAACGTTTGGTGATAATGAAGTACTAAAAGATATTAATCTTGAAGTGAATAAAGGAGAAGTAGTAGCAATTATCGGCCCTTCTGGTAGTGGTAAAAGTACCTTGTTAAGATGTATGAATTTGTTAGAGACACCTACAAAAGGTCATGTTATATTTGATGGTAATGATTTAACTGAAAAAGGTGTTCATTTGGATCAATTAAGACAAAAAATGGGGATGGTTTTTCAAAATTTTAATTTATTTCCGCATAAAAAAGTGATTGAAAATATCGTATTAGCACCTAAAATGTTAAAAAATAACTCTAATGATAAATTATACGAAGAAGCACATTCTTTATTAGAAAAAGTTGGACTGAAAGATAAGGCTAATGTGTATCCTAATTCATTATCTGGTGGGCAAAAGCAAAGAGTTGCAATAGCTAGAGCATTAGCTATGCATCCTGAAGTCTTATTATTTGATGAACCAACATCTGCATTGGATCCAGAAGTTGTTGGAGATGTGTTAAAAGTAATGAAAGATTTAGCAAAAGAAGGAATGACAATGGTAGTTGTTACTCATGAAATGAACTTTGCTAAAGATGTAAGTGATAAAGTCATTTTTATGGCTGATGGAGTTGTAGTTGAATCAGGTACACCAATACAAATATTTGAAAATCCGCAACATGAAAGAACTCAAAACTTTTTATCTCGCGTACTATAATTAGTTAAAAACTTGAATGAATTTCGTTAATTATAAAGACGAAATTTATTCGAGTTTTTCATTTTAATTAATAAGTTTTGTAGTCCTACTTTCAATAGTTAATATGTTAAAATAGCATAGTGAAATTTAAAAGGGGGATTATCATTGGATTATAAGCAGTTAAAGCAAGATATCATTGAGTATGCCCATTCAATTGGTATTGACAGTATAGGTTTTACAACTGCCGATCCCTTTGATGAATTAAAGCAGAAACTTGAAGATTATCATAGTAAAGGTTATGCTTCTGGTTTTGAAGAATCAGATATAGCTTTAAGAACAGAACCTAAATTATCTTTACCAACTGCAAGATCAATTATTGCGATTGCTGTTGGCTATCCTAATAAGTTAAAAGGTGCACCAAAGAGTGTTCGAGGTGATCGTAGAGGATTATTTGCTAGAGCTTCGTGGGGACAAGATTATCATACTATTATGCGAACGCGTTTAGATAAATTATCTGAATTCATAAAAACAAAAGTTGAAAATGTAGATATTCTATCTATGGTTGACACGGGTGTATTATCTGATAGAGCTGTCGCTGAGAGAGCCGGTTTAGGTTTTGCAGGGCGCAACGGATTTATTATCAATAAAGATTTAGGTACATGGACATATTTAGGAGAGATGTTGGTTAGTATACCTTTTGAACCCGATGACCCAATCTTAGATAGTTGTGGTGATTGTACTATTTGTGTTGATAGATGTCCAACGGGTGCATTAGTAGGTAATGGTCAACTTAATAGTCAAAAGTGTATTAGCTTTCTGACGCAAACAAAAGGCTATATGCCTGATCAATATCGTTATAAAATAGGCAATAGATTGTATGGTTGTGATACTTGTCAACAAGTATGCCCTAAAAATAGAGGAATCAACACACAGCATGATGATATCGTTTTGGAACCAGAAATTTTAAAACCAAGATTAATACCATTATTACAAATGTCTAACAAGGAGTTTAAAGCAAACTATGGACATCTTGCTGGAGCATGGAGAGGTAAAAAACCAATACAAAGGAATGCTATACTTGCTTTAGCACATTTTAATGAAGAAGCAGCAGTTCCGGAGTTAAAAGAAGTAGCCATTAATGATGCTCGACCTATGATACGTGCAACAGCTTATTGGGCGATTGGACAAATTCTAGGGGAAGATGCTCGACCATTTATTAATGAACACTTTAATAGTGAAGATGAAGAAGTGCAAACTGAAATGCTAAAAGGCTTAGAAACAAGGAGAAACACATAATATGACAAATCACATTGTATTATTTCAACCTGAAATACCAGCAAATACTGGTAATATTGCTCGTACTTGTGCAGGTACGAATACGCATTTACATTTGATTAAACCACTTGGTTTTAGCACAGATGATAAAATGTTAAAAAGAGCTGGCTTAGATTATTGGGAATTCGTTAATATTACATATCATGACAGTATTGAAGAATTTTTCGACAATACTTCTGGTGAATATTATTTATTAACAAAGTTCGGACAAAAAACATATAGTGATTTTGATTTTTCTAATACAGAAGTAGATAATTATTTTATTTTTGGAAGAGAAACAACTGGTTTGCCAGATTGGGTAAAAGAAAAATATAAAGAGACAGCTTTAAGAATACCAATGAGTGACCATATTCGTTCACTTAATTTGTCGAACACGGCTGCCTTATTAATTTATGAAGCATTAAGACAACAAGACTTCCCAGGATTAAAGTAAAAATAATAAATATTTATAATATAAAAGCCTGAGACAAAACCATTTTGTAATAATTTTTTTGCAATTGATAGTAATTGCCTGTATTATAAAATGTTGATAAATATACATATTATAATACTAGTCAGTCTAGTCGGAGTGTGATGACGAAATAATTTATTTTGAAACAATTATTTCTGTCCCACTCCCAAGATATTTCATATTTGAGTTTGATTGACATTATTTTAGGGTATAATTGAAATTAATATCGCCTTATATATGTAAAATGCAAACTAAGAGGAGTGTAATAAACATGGCAATGAATTTTAAAGTATTTGACAACAGTCAACTTGTAGCAGAATATGCTGCCGATATTATTAGAAAGCAATTTAATAACAATCCAACAACAATAGCTGGTTTTCATTTAGATACAGATCAAGCACCTGTTCTAGATGAATTAAAGAAAAATGTAGATCATCATGCTGTGGACTTTAGTCAAATTAATATTTTAGATTATGACAATAATCAATCATATTTTGAAGCTTTGGGAGTACCTAAAAGTCAAATTTATGCTATTGAATTTGAAAAAGATGCCATTGAATTTATTTCAGATAAAATTAAAACTAAAGAAAATAAAGGTAAATTAACTTTGCAAGTGCTATCTATTAGCGAACAAGGCCATTTAGATGTTAGTGTGCGTCAAGGATTAATGGAAGCTAGAGAAATTATTCTGGTCATTACAGGTGTAAACAAACGTGAAATGGTAGAAAAATTATACCAAGAAAATGGTAAAAGTAGTTATGAGCCAGCTGACTTAAAAGCTCATCGTATGGTTAATGTAATTTTAGATAAAGAAGCTGCTGAAGGCTTACCAGAAGATGTAAAAACTTACTTTACATCACGTTTTGCATAAATAAAGATGTGAGGGATTGCTATGGTTAATGAAAAAGATGCTAAATTAAATTATCATGAAGATGAAAATGCAATGGTAAATGATTTTGATGATTTGAAAGAACTAGGTAAAGAAATGGAACAAATTTCTGAAGAAAACGATCAAGAAAAGCATAATCAATCACACGATAATAATTAATGAATTTAGAATGAGACAGTTAATGTTTCATTCTATTTTTATGCAATAGAAATTTATAATATACTATATATCATTTGAATTATTATTATATTATCGAAGTAACATTAATATGGTAATCTATATTAGAGTCTTAAAGAGGAGAATTAAATATATGTTAGGAAAATATTGGGTTCATTTATTGATTTCAACAGTAATCATCAGTTTAATTTCTATCAAAGCATTTCCATTAGCTTTAGGTGCATTGTATCTACCAATCTTATTCAAGGTAGTTCAATTGCAGTTGAATTTGTCACAAGGGTTAATTGATGAAGTTAATGCTAAAATGTTCATCAAAAGTAACCAATCTGGCATAATTATCAGTGTCGTTTGTTGCTTATTAATCACAGGAATTCTTTACTACACTTTAGATGATTTTTATAATAGCTTGAACGGTATTTTTCATCTATTAGTTTCTTTAAATCCTGTAATGACAGTCTTAAGTGCAATATTATACATACTTACAGCTGTAGCAACTGTACAAGCGACTAAACAAAAATATAGTCATCAATCATAGTAAGTTATTACGCACTATTTTAACTTCTTAAAATTAAAGATGCCATAAATAAACTAAGCCTTCTAATAGAATGGTTCAGTTTATTTTTTGTTATAATGAAAACGTTTTAAACATCAATTGCTCATTCATTTTGATTAGTGATATACTACAGTTAAATAAACAATGATAAGGGGAGAATTTGAATGTCAGTAAGAATTGAACATGATACTTTTGGAGAAATTGAAGTACCTTCAGATAAATATTGGGGTGCCCAAACTGAACGAAGTAAAAGAAATTTTCCAGTTGGTAAAGAACGTATGCCAATTGAAGTAGTGTATGGCTTTGCACAATTAAAAAGAGCAGCAGCATTAGCCAATCATGAATTAGGAAAATTAGATTCAATTAAAAAAGATGCCATTGTACATGCCTGTGACAGAATTTTAACAGGTGAACTAGATGAGCATTTCCCATTAGTTGTCTGGCAAACAGGAAGCGGTACTCAAAGTAATATGAATGTTAATGAAGTAGTTAGCTTTGTAGCTAATGAATACCTAAAAAATCATAATAGCGATGAAACGATTCACCCTAATGATGATGTAAATAAATCACAAAGTTCAAATGATACTTTCCCAACTGCAATGCATGTTGCTTTATATCATGAAGTTGAAACAAAATTAGAACCAGCCTTAAAACATTTACGTAATACTTTTAAAGAAAAAGAAGATCAATTCAACTCAATTATTAAAATTGGACGAACTCATTTACAAGATGCTACACCAATTCGATTAGGTCAAGAAATTAGTGGTTGGCGTTATATGTTAGATAAATGTGAACAAATGTTGTCTGAATCAAAAAAGTATATGCTAAATTTAGCTATTGGTGGGACTGCTGTAGGAACTGGTATCAATGCACATCCAGAATTTGGAGATAAAGTTGCCAAATTTATTGCAGAAAATACTGGGTATCCTTTTGTGTCATCAGAAAATAAATTCCATGCATTAACAGCACATGACGAAGTAGTACAATTACATGGTACTTTAAAAGCATTAGCAGGCGATTTGATGAAGATTGCAAATGATGTAAGATGGTTAGCATCTGGTCCTCGTGCAGGATTAGCTGAAATTTCAATTCCTGAAAATGAACCAGGATCATCAATTATGCCGGGTAAAGTTAACCCTACACAATGTGAAATGTTAACAATGGTTGCAGTCCAAGTAATGGGCAATGATACAGTAGTTGGCTTTGCAAGTTCACAAGGTAATTTTGAGTTGAATGTATACAAACCTGTTATTATGCATAATACATTACAATCAATATATTTATTAGCTGATGGTATGGAAACATTTAATAACAATTGCGCAGTCGGTATTGAACCAATAGCTGAAAATATCGATAACTATTTAAATCAATCATTAATGTTAGTGACTGCATTAAATCCACATATTGGTTATGAAAAAGCAGCGCAAATTGCTAAAAAAGCACATAAAGATGGGTTAACATTAAAAGAGTCAGCGATTCAATCAGGATACGTTACAGAAGAACAATTTGAAGCGTGGATTAAACCAGAAGATATGGTTGATCCTCACTAGTGATAGTAATGCATAAAAGCTTGAACAACGAGATGTTATTGCTTCGTTGTTCAAGCTTTTTTAAATATTTATATAGTATATAAACACAATTGTTAAAGAAAAGAAATAAGACACATACATTTCAAGTAAGTTGTCTATTTAAAAAACTGAATGATTCTGGCTTGAAAAGGCTTCTATAGTAAATAGCTGAGATTAGTTATAATGATATCGATTACGTGATATTAATAAAATAGTGTTATATAATCCTAGCCTCTATTGCTGGAGTAACTAAGATCTGACATGAAAAATACGCATTTAGAATTTTGATGACGGGCATCTACGAAATAATTTGTTATGAAATAATTATTTCTGTCCCACTCCCGATTGTCGCAACCAAAAATGACATTTTTAATTTAACGAATGAGATGATTGTCTCAATAAAAAATATAAACAACTTTGATTATTAAGTGTCATAACTGTAGCTCAATGACTTAATCGTCTAAAGATACTGAAATCAATTCTTTTGTTAATGGGTGCTGTAATTCAATTTTATAACTTTCTAAGGAAAGCTGTCTTAAGGTTGAATCTCCGTACAATGGGTCTCCAATAACAGGATGACCAATTTCTGCTAAGTGCACACGAATTTGATGTGTTCGACCTGTATCTAATTTAATTGCTAATTGACATACATTTTCTTTAACCATTTGAGAAGATAAAATATGCGTAATTGCACGTTGACCCGTAGGTGATACTCTTCTTTTATTTGAATGGAACTTGTCTTTTCCGATTGGCATATCAATGGTTTGAGGTTTAATTGGCAATAGTGCTTTAACATTAGCTCTGTATATTCGAGTAATATCATTTTCTTCTAACATTCTGTCTAATATTTTTTTCATTAATGGATTTTTAGCAACAATTAGTAAGCCAACAGTTTCTTGATCGAGCCTATGGATAGGTTCAACATAATCACTATCAATCGTATATATAACATGATTCATTAATGTATTACTTTCTTTTAAATCGTTTGGATGTGTTTTAACACCTTTAGGTTTCAAAATAATTGCTAAGTCATCATCTTCATATTTCACTTCAGCATAGCGATAACTTGGTAGATAATTACTTTTCTCATCGGGAGTAGGTACATAGACGATGTCATTCGTATGAACTGTATCAGCTAAACGTGCTAAGCGATCGTTAATTGTAATGTCCTTCGACATATTTAAATGATGGAGATCTTTCTTGGGTAACTTCACTTGTTGAAATATTTCTCTTAAGGTCATGTTATTAAAGTTTTCTGGTATTTTAAATTTCATAAAATCCTCCTATATCATTTAATATCATATCATAAAAAGTAAAGACTAAATACAAATATTAAAAGAGTAGCAAAATATAATGGATAATAGACAAAGATTTCAAATTTATACAACTAAAGGTATAATAGAAAGACATGTTTAATAAGGTGGACGAAATGATGGAGCAAAAATCGAGGTTAGCGTTACTGAAAGAAATTGCCGAATTTTTAAATGAAGAAACTGAAATATATAGTGTGACTCAAGGTGCCTTAAAATCTTTGATAGAAGGTAGTAATTTCACAACAGGCTGGATCTTTTTTATAAATCAAGAAGGTCAACATGAACTTGTATCATATGTCGATTTGCCACCTTCATTAATGGCAAATCAATGTCACTATATTAAAGACGGTACGTGCTGGTGTGTTAATGCTTTTAATAAAGGCAAATTAAATAAAGCCTCAAATATTGTAAACTGTTCAAGAATTAACTTAGCTTCTAAAGCTTTGCCAAATCAGAATAATGGAGTTACTCATCATGCAACAGTGCCACTTAAATCAGGTTCAGAACAATTTGGTATATTAAATGTTGCTTCTCCCAATACTGAACGATATAGCGACGAAGATTTAGAGTTGCTAGAATCTGTTGCCTTTCAATTAGGGTCAGCTATTAAACGCATTTATTTAACGGATCATGAAAAGGAAGTAGCAAAAATTAATGAAAGAAATCGATTGGCTAGAGATTTACATGATTCAGTAAATCAAATGCTCTTTTCTGTAAAGTTAACAGCACATGCTGCATACGGTTTAACACAAGAAACGATTGCTAAACAAGCATTTCAAACAATTGAAGAAACGAGTCAAAATGCTGTCAATGAAATGAGAGCTTTAATATGGCAATTAAAACCAGTTGGCTTAGAACAAGGTATTGTACATGCATTAACTGCATATGGCAAGTTAGTCGATATCAATTTAGAAATTGATGTTGAAGGATTAATTGATTTATCAAATGACATCGAAGAAAATATTTATCGTGCGCTACAGGAATGTATTAATAATGTGAAAAAACACGCTAATACCGACAAATTACTAATAAAAATAACTCAATCAAATCATCACCTTGAAATAGTTGCAGAAGATGAGGGTTGCGGTTTTAATATGGAAGAAATCAATATGATGTCATCCCATGGTTTAACTAATATTAAACAGCGCGTCAAATTGTTAAATGGGAATGTTGACATACATTCAACACCCAATCAAGGTACAAGAATAACAATGAAAATACCTATAGAATTACGTAGTTAGGAGTTACAATATGAAAAAAATCATACTAGTAGATGACCACCATATTGTTCGTCAAGGCTTACGCTTTTTACTATCAACCATTGATGATTTTGATGTGATTGAAGACTTTTCAAATGGACAAGATTTTATTGATTTTATCAATAGTGGCGAACAACCTGACATTGTTTTGTTAGATTTAGTCATGCCAGATATGAATGGTATAGAAATCACTAAATATTTAAAAAAATATTATCCAGAAATTAAAATATTAGTGTTAACAAGTTATGTAGATGATGAACATGTTATTTCAGCCATTAATCAAGGTGCTGATGGCTATGAAATGAAGGATGTTGAACCAGAACAACTGATAACTACTATACGACGAGTGTTAGAAGGTAATAAAGTTATACACCCTAAAGCTCAAGATGTCTTTGAAGCAGTGAGTCAAAAACCACATAACACTAATAAGTTATCTAAAAGAGAAATAGAAGTACTTAGAGAAATGGTTAAAGGTAAGACTAATAAAGAAATTGCGGAAACATTATTTGTATCAGAGAAAACAATTAAAACACACGTCAGTCATATTTTTACTAAATTACAGGTTAATGATCGTACGCAAGCTGCTATTTATGCTATGGAAAATAAATTGATTTAGATATTAATGATGTAGTTACATAATAAACTTAAATTAATAACAAATTAGAAACGCATTTTTACGCACATTGTTTTAAATTTTAAAATGATAGATACACAGTTATAAAAATAATTGAAATGTCGAGTGCTTAAAAATAAATATTATCAGTGACCAATTGATAGTATTGGCTTTATTGATAGATAGTAAATGATTAATTGAGACTAAAATATTAAATCACGAATTAGCCTCAAATGGCAATAACAAACTTTAAAAATTTTGGTTAATATACATCGATTTAAAAAATTGATGATTATGTTACAGCAAGACAAATTATAAGTCGGCGAAGATATAAAATTAAGGCATAGTTAAATTGCTAAATTTTATTTTTTACATGATTTACTTTTATATTATTTTGAAGTAAACTTTAATATTGTTGATTAACTAAAATTTAAGACAAAGTGAAATTGACTCTTTTAATTTTATTAAAAATATATTAAGATGTAATCTGTGTTTCAAGAAATGTGTATTATTGCAATTTCTTGCGTCCGGATAAAATTCCCCAAATAGAAAGGTAGATAACAGAATGGATAGACAGAGTTTTACTGATTTAATTCAAACTAAATTTAAAATGGTACGTATAGAGGCTGGCTATACTCAGGACACAATGGCTCAAACAATTGGCTTATCAAAGAAGACTTTGGTTCAAATTGAGAAAGAAAGAGTATTACCAAACTGGACAACTTGTATTTCAATTTGTGCATTGTTTAGAGATTCTGAAGTTTTAAATAGTACATTTGGCTGTGATCCATTAGAAATCGTACAAACTATATCTAGAAATCACTGTGCATATCCAAATCATGCACCAACTAGCGACATTTATTGGAATAATGTAGAGACACGTAATGGTTTTATTTTACAAAGTAACAAAGTAAGTAATATTTATCGTGTATTAAATCCTGATAACCAACCTATTTTTGGTACTTCAAAAATGAGAGAAGCGGAAACTTATTTCAATAGAAATGCTAAAGAAGAATTAGTACATATCTAAACCTCTAACTTTTTATAGATAATAGAACGATGATGCATTTGTATAAGTGCAATCATCGTTTTTTTATAATTATGTTTATACAAATCTAATTCAGGAAATAAGTCATTACATTTAAAAAACATAGATAAATATCAGTGATCAAGGAGAACAATCAATGAATGCAATATTTGTAATTATATTTATGATAGTTGTAGGAGCTATCATCGGTGGCATAACAAATGTTATTGCTATAAGAATGCTATTTCATCCGTTTAAACCACTTTATATTTTTCATTTGAGAGTACCATTTACGCCCGGACTAATACCTAAAAGAAGAAGAGAAATTGCGTCTAAGATTGGTCAAGTGATTGAAGAACATCTTTTGACTGAATCATTAATCAAAGCAAAGCTTGAAAGTAAACAGTCTCAACAAGCAATTGAAGATATCTTAATGCAACAGATTTCAAAAGTTAAACATGACAACACAACAATTGCTAGTATTGCTCAACACTTAAATATCGACATCGATCATGTAATTAATGATAATGTTAATCATTATATTCAGCGTCAAATCATGACATTTTATAACAATCATCAAGCTGAACAATTGGTTAATCTTATTCCTGAAACGATACAAACAGCAATAGATAATAAGGTCGAAGAAGCTACAGATTTACTCTGTGATAGAGCACGGAAATATTTGTCTTCTGAAAGAGGAACTAAAGATATCAACGATATGATAGATACCTTTTTCAATGAAAAAGGTAAAATTATCGGTATGTTACAAATGTTTATGACTAAAGAAAGTATTGCTGATCGTATTCAACAAGAGTTAATTAGATTAACGTCACATCCGAAAGCTAAAGCTATTGCGACGACAGTAATACACAATGAATATCTAGAATTAAAAAGAAAGCAATTAAATGAAGTAATAACTGAAAAACAATTTGCAGAAATATCTGAAGTTAGTGCTAATTATATAAGCAATACCATATATCAACAATCACATCGTTCACTACAACAAATGATGCCTAATGTCATTGATTATCTAGAACAGCATTTAGTTCAACAATTAACAACGATGATTACTTCTCAATTATCTAAACATCTTTCAAGTATTATGAAAAAAGTGAATTTAAGAGGTTTAGTAGAAGAACAAATAAATACATTTGATTTAGATTATATTGAAAAATTAATTATTGAAATTGCAGATAAAGAGTTAAAATTAATTATGTCCCTTGGTTTCATTTTGGGTGGAATTATTGGATTTTTCCAAGGATTAGTTGCAATCTTTGTCTAAAAAAGATAGATGTGGTAAAGTAATAGCGAAACGTTATTAAACAAGTTATCAAAGGAGTGCTAAACATGGCAGTAAATTTATACGATTATGCAAATCAATTAGAACAAGCTTTAAGAGATAGTGAAGAATATAAAGCTATTAAGGACGCTTTTGCGAAAGTAAAAGCTAATGAAGAGTCAAAAAAATTATTTGATGAATTCCGTGAAACTCAAATGAGTTTCCAACAAAAACAAATGCAAGGTGAAGAGATTCCTGAGGAAGATTTACAAAAAGCTCAAGAACAAGCTCAAGCAATCGAAAAAGATGAAAACATCTCTGAATTAATGAATGCTGAGCAAAAAATGAGCCAAGTATTCCAAGAAATCAACCAAATCATCGTTAAACCTTTAGATGAAATTTACGCTGACTAATTAGTGTATATATTATCTTAAGTTTAGAAGATTAAAGTCAACAAAGTGTCTAACTTTGTTGGCTTTTTTAATTGTTATTAATGATATTCTGATAACAAAAATACTTCATAGATTACTAACCACTTAAAGTCTTAATAGACACATGATGATTAACATTTTTAATATAGCCATTTTATAATAGGTTTTACCTTACCAATATAAACTTGTAGGTTATACAATCATTGTTCAAATCCAAGTTTTAATATCAACAGATAGTTTGAAAATTGTAGTAAATTATTATTTTTAATATGTAAACGCTTAACACATTATGTTCATCGACGATATGAAATATGTTATGGTAAAATGAATAGATAATATACTTTGTTAATATTTGGTAAATAAAACATCAATTTTATATAAAATTTAGTTATAGCAATCCATATGATAAAAAATGAGTAATTCATTTTAAAGAAATTGTATGAAGAACATGATAATAACAAAAAGTAACATTCAACATTTATATATCAAAGTAACTATATGACATATGTAAATTTATAAGTCATCATCTTTGAAATTGATGTTAGAACCTTTATTGAGGAGAAATGTAAGTATGGTTAAATTTATTCATTGTGCAGATTTACATTTAGATAGTCCATTCAAGTCTAAAAGTCATTTAAGCCCCAAAATATTTGAAGATATCCAAAAAAGTGCCTATGAAAGTTTTAAAAATATTGTAGATATCGCACTTCAACATGAAGTGGATTTCGTCATCATTGCTGGAGATTTATTTGATAGTGAGAATAGAACGCTTCGTGCTGAAGTATTTTTACAACAACAGTTTGAAAGATTAAAAAATGAACAAATTTTTGTCTATATAAGTCACGGTAATCATGATCCTTTAACTTCAAATATCACTGCTAATTGGCCAGATAATGTTTCAGTATTTTCAAATCAAGTAGAAACATACGAAGCTATTACGAAAGCCGGTGAAACAATTTATATTCATGGCTTTAGTTATCAAGATAAATCTAGTTATGAAAATAAAATAGACGAATATCCTTCTAGTCAAGGGCAAAAGGGGATACATATCGGTGTATTACATGGAACGTATAGCAAATCTTCAACTAAAGATCGATATACTGAATTTATTTTAGAAGATTTAAACAGTAAGTTATATCATTATTGGGCACTTGGACATATACATGAACGTCAACAATTAAGTGATATGCCAGTGATTAACTATGCTGGTAATATTCAAGGTAGACATTTTAACGAACAAGGTGAAAAAGGATGTTTATTAGTTGAAGGAGATCATTTAAATTTAACTACGCAGTTTTACCCGACGCAATACATTAGATTTGAAGAAGCAACAATTGAGACAGAACACACTTCAAAGCAAGGTTTATATGATGAAATTCAACAATTCAAAGAACGAGTGAGAAATCAAGGTAAAGCAATTTACCGTATAAAACTTGTTGTTAATAGTGAATCATATATTTCACCTCAAGATTTATTACAAGTTGAAGAAATGATTGCCGATTATGAGGAAAATGAAAATCAATTCGTTGTCATTGATGATTTATCAATTTCATATACACAAAATGATGAATCACCATTAGTAAATGAATTTTCAGGAGAATTATTAGCAGATCGTACGGTGTTTGATAATGCAATGTCTGATTTATATCTCAATCCTCGTGCTTCTAAATATTTAGAAGATTATACTGAGTTTAATCATACTGAATTAGTTAATCACGCAGAAGAATTATTAAAGGCAGAGATGAGAGGTGAACAAAATGATAATTAAATCTCTTGAAATTTATGGCTATGGTCAGTTTGTTCAACGTAAAATTGATTTCAATCAAACATTCACAGAAATTTTTGGTGAAAATGAAGCAGGTAAATCAACGATTCAAGCATTTATCCATTCGATTCTATTTGGATTTCCAACTAAAAAATCAAAAGAACCACGACTAGAACCAAGATTAGGTAATCAATATGGTGGTAAGTTAACTTTAATGTTAGATGATGATATGGAGATTGAAGTTGAACGTATTAAAGGTAGTGCCCAAGGCGATGTTAAAGTCTATTTACCAAATGGTACTGTACGTGATGAAGCCTGGTTACAAAAGAAACTAAACTATATCTCCAAAAAGACATATCAAGGTATCTTTTCATTTGACGTATTAGGGTTACAAGATATTCATCGTAATCTTCACGAAAAACAACTTCAAGACTATTTATTACAAGCTGGAGCATTAGGTTCTACTGAATTTACGTCAATGAGAGACATTATTAATCGCAAAAAAGATGAACTTTATAAGAAATCAGGAAAAAATCCAATTATCAATCAACAAATTGAACAATTGAAACAATTGGAAGGTCAAATTCGTGAAGAAGAAGCAAAATTAGAAACATATCACCGCTTAGTAGATGATCGTGATAAAGCAACTAGACGACTTGAAAACTTAAAACAAAATTTAAACCAATTATCTAAAATGCATGAAGCAAAGCAAAAAGAAGTTGCACTACATGATCATGCTCAAGAATGGAAAGCATTAGAACAAAATTTAAATGTTGAACCAATCCATTTTCCTGAAAAGGGTATTGATAGATATGAAAAAGCAAGAGCACATAAACAATCATTAGAGCGAGATATCGGTTTGAGAGAAGAACGCTTACAACAATTGTTAGATGAAAAACACAAACTTAAACCTGCAAAACAATCTGATATCGATGCAATGACGAGTTTAAACCAACAACAAAGTGATATTAAAAATAAAGAGTTTGAATTAACATCAATAGAAAAAGAAATTGCTAATAAACAAAGAGAAAAAGAAGAATTACAATCACATATTGGATGGTCTGAAACACATCATAGTGTAGATAGCTCAGAAGCTATGAAAAGTCATGTTAGTGAACAAATTAACCAAAAACAAGAACAACAAGCATATATTAAACAACTTGAGCGTAGTCTAGAAGATAATAAAATTGAAACAAATGCGATAAATAATGAATTGGATAGTATTGAAGAACATATCGTTGCCGATGAAACATTTGAAAAGAAAAAAGAATATTCTCAACAAGTTATCGAATTAAACGAAAAAGAAAATCTATACGAAAAATTAAAAGAACGTTTTGAAATAGAGCAACAGCAGAAACAACAACGTCAAAAATTATTACGTACAACATTTATTATTCTAACAATTGTCGGAATAGGATTAACAGCATTTTCATTTATTACTCAAAATATGCTGTTTGGAGTCATTTTTGCAATATTGACTATCATTTTCATTATTGGCATCATCATGTCAAAAGCTAAAGAAGTTGATTATAGTGAAGCAATTACAGACGAAATTGCTGAATTGAAAGAACAGTTAGCACAATTAGATCAAAATTATGATTTAAGCTTTGATTTAGATGAACAATATCGTCATCGTGACCATTGGCAACAAGCAAGTAAAAATAAAGATATTTTAGATGAAAAAAGACAATATATCGAAGGTAAGTTAAATACAGCTACGATTCGTCATCATAGTTTAGATGAAAATATTGCTAATGTTAAAGAAGAATTATACTTATCTCCTAAGATGTCTAATGAATTAATAATTGATAGTATTTCAACAATGGCAAACATCAAAGCACTTGACCAGCATATCAAAGATTTAAATGAGACTCGACAACAATTAGCAACAGAGCTAACGGAATTTTACGAGCACGCTGAAAGAGTAACACAACCGCTATTTGTGTACTTTAATAAATTGTCACTGTTCCATGATATTAATCAATGGCTTAAAAATGCTGAAGATACTAAAACTAAATGGCAAAGTAATGAAGACAATACTAAATTAATCTCTAATGAATTAGCACATTTAAAAGAGCAATTAAATGCCAATAATAAAGAAATAGACGAATTGTTTAATTTCATCAATGTTTCAAATGAAGAAGAATTCTATCAACATCATGAAGATTATCAAAGTTACATGAGTGATTTAAATCGTTTTAATCAATTAACAAAGTATCTTGAAAATCAAAACTATTCATATGACTTGAGTTCAAGTTTAAGTGACAAAACAACGGCACAATTAGATGAAGAAGATCATTTATTAGCTACACAAGTCGATGAATATAATGAACAATATTTAGATATGCAGAGTCAGGTGAGTGATTTAAACGCCCAAATTAATCATATGGAAACTGATTCAACACTTGCCAATTTAAGACATGAATATCATAGTCTTAAAAATCAATTAAATGCGATTGCTAAAGACTGGGCTAGTTTAAGTTATTTACAAAGTCTAGTTGATGAACATATTAAACAAATTAAAGATAAACGTTTACCACAAGTGATTAACGAAGCAGTTGCAATTTTAACAAACTTAACTGACGGTAAATATACAATGATTAATTATAATGAAGATAGTATTACGGTGAAACATCATAATGGTCAAATATATGAACCTGTTGAATTAAGTCAGTCAACTAAAGAATTACTTTATGTAGCGTTACGTATCAGTTTAATTAAAGTATTAAGACCATATTATCCATTCCCATTAATCGTAGACGATGCATTTGTTCATTTTGATAAAAAGCGTACTGAAAAAATGTTGAATTATTTGAGAGAATTATCACAACATTATCAAGTACTTTACTTTACATGTGTTAAAGATAATATTATTCCAGCTAAAGAAGTTATTACATTAAACAAAATAGAGGAAGGCGGGAAACGATGAGAAATGTAGAGAATTTAAATCCCGGAGATTCAGTTAACCATTTTTTCTTAGTGCATAAAGCGACACAAGGTGTTACTGCACAAGGTAAAGACTATATGACTTTACATTTACAAGATAAAAGTGGTGAAATGGAAGCGAAATTTTGGACAGCTACAAAAAAAGATATGGAAATTATAAAACCAGAAGAAATTGTCCATGTTAAAGGTGATGTGATTAACTATCGCGGTAATAAACAAATGAAAGTTAATCAAATTAGATTAGCCACAGCAGAAGATCAATTGAGAACACAAGATTTTATTGAAGGCGCACCTTTAAAACCGGAAGAGATTCAAGAAGAAATTTCTCATTTTATGTTAGATATTGAAAATGCTAACCTACAGCGTATTACACGTCATTTATTAAAAAAATATCAACAACAATTTTATAGTTTCCCAGCAGCAAGCTCACATCATCATAACTTTGCTAGTGGCTTAAGCTATCATGTTTTAACTATGCTACGTATTGCTAAGTCAATATGTGATATTTATCCGTTATTGAATAGAAGTTTATTGTATAGTGCTATTATTTTACATGATTTAGGTAAGGTTAGAGAGTTGAGTGGACCAGTAGCTACATCATATACAGTAGAAGGAAATTTACTTGGTCATATATCTATCGCTAGTGATGAAGTTGCTGAAGCAGCGAGAGAATTAAGTATAGATGGAGAAGAAGTATTATTATTACGACATATGATACTATCTCATCATGGCAAATTAGAATTTGGTTCTCCTAAATTACCATATTTAAAAGAAGCAGAAATATTGTGCTATATTGATAATATTGATGCCAAAATGAATATGTTTGAAAAAGCATATAAGAAAACAGACAAAGGTCAATTTACAGATAAAATATTTGGTCTAGAAAATCGTCGCTTCTATAAGCCAGAGTCATTAGATTAAAAAATATAAGAGCGTTATCGAATGTTTATTTCAACATTTGATAACGCTCTTATTTTAATGAATTTTGAGTTAGTGTTAATTAAGATCCCATTCCTGATAGACCAGCCTGTTGTGTTTGACCATCTTGTGAAGCACGTTGTTTCAATTTTTCAGGGTTTAAAATTGAATCATCGACAGCTTTTTTAATGTCACGATCTTTGTAGTCTACTTTATATTCTTTTAATAAATCTTTATATGCGTCTGTTAAAAGTTTAGGATTTTTTTGTACTTTTTGTTCTATAATTTTAGATTTTAGGCTCGCTTTTTCAGAATTAAAGTCAGTCGGTTTATCTGCCTTGATAATATGATAACCGTAATCAGATTTAACAACTTTAGAAACTTCGCCATCTTTAAGTTTGAATAAAGCTTTTTCGAATGAATCAACAGTTTGTCCTTTGATGACATAACCTAATGAACCATCTTTTTTAGCTGAGGATGTATCCATAGATTCTTTCTTAGCAATTTCTCCAAATTTATCTGGATTTTTAGCTACTTCTTTTTGGATTTCTTCTGCTTTTTCTTTGGCCTTTTTATCATCTAAACCTTCTTTATCACTTTTCTTAGATTTAACTTTAATTAAAATATGTGAAGCTTTTTTAGTATCTTCTTTAATTTCTTTATCAGAAATATCAACTTTATCAGCTAATAATTGCTTTTGATATTCAGCAGTACGTTTTTGTTCTTTATATTGATCCAATGTTAAATTTTGCTGTTTTAACATACTTTCAAATTGTTCTTTACCGCCATATTGTTTTTGCTCTTTGTCAATTTCTTTATCGATATCTTTGGTATTCACTTTATCTTTATATTTATCAGCTAAAATTTTATTTAACATGACATCAAAAGAAGCATTTGCGATTTGTTCGTTACCGATTTTTTTCATAGTATCAGCAACAGTTACATCGCCAGCTTTTGAAGAAATTAACGTGTTATCTTTCGAATCTGTTGCGTTTGAACCACATGCACCTAATAATAATGCACTTGCAGTTAGCGGAACAATGAGCTTGTTTATTGATTTCATAGTTGAAACTCCTTTGTTAGTTAATCATCGTAAATATAACATAAATTTATATTATCACCAATTAGAAAAGCAATGCATCAGACTACAGCATGAGTCAATTAATAAAAAAATAGGAGTAGAACAGAAATAAATTTTGAAAAAATTAATTTCTGTTCTACTCCGACAAGACTGACTAGCGTGAGAAATCATTGATTTATTAGTATTTCATCAGTCAGTCAGTTACTGCCAAGCTCACAATTTGACGTATAGGATATTGTTTGTCCGAAATTCAATGATATAGAATATTATAAATACTTGTGCTTGTTGGTTTTTTTCAAAATATGAATACCAGTACTATGTTCTTCAATATATTGACCATAATTAGAAAACAAGATGATTTTTAAATAGAGTAAATCTAAAATAGAAAACCCAAAATTTAGTGATAATAAAAACATAAAGTAATGACCATATTGAGGGTAGTGAATGGTTAACACTACAAATAATGTTGTTAGTAATACAAGTGGTAATATTAAATTGATACAAAAATAAATTTTATGAACTGGTGTATTGACATACGTATTATAAAATAATAACCAGCGTCGATTAGTTAATTTATGAACTTTGAATGATTGATAATAGGGTAAGAAAAATAATAAATGGACGCTTTTATGAAGTGGATACATAAGCACTACACAAAATAAAAAAACTAGAAAATGATGATCTGATAATCGTGTATTAGAGAAGAAATACATGATTTCATAACTAACTAAAAACATAATGATTGTAGATACTACGCTCATAAATGCAATTCTTGGTAGACCAAAACGTGCATGTATATCTAATTGTCGTTTACATAAAAACATAATAACGCCTCATCTCTTTTCACTATACGATAGGTATTATCTATCTAAAAGTTAAATTAGTCAATGCGTGTATTGAAAGGAAGTAAGACTGAATAAATTTTCTAGAGAATTTATTTTATGATTGTCTCAAGACCAGGCTGAATTTAATGAGAAAATGTTCGTTTTTCATTACTTTAAAATACAAACATGAAATATTAACCGTATACGATTAAGTATAGAATGATGTTTATCACCTTCTTATGACTGTATCACAATATATATAATAGCTAACAAATAAGTAGTGACTTAATCTTAAAAAAAACACAGTGCAGGTATTGAGCCACACTGTGTTAACAATTATTTTGATAATTCATTACCTATATCTTCGCCACGATTTTGTAAATTCTCAATATGAGATTGTAGACGTTCAATATTAGGGTTAATGTCTGATTTGAAATTACCGATGAGTGTTTTAAATTCTTCACCGATTGATCCCCCAAATTCAGCACTTTCATTTTTAATTTGGGAACTGTAGTTCAAGATATCATTAAAACTTTGTTTAATATTATCTATTTCAAGTTGTAATTCAGTTCTTGAGCCGGTAGGGGCTGTTTTGTCAATTGTGTTATGTTTAACACTTTTATCATCGCGTCCTTGCAGAGCAACAGCAAATCCTGCTGCTACACCGACACCGACACCAAATAAGATACGTGATACTTTCATTTGAATTCTCCTCACTGTTATGTCGTACAAATAAATATTAATGTGTCATAGTTGAAATTAATATTTTAACTTCAGATTAATAATAGTATACCCAAATATTAAGCTGGTAAGCATATTTATTCAAATTGTGATTGAATTAAAGTTGCTAGCTCTTGTTTAGCATCATCATCTATTGTTTCCTCATGTGTTTCCCATTTATAACCGAAACCATCAATATCATTTTCATATCGTGGTATTAGATGAAAATGTAGATGGAATACAGATTGATCAGCAAATTCACCATTATTTTGAATGATATTTAAACCATCAGGATTGAATGCTTGTTTAATTGCGTTAGCAACTTTTGGTAGAGCAGCACCAATATGTTTCATTGTTTCTTCATCAGTTTCAAAAATATTTGCTGAAGGTTTCTTAGGTATTAATAAAGTATGACCTTTAGTCACTTGCGAAATATCTAAAAAAGCATAAACATAGTCATTCTCATAAACTTTATAACTTGGAATCTCACCAGATAAAATTTTACTAAAAATTGTTTCAGCCATAAATACGACACTCCTATTCAAGTAATATTTGATTTTATTATATCATTGTCGAAGATAAATCGATATTAAGACATAGCTATTTAATATGAGAGTCTCTCAATTTTTGGTACAATGAAAGTCATGGAGGTGCAATATGACAGTTAAAGTTGAACATCTTACAGGAGGTTATGGTAAACGCCCTGTAATTAAAGATATTAATTTCGAACTACATTCTGGAGAAATAGTTGGTTTGATTGGATTAAATGGTGCTGGTAAAAGTACCACAATCAAACATATGCTTGGTCTGTTAACACCAATGGAAGGCCAATTAGCTATTTCAAACGTAAATATAAATGATGATATTGAAACATATAGAAGAAAACTTTCATATATACCAGAATCACCGGTAATATATGATGAATTGACATTAGAAGAACACATTGAAATGACGGCAATGGCTTATGATATTGATTATGATGAGGCAATGTCACGCGCTAAACCTTTATTAGAAACATTTAGGTTAAACAATGAACTTAAAATATTCCCAAGTCATTTTTCAAAAGGGATGAAACAAAAGGTTATGATTATCTGTGCTTTTATTGTAAATCCTGAATTGTATATTATTGACGAACCATTTCTAGGTTTAGATCCATTGGGAATTCAATCAATGTTAGATTTAATGGTAGAAAAGAAAAATGAAGGTAGAACAGTATTGATGAGTACACATATTCTTGCGACAGCTGAAAGATATTGTGATCGTTTCATCATCTTGGATGAAGGTCAAATTGTAGCAATTGGGAACTTAGAAGAGTTACGTCAACAAACGGGATTACATCATCAAACATTAGATGATATTTATATTCATGTAACACAAGGTGGACAACATCATGCGTGACTTTGCTGTTGAATTATTTAATAAACGTTTGAAGGCTATACGTAAAGAAAAGATGTATTATAATAAATTTATTTTTAATGGCCATTTTATGGTCTTTTTATTAATTTTATTAGGCGCCTTCATTTTTGGTTATGGAGAATGGTTACAACATATTCCTGATAATGTTAATTTTGCACTTATTGCTGCGATCATTTTAAGTGTTATTTCAATTTTTCCCATTAGACCTTTATTGAAAGAAGCTGACAAATTATTCTTACTACCGTTTGAAAAACATATGACTAAATATATGAAAATAAGTTTAATATATAGCTATTTTTCAAGAATTTTATTATCGATCATCACGTTAGTCGTTATGTTTCCACTTTTTTATAATATCAATCATAAAGCAGTTATATTTTATGTTTTTGTTATAATCAGTGCATTGCTCTTTCCATATTTAGGTTTACGACTGAGATGGCAAAGTTATCAATCACGTTTTTCATTAGTAGCTACTAATATTATCTTAATGGTCACATTTATTATTAGTTATTATTTATTACTAGGACCAAAACTGTATATTGCAATTGTATTACTATTAATTCCTGTGTTTATTGAGTGGTTACTTAAGAAAGTTAAACCACAATATTTATATCCTTGGGAAAGAATGATAGCAGTAGAGCAACGACATCATATGAATTATTATAAATTTGTAAATATGTTTACTGATGTTAAACATTTAAAAGAATCTGCCGTAAGACGTAAATATTTAGATGTTTTATTAAATGTTCCTAAAGGGAAGAAGTTCAATTCTAATGCAATGTATTTATTTTTATTTAAACGAAGTTTTATTAGAGGAAGAGATGCCTTTAATATCATCTTTAGATTAATTATTATTGCAGTGCTATTGATGATTTGGTTACCCTATACGATTGTGACAATTATCATTGGAGCATTGTTTATGTACTTGATATTATTACAAATGGCGCAATTTTATTCACAACAAGCTTATGGGTTATGGCCACAAGTTTGGCCAGTAGCAGATTCAAAAGTAATCAAAGGATATGAACAATTTTTATATCGTTTAATGATAGTCATAGGCATCATTTTAAGTGTGACATTTATAATGACACATTGGATATTAGCATATGCAGCCATTGTGTTCTTCATTGTAGGTTGGTTAACGATACGAAGTATTATTAAAAAGTTAAAATATCAAGAAACATTACTGAGAGACTAAACATTAAATTCTGAATTTATATAAGTATTTAAACATTAACAAAGCAGGTAAAATGTTAGCTAATTTACCTGCTTCAACTATTTTATAATTTAATTCATTTATTCTTTAATAGGGAATAAATAACGTTCGAAATAACTAGAATGTTGTCCACTTGAACCAAAGTAATGACTTAATGCCTCTTTAGAAAAATTAAGGGCAAATGTTTCTGAGTTTTTAAAGTCTTCATATGTTTGTCTATCTGCAAAGCCAAAGTAAATTTTATAAGTTGTTCCTTTTGATGGTCTAAGTAGACGATAACTTTTAAAACCACCAAAGTTTTTAAAGTCTTCATCAGAACTATATAACTTTTTCTCTAATTGGTATTTATGATCTTCAGTCGTTGGGATAAAAATGGCACAATAAAAATGTTCTTCGCTAAATTCACCAATTTCTTTTATAACTTCATAAACAGCAGGTGAAGTTAGTACAGTTTTACCAGTTGTTTCTTCAAATATAACTGATGAATCGGCAGTAGAAAATTGAAACAAATGGTGATCAGGGTGATTCAATTTAATTTGGTTTAAAAATCCGTAAGTTCCATATGAAGTGAATAATTTTTTCATCATGATGGCCCCCTTATTTTTTAATCCATTATACGATTATAAAGCTTTGATTGCCACTATTAATGTCATAATAATATTTATATAATAGATATTGTTAGTAAATTAAAATGGAAATATTCATAACTGTTAATAAACTAATAAGAATGATTAATCAATTGATAAAAAATTTAAATGTCGGTTTTATGACAATTGATTGTATTAAATACGTATAATTTATCAATGTGATACTATAGATAAGAATGATTTTAATTAGGAGGCCTTTCGGTGCATTATAAAAACGATACAATTTTAAAAATGATAAAAGGCGAAAAAACGACACATACACCAGTGTGGTTTATGAGACAAGCAGGTCGCTCTCAGCCTGAATATCGTAAATTGAAAGAAAAATATTCATTATTCGAAATAACTCATCAACCTGAATTATGTGCTTATGTGACACATTTACCAGTTGATAATTACAACACAGATGCTGCAATTTTGTATAAAGATATTATGACGCCATTGCAACCCATTGGCGTTGATGTAGAAATAAAATCGGGTATTGGTCCAGTTATACATAATCCAATTAAGACAGTGCAAGATGTCGAAAAGTTATCACAAATTGATCCAAAACGAGATGTTCCTTACGTTTTAGATACAATTAAATTATTAACTGAAGAAAAATTGAATGTACCATTAATTGGATTTACAGGAGCGCCATTTACATTAGCCTCTTATATGATTGAAGGTGGCCCTTCAAAAAATTATAATTTTACAAAAGCAATGATGTATCGTGATGAAGCAACATGGTTTAGTTTAATGGATCATCTAGTAAATGTTTCAGTAGCCTATGTGGGCGCTCAGATTGAAGCTGGAGCAGAGTTAATTCAAATATTCGACTCATGGGTTGGTGCACTTAATGTTCAAGATTATAGATACTACATTAAACCTAAAATGGAACGTTTAATTAGTGAGATTAAAGCTCAATATGATGTACCAGTCATTTTATTTGGTGTTGGCGCAAGCCATTTAATTAATGAATGGAATGATTTACCAATTGATGTTTTAGGGCTTGATTGGCGCACATCGATTAAAGAAGCACAACAACTAGGCATATCAAAAACCCTTCAAGGTAATTTAGATCCTTCTCTGTTATTAGCACCTTGGGATGTCATCGAAGAAAGATTGAAACCTATTTTAGATCAAGGTATGACGTATGGTAAACATATTTTTAATTTAGGTCATGGTGTATTCCCAGAAGTACAGCCGGAAACATTAAGACGTGTGAGCGAATTTGTACACAATTATACTCAAAAATAGTACGGTAATTATATTGTGCTAAAGCAACATATTTCAATTAAAGGAAGGTTTTATCAATGACTAAAAAAATGGGATTATTAGTTATGGCTTATGGTACACCTTATAAAGAAAGTGATATAGAACCATACTATACTGATATCAGACATGGTAAACGTCCAACTGAAGAAGAATTACAAGATTTAAAAGATAGATATCAATTTATTGGTGGATTATCACCTTTAGCTGGGACTACAGATAGACAAGCTGATGCTTTATTAAATGCATTAAATGATGCATATTCCGACATTGAATTTTCATTATATTTAGGATTAAAACATATTTCTCCATATATTGAAGAAGCGGTAGAACAAATGCATAAAGATGGTATTGAAGAGGCTATAACAGTTGTATTAGCACCGCATTATTCTAGTTTTTCAGTAGGTTCATATGACCAAAGAGCTGATGAGGAAGCTGCAAAATATGGTATTAAACTTAAACATGTTAAACATTACTATCATCAACCTAAATTTATCCAATATTGGACTGAAAAAGTAAATGAAACGCTAGCAGAAATACCTCAAGAAGAATATGACGACACGGTACTTGTCGTATCAGCGCATAGTTTACCTAAAGGTTTGATAGAGAGAAATAACGATCCTTATCCACAGGAATTAGAAGATACTGCGCGTATTATTCAACAACAATCAAATATTACACATGTGGCTACTGGCTGGCAATCTGAAGGTAACACTGGAACACCATGGTTAGGACCAGATGTTCAAGATTTAACTCGTAACTTATTTGAACAACATGGATATAAAAACTTTATTTATACACCAGTTGGCTTTGTGTGTGAACACTTAGAAGTACTTTATGATAATGATTATGAATGTAAAGTTGTATGTGATGATATCGGCGCAAACTATTATCGTCCAGAAATGCCTAATACTCATCCATTATTTATTGGTGCTATCGTTGATGAAATTAAATCAATCATATAATAATAAAGGAAGCGTGAAATGTTGTGACTAGAAAAATAGCCATTATTGGGGCAGGCATCACCGGCTTAGCAAGTGCGTATTATTTAAAACAACAAGATCCAAGTATTGATGTTACCATTTATGAAAGCTCAAACAGACCTGGAGGTAAGATACAGTCTTATCGACAAGATGGTTATATGATTGAATTAGGTCCAGAATCATATTTAGGTCGCAAAACAATTATGACAGATTTAGCAAAAGATATTGGATTAGAACAAGATATTATAACTAATACAACAGGACAGTCATATATTTTTGCTAAAAATAAACTTTATCCTATCCCTGGTGGCTCTATTATGGGAATTCCAACAGATATTAAGCCATTTTTAACTACCAAACTTATATCACCGCTTGGTAAATTAAGAGCTGGGTTAGATTTAATTAAGAAACCTTTGGAAATGCATGATGGAGATATATCAGTAGGGCAATTTTTTAGAGAAAGATTAGGCGATGAAGTGCTAGAACACTTAATTGAACCTTTGATGGGTGGTATTTACGGTACTAATATTGATGATTTAAGTTTAATGAGTACTTTTCCTAATTTTAAGGATAAAGAGCAAACGTTTGGTAGCTTGATAAAAGGGATGAAATATGAAAAACAACAACGAATTAAACAACGACAACTATATCCTGGAGCGCCTAAAGGACAATTTAAACAATTTAGACATGGTTTAAGTTCATTTATTGAAGCGTTAGAACAAGATATTAAACGTAAAGGTGTAAATATCAAATATCAAACAGCAGTTGATGATATTGTTTCTACGCAACAGCATTATGATATTGTTTGCGGTGATTACACTGAACAATATGATGGTGTCCTTGTAACAACACCACATCAAGTATTTTTACAATGGTTTGGACAAGATCCAGCCTTCGATTACTTTAAAACGATGGATAGTACATCAGTTGCGACTGTAGTATTAGCATTTGACGAGCAAAATATAGAAAATACTTATGATGGCACAGGGTTTGTTATTGCGAGAACAAGCGATACAGATATTACTGCATGTACTTGGACTTCGAAAAAATGGCCGTTTACTACACCAGAAGGTAAAGTATTAATACGTGCCTATATTGGTAAACCGGGAGATACTGTTGTAGAAGATCACAGTGACGAAGAAATCGTTTCTATCGTACGTCGTGATTTGAGTAAGATGATGACATTTAAAGGAGATCCAGACTTCACTATAGTCAATCGACTTCCAAAAAGTATGCCACAATATCATGTAGGACATATCCAACAAATTCGTCAAATTCAGCAACATATAAGAAACACATATCCTAGACTGCGTGTGACTGGTGCTTCATTTGAAGCGGTAGGCTTACCTGATTGTATTAAACAAGGGAAAGAAGCAGTTGAAGAGTTATTACAAGAAATATAAAGTTAGGGGACACTTTAAAGTGAAATTAAATGGTTAGAAACTCATAGCCATTTCACTTTAAAGTGTTTTTTAAATATTTTATGATAGTAAAGAAACAAGTCTTTTTGCTTCTCTTTTTTTCAGGACTGATAAATAAAAAGTGAATAATTTAAAAATTAAATATGTACCAGTCCAATTTGGTAGAGAACCGTCTTTTTTAAGCTATTGTAATAAAGAAATAATTTAGGTGTTTAATATATGCTTAAATTCAACAATTTTTAATATGTCATAAATAATGTTTGGTAGAAGAAATTAGGTACTTATTTGTTAAAATATATTAGTTTATGATTGGAGAGATTTTCATGACAGATGTAATTATAGTACATTCAATGTATGGGGATAGTCATAATCATTGGTACCAGTGGTTGCAACATAATTTAACACTTGAAGGTTATAATGTTACGTTGTTTAATTGTGAATCGGCAGCTAATAAAACTGTTAATCAATGGGTAGAAGAAATGAAGAAACAAATTCATATTACTAAACAAGATACATATTTTGTTACACATGGTCTTGGGTCTATTACATCTTTAAAATATATAGAATTATTGGATCATCATATTGAAGGATTTTTTAGTATTGCTGGATTCAAAGAGGATGCAGAGGATATAGATTTAAATGTTGATTTACGAGATGTCACAATTGATTATGATAACATTAAAGCTAAAGTCGATCATTTTTATGGTTTAAGTTCTAAAAACGATAAATATGTCTCATATAAAGAAACTCAACGACTAATGAATGCGTTAGAAGGTAACTTGCGTATAGTAGAAGAGGGCGGTCACTTTTTAGAACAAGATGGATTTAAAACATTTACAACACTACAAGATCGTATGCAAGGTTATATGACAAGATAAATTTGATGGACATACAGTAATGGAAAATATTTTGAGATGCTAAACATGACATTACGAGTATGTCTATCATTATATTTTACGTTATTTAAACACTTATATTATAAAATGGAAGAAGAAGCGTTTTTTTACACATTTTAATTTTAAAATTAAGTTGACGAGTCAGTCAAAAGTTAATATACTAATATTTGTGTTCAACAGAGCACAGTTTATTGCGATGTAGTATTCACTAAAGAATTACTGATTAAAAAAATACAAATAATTGTTGACTTTAAACATTTTATTATGGTATATTAAATTAGTAGTTCAAAATAATATTATCGCGGGATGGAGCAGTTCGGTAGCTCGTCGGGCTCATAACCCGAAGGTCGGTGGTTCAAATCCGCCTCCCGCAATACATAAGTTTAATAGGTCTCGTAGTGTAGCGGTTAACACGCCTGCCTGTCACGCAGGAGATCGCGGGTTCGATTCCCGTCGAGACCGCCATTATTGTTAAGGTTCAGTAGCTCAGTTGGTAGAGCAATGGATTGAAGCTCCATGTGTCGGCAGTTCGACTCTGTCCTGAACCATTTTTTATGTCTTGGCGGTTGTGGTGAAGTGGTTAACACATCGGATTGTGGTTCCGACATTCGAGGGTTCGATCCCCTTCAACCGCCCCATAATCGTATTACATTAGCGGGTGTAGTTTAATGGCAAAACCTCAGCCTTCCAAGCTGATGTTGTGGGTTCGATTCCCATCACCCGCTCCATTTAAATTTTATTATTCCACAGTAGCTCAGTGGTAGAGCTATCGGCTGTTAACCGATCGGTCGTAGGTTCGAGTCCTACCTGTGGAGCCATGGCTCCTTGGTCAAGCGGTTAAGACACCGCCCTTTCACGGCGGTAACACGGGTTCGAGTCCCGTAGGAGTCATATAAACAGAAGTGAAATATCGCTTCTGTTTTTTGTTTTATAATATTACTATGGAGAGTTGTCCGAGCTGGCCGAAGGAGCACGCCTGGAAAGTGTGTAGGCGCCACAAGCGTCTCGAGGGTTCGAATCCCTCACTCTCCGTAAAGGCGCTTAGAATGGTTTAAATCCATTTTAAGCGCTATTTTCATTTTGAATAAATATTGTTATATCAATGTTTGTAGTTATTTTAATGAAAAATCACTTTCTAATATTTTGATTCATTTTGAAATAAAAAGGCACATTGTGACTACAAATGTTTTTAATTATTTAATTTTGGTCACAAGAAATTTGAATTTAGTCACTAAATAAATCGTTTGGATTTTTTTACAAGACTATTTTCACTATCTTCGAATACTTTAATTAAAAACAAAAGTGTAGCAAAGGAAGTTCAATGTTTTAATATAAAAAAATTATTTTATAATTAATTTATAAGTAAGCGACTGTGCGCGGACTAAAAAAAACAATACATGGCTTACTAATAGCTCACATAGTTTGACTATGGATTATGTGAAAAAATGCAACATAGTAATAAAAGACTGGAGATTTTTAATAACTCCAGTCTTTTTAGCTTTTGTTATAAATTTGTTTAAGTTTGTTTTGAAAATTTTGGTCAATCTATGGACAATTTCAACTAATTTTTAACAAGTTGTTCGCCCATGCGCCCATTTAAAAATTAATAGTATTATTAAAATAAGTATCCTTTGTAAATTCTAATCTTATAATCTATACAGGAAAATGATACTTTAATAATACACATTTTTGACTGTTTATGTACGTCGACTTTTATAAATAATAGCTAATTTTATTGATATAAACTTTTGAAACAGAGTTTGTTAAATTCCAAACAATATTTTATATGTTCTATTACGATGAGAATGTATAAATAATTCATTGATATGTAGACAATATATTATTAGAACATGCGTTTGTTAACCAGTTTAAAGTCCAAAATCTTGATGCTAATAAAATAGGAGAAGATTTTAACTTTAAATTAGATCAACCAAGAGTAGAAGATAGTTAAAAATTAGACGATGAATTAGATAAACTTAAATTAATAAAAATGGAAAAAATTGAGCAGAGAGAAATGCAAACTTTAGATATTAGACTTGTAAAATTAAATAAAAATATTATAATATAAATAAGTCAACGACCATGCGTGAATTTAAATGAATACGTGGCGAACGAGGACTAGATTATTTTCAAGTGAGTAATCTGGATATTTAAATACTTGAAAAAGAAGTTAATCATTTTTGCATGATTAGCTTCTTTTTATTTATTGTATTAAGAAAACTATACGCTATATATATGATTCAGAAAAGATTCTACCGTTGTCACAAAAAAATCATCTCTACGTGCTAGAATACATATTGGTCAGCCAACCAAATTAAACAACACGAGGAGATACTATATAATGTCATCTGACACAAACGGTTTTACACATACAAAATGGAATTGTAAGTATCACATAGTCTTTGCGCCTAAATATTGAAGACAAGTAATACATAAAAAAATCAAAATCACCTGTGTATACGGGTTGATTTTGATTAATTTTAAATCTAAAACAACATTGATAATAATGCCAATATGGGTAATGTTCCTTGTTTCAATAAAATACTTATATTACTAGAGATGCCACCATAAATTGCTACAACTATAGTATAAATTAAAATTGGAATACATATTTCTTTTGGATGACTAGTAAAAAAGACACTGTAAATTAGCAATAAACTAATTAAACCATTATACACACCTTGATTTTTGAGTAGAACATTGATGTGTTCATCTTTTAATTTTTGTGTAGCAATGTTAAAAGTTTTACTCGTTTTGGTAGAAGATGTAGCAAATGTTTCTAAATACATGATATATAGAAATTCAATTGCTACTAAGATAACTAAAATAATTGAAACAATAGACATAGTAAACCACCTAATCTTTATTTTTATTTAGTACTAATTTAACATAAATAGAAAAGTGAACGATGTTGTTTGTTAGTTCATATTATACAATTTAAAAAGTTAAAATAACCATCACAGAAAACATTATTTACTGTGATGGCTTTTATTTATCCTATTTAATAAATGAAATGACATTATTAAATCAATGTTAGCTAGAATTGATAATATACTTCACATTAACTGTTTAGTGATCATTTTATGCTTGTAGTCACATTAGTATAATATGTGTCAGTGAACGACATATATGAATTATTCATATTATCATTATTTCACCTTATTCTGATTCGCTACTACCTGAATCAGAGTTTGAAGGTGTTGTTGCTTTTGGAGCAGGTTGCTCTGCTTTAGAAGGTGCTGCTGGAGTTACTGGTTTAGTTTCAGTAGGTTTGTCTGCACTGGAGTCTGCTTTACTTTCTGATGTATCTTCATCAGATTCATTGTTTGATGAAGAAGAGCTATGATTACTACTTGTAGCATTACTTGCTGAAGAAGTTGAACTTGAACCAGAATTATCGCTTGCAGCTTCACCAGAAGCGCCATTATCGTCATTGTCATTACTATCAGAATCATCGTCGTCTTTCTCAGATTTATCTATTTTAATATTCGATAAATCAAAAGTAACACTTTTAGTACTGATCATGCTTGAATTGATAACTAATTTTTTATCTTTTGATTTGGCAACACTTTCTGACACATCAAAGACAACCTTACCTTCAACGGTACTATCTGGATTGAGTTGTTCTAAAAAGAATGAATTTGTGATAGAGCCATCTTCACCTTGGTTTGCTGTAACGGATGCACCTGCATCAGGTTCTAAACTTTTATCACCAGACTTCAATTTAAACATTGAACTATCAATAGTTAAAGATTCTTGACCTTTATTTTTAATTTTTAAATCTGCAACTACAAATGTTCCTTTTGCTTTAGTTGGTGCAATGGATGACCCAACTTGATCCATTGTCTGTACGGAATTTAATTTAATTTCTAAATTACCATTTTTAACTGTATCGCCAACTTTATAAGTTTTACCTTTTGTGTTGCTAGTAGAATGGTCTTGATTAGGCATGAGCATAGTTGTAGCAATAGCAATGATAATACCTACAATGATAATTAATCCTAAACAGCCGCCACAACCAATGAACCACCACTTTTTAGAATTACCTTGTTTATCTTGCATCCTAGAATGATATTGTTGTTCTTGCTGTTGACGTTGAAATGCTTGGAATTGTTGCTGTTCTTGCTGGCGTTGTTGTTCTTGTTGCTGACGTTGGTATTCTTGGAATTGTTCCCATTGTCTTTTTTCTTCTTCATTTTTAAACTTATCGTCCATCTGGTCATCTCCTCATGTTTTAACAATTCTTTGCATGAAAACTTTATATTTGTAAATGACTATTAATGAAAAATATTAAACGTATTATGACCACAATGACAAATAGTAATATTAATTGATGCTGTCATTTTAAAATAATAATTTTATTTAGTAACATGATAAATACGTGGTATGACTGTTATGAAATTACAAATAGTAAAAGTAACAAACAAATTATTGGAAAACCCATTAATATTATGTATACATATTCTTATAATACCAAATTAGTTGTAACAATACTTTAATTTTTAAAAAAATAACAAAGAAAATTTATACTAGTTATAAAACTCAAATTTTCACAATTTAATATTGTAAGAAAGTAGATTAAAACGTTTAATCCTCTAAACAAATAATTTTGTTATAATATAAAATATATTTAAACTAGAGGTGACTCATGATGATCTTAAAAAACTCTAATTGTAAAATTGTGGTTATAGTAGGAATACTATTAATGACTTTAGGCATTTATGGATGCTCAAACAAAGATAAATTTATTAATCAATCTTTTATTATTGAACAACATAATAAACCTTTTGCTAAAATTGTTTTTAATAGTGACAATATAGCAAAAGTAACGAATGATGTTACTGAAAGTCAGCAGTCAGTACCATTTTTTATAAATAAAATTGGTAGTAAACGCTACTTATTTATCAAAAAAGTATCGGCTGATGTGTTGTCAGCTAAGCAGTCGATATGGCATACGCTAAAATTGAAAAGTGGTAAAGATATATACTATATTTATTTAATTGAAAATTTAGATGATGAGGTCTTTCATCTCAGTGCCATGTCAGGAACTACTCGTGACTATTTAACACAACAACAAGATGTAGCTGAAGCAAGTAAATCGACACAACAGAATGATAGATTAACTTTAAGATTAAGTGCACAAAAGTAGTCAATAAATTATCCAAACACTCCTCTTTATGTAGATGTTTCAAAGTAGGAGTGTTTGTTATTTTTAAATTTTGATGAATATGGGCAAAAAAGTTGTCTTTCAAACACAACTCCTGCGCTGACGCATTAAAATAGTTATAATTGATATGTATATAAATTTGGAGGAATAGATAATGGATTTTTGGATAAAGCAACAAGCAATAAAAAGAGCACAGCACGTTGCAGTAACAGATGGTAGTCAACAATTGACATATCAACAGCTGTATCAACAAGCACTAGCGCTATCTTTTAAGATAAAGACACTACAACAGCAACGTATAGGTCTTTATATCAATAATTCAATTGAGTCTGTAGTGTTAATTCATGCTTGCTGGTTAGCTGGTGTAGAAATTGCCATGATTAATACACGATTAACTAAAGAAGAGATCATAAAACAAATGATGTCAGTAGATATTTCGACGATATTAATAACAATACCTTTAAATATTGAGAAGTTTAACATTTTTTCATTGAATGATTTAAATGATTTACAATCTCAATCTTATACAGTGACTGATTTTGAATTACAGCGTATAGCATCCATCATGTTTACATCTGGTACTACAGGTCCACAAAAAGCAGTACCACAAACTTTTGCGAATCATTTAGCTAGTGCCAAAGGATGTAAGGACAGTTTAGGTTATGATCAATATACCAAATGGTTATCCGTATTGCCGATATACCATATTTCAGGATTGAGTGTGTTGTTAAGAGCTGTGATTGAAGGTTTTACAGTAAGAATTGTTGGAAAATTTGAAACCGACCAAGTGTTACATATTATTTGTTCAGAACAAATCACACATGTGTCTCTTGTGCCACAAACATTAAAATGGTTGATGGATAAAGGATTAACTAAGCCGTATTCACTACAAAAGATTTTATTAGGTGGTGCAAAGTTATCTCAGCCATTAATACAACAAGCATTAAGCTATCAACTTCCCATCTATAATTCTTTCGGTATGACTGAAACGTGTTCGCAATTTCTAACAGCCACTCCTAATATGTTACGTCAACGTTTTGATACAGTGGGTAAACCTAGTGATAATGTTAAAGTGGCAATTAGTCATCCTAATGCACAAGGACATGGTGAATTATTGATTAAAGGGGATAATGTGATGCAAGGCTATCTGTATCCTCAAGATATAACCGATACCTTTGAAGATGGTTATTTTAAAACCGGGGATATTGCAGAAATTGATAAAGATGGCTACGTTATGATTTATGATAGACGCAAAGATTTAATTATTAGTGGAGGAGAAAATATTTATCCATACCAAATTGAAACAGTAGCGAAACAGATGGATTATATTGAAGACGCTGTTTGTATACCAGTAGCAGATGATACTTGGGGACAAGTTCCTAAATTATACTATGTAGCTAAAAATGACATATCAGAAGATGATTTGACAGCATTTTTTAATCAAAAGTTAGCAAAATATAAAGTGCCAAAATATTTTGCAAGAGTTACAACTTTACCGTATACATCTACTGGAAAGTTACAACGTAATAAATTGACACAACAGCATGGAGTAAATGATGAAAATTAATCATGTCAACTTTTATTTATATGAGGAACCGTTTAAGTCACCAATTATAACGCCTAAAATAAAGTTAGAACAACGACAATGTCTATTTATTGAACTTGTTGATGAAGAAGGACATGCATACTTTGGAGAGTGTAATGCTTTCGCAACAAACTGGTATGATGATGAAACGATTCAATCTGTTAAAAAGGATATTGAACGTTGGTTTGCAACAGTTCAGTCGCAGCATATCGCAACGTATGAAGCATGGTTGGCAACGTTAAAAATTTTAGAACATGCGCCTGCTGCAAGAAGTACTGTCGTTATGGCGTTGTATCAAAAATATCATCAACTAACTCAATTTAATGTCGCGTATGGAGCGACGGTAAGTGGATTAACAAAATTACAACTACAACAATTGACACAAACAAAACCGCAACGAATCAAATTAAAGTGGTCACCAGCGCTATTAGAAGATATTGAGACACTTAAGCAGTTGGATTTTCAATTCCAACTTGCGGTTGATGCTAATGAATCTTTGACAGCAGCGGACGTTACGACGTTATTAAAACTGAAAGATAAAGTATTGTATATTGAAGAACCATTTAAAAATATTGCTCAACTTAAACATATGGACCAACGAGATTTACCACCAATTGCTATTGATGAAAAGGCACGTCATATTGAACAAATTAAAGCATTGGTCGCAAGTTATCCAATCAATGTAGTCGTAGTTAAACCATTTCGACTAGGTGGTATAGATAAAGTTCAACAAATCATTAAAGTTCTACATCAGTTAAATGTTAAAGTGGTTATTGGAGGTATGTATGAATATGGTTTGAGTAGATATTTTACAGCCATGTTAGCTAAAGATGGAGATTATCCTGGAGATGTTACACCTACAGGATATTATTTTAAACAGGATGTTGTTGAGGGATCAGGCATATTAAAAGGAGGATCTATTGAATTTCATCCTCCTAAAATTGATATTACACGACTACAACCATATTAATCGTGGTTATGATGTGAATGTTTCGATTTATCTTTTTTTAATGGAACTGGATCAAAGCCACCTTTGTGTAAAGGATGACATTTCAATATGCGTCTGATGCCTAAATATAAGCCTTTAAACGCACCATGATATTGAATGGCTTCTCTAGTATACTCTGAACATGTCGGATAAAAACGACAAGTAGGTGGAGTGAGTGGCGAAATAAAGCGTTGATAAAAATGAATCAGCGCTAAAAATATTTTTTTCATAGTAGTGCCCCCAACTGAAAATAATGTATCAACAGTTTAACATATATTGAAAGGATGTGATGACCATGAAGTTTTGGGATAAGGATCAGCGACTAGTTGAATTAACTTATAAGACAGATATCAATGAGGCAGATGGTAATCATGTCCTTGCTATTCCAGTTTATAATGATCAATTACTTTTCACTAACCATAAAATACGTGGTATTGAATTTCCTGGTGGTAAAAGGGAAGATTTTGAAACGAGTGAAGATGCAGTCAAAAGAGAACTCTATGAAGAAACAGGTGCTACTGTTAAAGCACTTCATTATATTGCTCAATATCATATTGCAACTGTAGAAGATGAGACATTTATAAAAGATGTCTATTTTATTGATGTAAATGAAATTAATGAAAAATATGACTATATGGAAACAACAGGACCAGTATTATTTAACAATATTAACGACATTAGTAAGGAGCAACAAAGTTACTTATTGCAAGACGAAACGATATTAACGTGCTTAGAAAGGGTGATTGCACTTGGATTTTATCAAAGTTAAACGTATGCCAGTGACATCATTCGATCATCAATTTGATGAAGTTACTTATGTTGTAGATCACTTAAAAGTCAAAGCATTAATGATGACACCGTTGACTGAGATTAAAAGAATTGTTGTCTATTTACGTGGTGGAAAAGGTCAAGTTGGTCGAGTTAGAGCAGCGCGTCTAATGCAATTTGCAGATAAAGATACATTAGTGATAGGCCCGTACTATAGAGGGAATAATGGTAGTGAAGGCAAAGATGAATTTTATCGTGGTGATCTCAATGATGTTACAGTACTCATACGCTTATTACATAGTAAATATCCAGATGCATTTATCCATATGATAGGATTTTCTAGAGGAGGATTGCAGGGGTTATTGACTTTTCAAGAGTTACCTGTGAGTAGTTACATTATTTGGGGTGGCGTATCAGATATTAATTTAATGTATGAAGAACGTATAGATTTAAGAGGGATGTTAAGAAGAATGGTGGGACATCCTCAAAAAGATAAAGTACAATATGAAGCTCGTGATGCTATACATTTACTTAATCGTCAAAGTCCTCCAATTTTAATCGTTCATGGTGAGAAAGATCAACAAGTTGGGATACATCAGGCTTATTACTTAGAGCAACAACTCTCTCTTAAAGGAGTAACATATGATACTTTTTATCAAGAAGATGAAGGACATGTACCGAGACCGCCAGCATTAAAAGAAGCATTAAGTTATATCAAATCATTTATGACTAAAGTCGAAACACATCAACTTACGAATCGTTAAATAGTAAAATAATTGACTTTATAATAAATCGACCGATAGAAAGTTTTAGTTATTTTCTATTAGTCCGATTTTTATATTTTGAATATGAATAAGCCAAGATTTTCAACTGAAAATCTTGGCTTGTTGTCTGTTATATTACTTCGAATTGTTTATGACGATAAGGTGTTATTTGTTAAAGCCACCTTGAGAAGCAATATGTTCTACTTCTTTCCCAAACTTTTCAAAATTATTTTCGAAACGTTGAATTAAATCTTGAGCTTGAGCTTTATATTTGTCAGGATCACTCCATGCATTAATAGGATTTAAGATTGTTTTTGGTACATCTTCAATTTCAACGGGAATGCTTAATCCAAATGTACTATCTTTAGTATATTCTGCATGTTTTAATTTGCCAGAAATAGCTTGGTTAACCATTTGACGTGTATAGTGTAGACTAATACGACGACCAACTCCGTATTTTCCGCCAGTCCATCCTGTATTAACTAAGTAAACATCTACATCATGTTGATCAATCAATTCTCCTAATAAATCTGCATAAACTGTTGGATGTAATGGTAAGAATGGTGCACCAAAACAAGTTGAGAAGGAAGGTTCTGGTTCAGTAACACCACGTTCAGTACCAGCTAACTTAGATGTGAAGCCACTTAAGAAATGGTACATAGCTTGCTTTTTATTTAATTTAGAAATTGGAGGGATTACTCCAAATGCATCAGCAGTTAAGAAAATAATAGTATTAGGATGAGCTGCTTTTGAAGGTACGACAATATTATCAATATGATTAATTGGATAAGCAGCACGTGTATTTTCGGTATAACGATTGTCATCGAAATTGACACTGCCATCCTCTGCTACAACAGTATTTTCTAATATTGTACCGTATTTAATAGCATTATAAATTTGTGGTTCTTTTTCCTTTGATAAGTGAATAGCTTTAGCGTAACATCCACCTTCGATATTGAAGACACCGTTTTTGTTCCAACCGTGTTCATCATCACCAATTAATTTACGTTTAGGATCTGCAGATAAAGTCGTTTTACCTGTACCTGATAAACCGAAGAATAAAGCAACATCGCCTTTTTCTCCGACATTTGCTGAACAATGCATGCTCATAATGTCTTGCATTGGTAATAAATAATTCATAACAGAGAAGATACCTTTTTTCATTTCTCCGGCATATTCAGTACCACCAATTAGAATCACTTTATGTTTGAAAGAAATAATAACGAACGTCTCTGAATTTGTACCGTCAACTTTTGGATCAGCTTTAAAATGTGGTGCTGAAACAATTGTGAAATTGGGTTTTATTTTTGATGCTTCTTCTTTAGATTCAGGTCTAATGAACATATTTTTAGCAAATAAATTATGCCAAGCCAGTTCATTAATGACTGTTAGTTTTAACATGGTATCTTTGTCACTACCTGCGTATCCATTAAAGACATACAGTTCATCTTTTTGATCTAAATAATCTAACACTTTATGGTATAAACTTAAGAATGTTTCTTCATCAATGGGTTGATTAATAGTTCCCCAATCAATGTTATCTCTATAAGAAGGTTCTGTGACAATAAATTTGTCTTTAGGTGAGCGACCAGTATATTTACCTGTGCTAGCATTAACAGCGCCTAATTCTGTGAGTACACCTTCATCATTGTCCAGTATTTTATTATACAATTGCGTTGTTGAAAGTTGGAAAAGTGAAGATGGTTTCTTTAATAAGTTGTCTATTTTAGTTGATTCAGTGTAACTATCTACTGACATCCTAAATCCCTCCAAAGCGATAATTTAAATGTAAGCCTTTACATTTAAATAGTATAACACATTGAAATAATTAATCTACAATATTTTATAGTAAATTTTTATACCAAAAATTGACATTAATTCTGTAATTCGGTACTATTATTCTTAACGGATTCTCTTATCCTGAGTGGTGGAGGGACATGGACCCAATGAAACCCAGCAACCTCTTTTTTATAAAAGAAAGGTGCCAAACCGTTTGCAGACATATAGGTCTGAACGATAAGAGCGAATGGACGTATTAGGCCTTCTCTCTATGTAAATAGTTAGAAGGCCTTTTTAATTAGCTCATACAAGAGAATTGTCGTAATTTAAAATAAAAGGAGCAAATTATGTTATATAACAAACGATTATTTACTTCAGAGTCAGTAACAGAAGGACATCCAGATAAAATAGCTGATCAAGTGTCAGATGCTATATTAGATGCGATATTGAAAGATGATCCAAATGCACGAGTGGCATGTGAAACAACAGTAACTACAGGTATGGCTTTAATAGCTGGAGAAATATCTACAACGACTTATGTAGATATTCCAAAAGTAGTAAGAGAAACAATTAAAGACATTGGTTACACTAGAGCTAAATATGGCTACGATTATGAAACAATGGCAATTTTAACGGCAATCGATGAACAATCACCAGATATCGCACAAGGTGTAGATCAAGCATTAGAATATCGTGATAATAATTCAGAAGAAGAAATTGAAGCAACAGGTGCGGGTGACCAAGGATTAATGTTTGGATTTGCTACAAATGAAACAGATTCTTATATGCCTTTAGCTATTGATTTATCACATAAATTAGCAAAACGTTTATCTGATGTTAGAAAAGACCATATACTAGATTATTTACGTCCTGATGGTAAAGTTCAAGTGACTGTTGAATACGACGAACAAGATCATCCAGTGCGTATCGATACAATTGTTGTGTCAACTCAACATTCAGAAGATGTGACATTAGAACAAATTCAACAAGATATTAAAACACAAGTTATTTATCCAACTGTACCTGAGAATTTATTAGATGAGCAAACTAAATTTTATATCAACCCAACTGGTCGTTTTGTAATTGGTGGACCACAAGGTGATGCTGGATTAACAGGGCGTAAAATTATCGTAGATACATACGGTGGTTATGCACGTCATGGTGGTGGTTGTTTCAGTGGTAAGGATCCAACAAAAGTAGACCGTTCAGCTGCTTATGCTGCACGTTATGTTGCTAAAAATATTGTTGCAGCTGGACTAGCAGCTCAATGTGAAGTTCAACTAGCATATGCAATTGGTGTTGCTGAGCCTGTTTCTATTGCAATTGATACTTTTGGAACTGGTAAAGTGTCAGAAGGACAATTAGTTGAAGCAGTTAGAAAACATTTTGATTTAAGACCGGCTGGCATCATTAAGATGTTAGATTTAAAACAACCTATCTATAAACAAACTGCAGCATATGGCCATTTTGGACGTACTGATGTTTTATTACCATGGGAAAAATTAGATAAAGTTAACGAACTTAAAGATGCAGTACAACAATAATAAATAATGAGATAAAATATATAAGATTTTCGGTATATAATGATATTATGTATCGAAAATCTTTACTTTATCCTTTATAATTATCATATTGACACATTTGAAAAGGAGCGTTATTGTGATGGATTTCTCTTCACCAATTGTTATTGGATTAATTGCTGCAGTTGTTATTGCTTTGATTTTCTTTGTACTTTATTTAGTAGCATTAGGTAGTAAAAAGAAAGTTAAACGACAAACTGAAGAAAAATATGAGCAAAAAGAACAAAATATTAAAAAGACTCACGAAGAACAACTAGAAAAAGAACGTATTGAAAATAAGAAAACAATAACAAAACAACAAGAAGATTATAATGAAATGGTCAGTACGAAAGACCGTGAAATTGATGCGTTAAAATTATTCTCTAAAAATCATAGTGAATATGTTACTGATATGAGACTAATTGGTATACGTGAAAGATTAGTTAAAGAAAAGCGTATTAGACCTGAAGATATGCATATTATGGCAAATATCTTTTTACCAAGTAACAAATTCAATGATATTGAACGTATCAGTCATTTAGTATTAACTCGTACGGGTCTATATATTATTGATTCACAATTATTAAAAGGTCATGTCTATAATGGTATTAGTGGTGGTCAATTTAAAGATTTACCTCCGATGGAACAAGTATTTAATACATTAGATTTAGATTCATCTAGACCACAGACTATTATTATGGATCAAAATGATGACCAAAAATCATTATCATTTGTTAATTATTCAGATAAACTTGAGTCAATTAAACAATTAGCTGAAGATTTACAAAAAGAATTAGGTACAAAATATACACCAACATCTATATTATATTTTAACCCTAAGAATGATGGCGACGTTACAATTTCAAATTACAACCAAAATGCTACTGTTAAAGTATTAGTAGGGAAAGAACAACTTGATGAATTCTTTAATAAGTTTGTTTTCCACGGTCGTATTCAATATAACGTTGATGATTTACAAAATATTATGGATAAAATTGAATCATTTAATTAATAACAACACTGAGATAGTGACTAAATAATGTCATTATCTCAGTTTTTTTATTTTGAGCTAACACTTCAGTGCTAGCTTTGTTATGATAGGCATAAATAGATAAAAGTGAGGCGACAATAATGCAATATAAAAAATTTTACAATGGTAATAGCATTCCTCAAGTTGGTTTAGGTACGTTTCGAGTTGAAAATAATGATGATTGTAAAGAAGCAGTTAAATTTGCCATTGAAGAGGGATATCGTAGTATTGATACAGCAAAAGTATATGGTAACGAAGAAAAAGTCGGAGAAGGGATACGTCTAGCTTTAGAATCAACAGGCTTAAAAAGAGAAGATTTATTTATTACTTCAAAATTGTATTTTGAAGATTTTGGTAGAGAGAATGTACAGCCAGCATACCAAGCAAGTTTAGATCGCTTAGGTTTAGATTATTTAGATTTATATTTAATGCATTGGCCAGGAACGAACGAAGCAGTAATGATAAATACTTGGAAAGGTATGGAAGATTTATATAAAAATAGTCAGTTGAAAAATATAGGTGTCAGTAATTTTGAGACAGAACATTTAGAAGCTTTACTTGCGCAAGTTTCATTTAAGCCAGTGATTAATCAAGTGGAATGTCATCCTTATTTAAATCAACATAAATTAAGACATTATTTAGAAGCGCAACATATAGTAATGGAATCTTGGTCACCATTGATGAATGCTCAAATATTATGTGACGATACGATTCAACAAATTGCTCAAAGACATCGACAATCAGCAGCTCAAATCATTATTAGATGGAATGTACAGCATGGTATAGTAACTATCCCTAAATCAGTGACACCTAATCGTATTATTGAAAATATTAATGTTTTTGATTTCGAATTAACTAATGATGAAATGACACAAATTGATAATTTAAACAAAGATCAAAGAATAGGTCCTGACCCAAAAATATTTGAAGGGTGAATAAATATAAATGAAAAAAAGACTTCATTCAGCTGATACAACTGTGTATCCATGTTGAATGAAGTCTTTATTATGATGATTGAATTGATTAACAATGTAGTAAACGACTATTATAACGCTACTAAATTGTATTTATTAATCAACATAAAACGATGTAATTGAAGTATGTTTAAATATGGTAACCAATATAGCAAGCGATAAAGCCTACTACGAATTGTAGTAAGGAATAAGTAACGAAGTGCGATATATTAAATTTAGTTGTTAACATTTCAACTAGCTCTTTTGATAGAGTAGAAAATGTTGTTAATCCACCTAAAAAGCCTGTAATAATTAAATTTGACATAAGAGGATTATGAATTGATAATCCTAATAATATACCAATAATGATACTACCGATAAGGTTAACTATCAAAGTTGCTATTGGTAATGAAGATTGATGATGGGTATTCCAATAATCAGTTATGGCAGCCCTTGCGACCGCACCTAGTCCACCACCAATTAATATATATATAATATTTAACATTTAATTTTGCCTCCAATCTTCATGCCACAATAACAAAGTAAAATACCGAAAATATAACTTGTTAATGCATAACATAGACAGAGTAAAAATTGTTGCTGCGCCATCATTTGAACTAGTTCAACTTGAAAGGTTGAAAAAGTGGTTAATGCACCCAATAGACCGGTAGTAATTGCTTTTTTAAGTGTTGGATGATTATTAAATAATTTTATTGAAATCGCCGTAATTAGACCCATCAACAAAGCACCGATTAAATTAGCTACTAGTGTACCTATTGGGAATGTAGAGCCATGGTTCAAAATAGATAAACTAAAGCGAAGTAATGCACCTATAGCGCCACCTATAAAGATATACAAATATGTCATTTTGTCACCTCAAAATTTAAGTTATGTTTATAGTTTTAACAAATATTTAGTTTGTCTTTGAAATTTCTGTTTGTAACTTATAGTCAATAAAAACTTCTATTACACATCTATAAAGAATTTCTTTATAAAATGACAATAGAAGTTGTTTAATAAATGAATTTTAACTAATTTATTTGAAATTAAATGATACCAAAAGTATGGATCATAGATAGGGCATGAATTACAATGACGACGAAAATAATCCAAGGTAAAGATTTACTAGCAACTCTAATCCAATCAGAGTCAGGTTTTAATGCTTTAATTGAACGATCAGCAAATAAGATTGCCAAAATCAATATCGCTGTATTTACAATACTACAGACAAAAATAAGTTTAACTATTGAAGCAAATATAGTACTTAATAAATCATTGTTAGTATTAAAAAAGAAGCTAATTATAATCATTAAACATGATAAGTAAAAAAACTTTTTAGAACGAGACATGTTAAACCTCCTGCATCAATATCATTTACATATCGTATCATAAACCATATTAAAACAGTAGTTAATTAATTAACTACTGATGTATATAATTTAATTTCAAACTCATATAAAGACAAATAATTAGCATATAATTACCATAACATGTTATAAATAATTTATAATACAAATTTTTATATCGAGATATTTGATGAGAAAGACGTATCTTGAGACAATAGTTTCACAAGTAAATGGAGGTAATTCATAATGGTAAAATTAAATGTTGAAGTTTTTGCAGATGGAGACGATATTGAACAAATGAAAGCTGCTTATAAAAATAAAGAAGTAGATGGTTTTACAACCAATCCTAGTTTAATGGCAAAAGCTGGCGTTACTAACTATAAAGCTTTTGCAGAAGAAGCAGTGAAAGAAATACCAGATGCTTCAATTTCATTTGAAGTATTTGCGGATGATTTAGAAACTATGGAAAAAGAAGCGGAAATTTTAAAACAGTATGGAGATAATGTGTTTGTTAAGATTCCTATTGTGAATACTAAAGGTGAATCGACAATTCCATTAATTAAAAAGTTGTCTGCTAATAATGTAAGATTAAACGTAACTGCTGTATATACAATTGAACAAGTTAAAGAAATTACAGATGCTGTTACTGAAGGCGTTCCAACTTATGTTTCAGTATTTGCAGGTCGCATTGCTGATACTGGAGTGGATCCACTACCTTTAATGAAAGAATCAGTCGAAATTACTCATAGTAAAAAAGGTGTTAAATTATTATGGGCTAGTTGTCGTGAAGTAATCAATGTTATTCAGGCTGATGAAATAGGTGCTGATATTATTACTTGTCCAGCAGATGTTGTTAAAAAAGTGAACACTAACTTAGGACGAGATATTGAAGAATTGTCAGTAGACACAGTAAAAGGCTTTGCTAAAGACATTCAAAGTTCAGGATTATCAATATTATAGGTTCTTTATTTTTCAGGACTGATAAATAAAAAGTGAATAGTTTAAAATATAAATTATTTTGAAGCCGAGACTCCTGAGACAGCACCCTAGGAAGGGACCCAACATAAAAAAACTGGTTATCCAGTTTTTTTCATGAATGCAGGTTGGGCATTGGGGCCCCAGCAAAGAAAAATTCTGTCAACACAATTTTTACTATAATGTACAAGCTGGGGTGCGAGGCTAAAAAAATAATTATGTATCAGTCCAATTTGGGAGAGAACCATTATTTGTTTGGTCACTTTTATTTATAGAGATAATTGCGCTTTTTTCATATTCAAAATATAAAAATCGGACTAATAGAAAATAATTAAAAATTCTCTATCAGTCCGATTTATTATAGAACCAATTTTTTGAAGTATTTACATGTAAAATTACATAAAATCGAAGTATTGTAGTGGAGACTCCCGAGGGAGCAGTGCTAGTCGAAGACTACAGGCTGAGACAGCACCCTGGGAACGCGTAACTACAATACGGAGTATTGAACATAAAGAAGCACAAAGACGATTTAAAAATAAAATCATCTTTGTGCTATTATTTTTGGGATTTATGTCCCAGGCTCTTATGCATTCGAAGCGACAGCGACGAATGTAAACAGTTAATGGTACTAATAAACACTACTAATGATCTCTAAAAAAGAAAAGGACATTCATTATCCGAGTTCAAAATAAAAATGTAGCTTAAATACATAAAAATCTGTAGAATTAATAAAATACAATAATAAGTATGACTTTATGAATTTAAAAAGGAGCGTTTGTCCTTAACTATGAACAAAAGTACATTTGATAAAAAAGTTAAAAAACAATTATGGTTTTTAAATAAGAATGAGAAGCGTGAATTAGATAATCATTTAACACAACTTGATGACAGTGAATCAAATCATTTTAATAAGCCAATTGCATATTCAAATGAATACCTTAGACATCATGTATTTAATAAATCTACAGCTAAAAGCTATAATACATTTTTATTATTATTAGGTATCGTTTTTACATATGTCTGCTTATTAGGTTTATTTTTATTTGGATTAATAACAAGTTTAACTGGTGTTCAATTTTTTATACAACCTAAAGTGGATTTATCAACAGCAACAGTTATTTTAACAATTATAGGTGCTATCTTATTAATGATAGTTAGTATCTATCTTATTAAGATAGTTACAGCATTTTTTACCAAAAAATTATTGCAAGCTAAGTTTAATTCTAAATAGTTTGAGTTATTAATTGACTTAGAATCAAACTTTCCTGACATTTTTTCATTATTAAAGTATGTGGCTCATCGACTTCTAGTGATATAGCATTGTTAAAATTAATAATTGTGATATTTCTTTTGACGTTAATTCCAATAATTTGTCGTGCATTAATATAATATTGTATTGGTGCACGTTTTTGTTTTATAGGAAATAAAATAACTTGAGGATTAATGTAAATTGGTATGAGTTTATTTATTTTTAACATACGTTTTGCATACTCAGTTTGTAACTCTAATGTTTTAAAATGTAACTTTAAATAATAATTCAAAACTTTGTGTATCGAATAAGGTAAACTATATGAATAATGTGTATAAACACAGTCAGTTGATAATTGTTCAGATGTAGATGTTTTAATATAAAGTAGTTCGTTTGTGGAGAAATTATTCATTCAATTCTGTCCTTTACAGTTAGTTTTTGTAATGAGATAATTTGATTTTGATATTGGCTTTAGTTGTTTTTATAGTAGAAATAGATAAATTCATTATATTAGCGATTTCGTATTGTTTATAACCTGCTAAATGCAAAGAAAGCCACTGTTGTTCTCTAGTAGTTAGTATTTGTAACATTTCATTATAATATAGTGAGAAATCATTTAAATTACTGGTATATGACTCACCAGTGATTAAATTGGTATCAAAAGAGATAACCTCATTGATACGATGTTGTTGTCTAAATAGATCGAAAAGGTAGAATTTTAAGCGAGTAAATAAAAAAGTATTAATATTGCAGTTGTGAGAAGCTTGATAAGAGGTACTTAGTTGCCATAATTTTATCAACAATAATTGATAAAATTCATCATAATTATACGATACATGATATTTTTTTAACAAATAATGTATTATTTTATGGTGTTTATTATAAATTTCATTAAAATTCACTATTTGAATCTCCTCGTTATGTACATAACAATTATTTCCGGATATTCAAACTGTAATGAAAAAAGTATGATAATTCATTTGCGTAATCTTTGAATTAAGTGTTAAATAGTACTCATAAGTAATTTGAAAACTGCGGAATGACATATTATTAAAGACATAAATAATAAATAGAACAAATTTTTATGAAGGAGGATATTATGGACTACGCACACTTAAATTTAGAACATTTTTTTGCAAGAAATGACGATTTAGACGTTATACGTGATCGTTCAGATTTTGTAATGATTAATAATTTTACAAATGAAATGATGTATCGTGATGGCCAAATTGAAGGAACTATTGATTTAAATCAATACTATTATAAGAATAGATCAAATGCGGCTAGTTTTATCATGATGGATTATAAAAGAGATATAACAGGTAATTAATATATTTATAAATATCTAGAAGATTCTAAATCAACTATATTTGCTTATGAATTTATTAAATTTCAAAATGAATTATTGAGTAATTGTTTAAAAAATTTCATTTTGATTACTATTTATTTATGAATTGGTAACAATGTATAGATAAAATTGTTATACTACGATATTAATGTTAAACTTTATTATCGTAGTATGACTGAACGTACAACAACAATGACCTAAGAGGTGTAGATATGAATAAACACAAGAAGGGTTCTATTTTCACAATAATAGGACTTGTTATCATATTTGCTGTTGTCGCATTTTTATTTTTCTCAATGATATCAGATCAGATATTTTTTAAACATGTTAAATCAGACGTTAAAATAGAAAAGTTAAATGTTACATTAAAAGATGCAGCAAAAAAGCAAATAAATAATTACACGAGTCAACAAGTATCAAATAAAGAAAATACAGCCTGGAGAGATGCTTCAGGAACTGAAATTAAGTCTGCAATGGACAGTAGTAAATTTATCGATGATAAAAAGCAAAAGTATCAATTTTTAGATTTATCCAAATATCAAGGTATTGATAAAAATAGAATTAAACGTATGTTAATTGATAGACCAACATTACTTAAACATACAGATGCCTTTTTAGATGCCGCTAAAGATAAACATGTTAATGAAGTTTATTTAATTTCACATGCATTATTAGAAACAGGTGCTGTGAAGAGTGAATTAGCTAACGGTGTTGAAATTGATGGTAAGAAATATTATAACTTTTATGGTGTAGGTGCATTAGATAAAGATCCAATTAACACTGGTGCACAGTACGCGAAAAAGCATGGTTGGGACACACCTGAAAAGGCAATCAGCGGCGGTGCAGATTTTATTCATAAACACTTCTTATCAAATAAAGATCAAGACACGTTATATAGTATGAGATGGAATCCTAAGAATCCTGGAGAACATCAGTATGCTACAGATATTAAATGGGCAGAAAGTAATGCAACTATTATTGCAGATTTCTACCAAAATATGAAAACTGAAGGTAAATATTTCAAATATTTCGTCTACAAAGATGATAGTAAACATTTAGATAAAAAGTAATTTTTTTAGGTAAGCATACAAATGTAAGTCAATTAGTATAGCCAAGATTTTCTCGAATCAGAAAATCTTGGTTTTTCTTATGTTATAAAGACTTGATATAAGACAATTTTATGGTTCTCTGTTTTGCAGGACTGATAAATAAAAAGAAATAATTTAAAAAATAATTATTTATCAGTACAATTTAGGAGAGAACCAATTTTATTAAGTAAATCATTTAAAAAATAGTTATGATGAAGTTGAAGATTTAATTTTTAAAATAAAGGGAAATAATTATTAATCAAAAATTTAAATTGATATAATTTAAGATAATAGTAATCTTAAAAAATTAACAGTATAGAGGATGAACAATAATGCGTGTAGCAATAATTGGTATGGGAACAGCAGGTGTAAGTGTATTAAGGGCATTGGTTAAACATCCCAAATTTAAAAACTTACACGTTGATTTATATGATGACAAAGTTAATATGGGGCAGGGTGTGCCATTCCAAAACGATAGTTCGGAATTATTAATTAATATGCCGTCAAAGAAGATGAGTTTAAACTTAGATGATGACCAAGAATTTTGGAAATGGTACCAACAGCAACGTGATTTTCATTTTGATGATCCAACTTATCTACCTAGGTTTGTTTTCGGTCATTATATGAAATCATATGTATCAATGTTTAATGAACAGTATGATAACATCACTACGATTTATCATAAAGTTAAAGGTGTGTATACAAATTCGAATATTGATGAAACAACTTTAAAATATTATGTTTGTACTACTGCGAATAGAGATGAATGGCATGAATATGATTATTTATTTTTAACTTGTGGTACGTTTGCATATCATGACCCTTATGAATTAAAAGGAAAATCAGGTTATATACCTACACCGTATCCTACTTATAATACTTTGGATAATGTTCAAAGTAGTGATGATATAGCAGTAATTGGAACTGGATTAGCAAGTTTAGATGTTGTACGTTATGTAGCTGCACATCATCCTAAATTACCTATTACAATGACAAGTCGTTCTGCACATCTTCCAAGTGTACGTGGAGAAATGATACCTATAACATTCAATCATTTAACAAAACATCGCTTTAATTTAATTAAGAAGGATAATTACGGTAATGTACCTTTAGATACCGCTGTCACTTTATTTTTAAAAGAGTGTGATGATTATGGTGTGGATTTTAAAAAATTAGTAGAAAGACGCACTGGAGATCATATTGCAGACTTAACTTATGATTTAGAACGACCACAGGAGTTGGGTGCTTTTCAAAGTGTAATTGAATATTTAAAAGAAAATTTAAATTGGATTTGGAATAGTTTTAGTTTAGAAGACCAAAAAATATTTAATAAGAAATATACGAAGATGATTCAATTAAATTCTAATCCAATGCCACCTAGAACAGCTAAACTTATCATTGATTTGATTAGGGACGAGTCCTTAATCATCAAAAAAGGGTTAGAGCATGTTTCTTATCAAGATGAAAGCTTTGTATTTTCATATCAAGGCTATCCAGATAAAGAACAATTTAATGTTGTGATTAATGCGACAGGTTCTAAAACGCACTTATCACAATTAGACGAAGATGATCAATTGATATTAAACCTTGAAAATAGACAAATTGTACAAGCGCATCCAATGGGTGGTATTCAGATTATTCCTGAAACCAATCAAGTGATCAGTCCAAGATACGGCACGTTAACTAATGTTATTGCAATTGGTCAAATGACAAACGGTGTTAATAAATTACGTAATGGTGTAAAAATGATTGTCGAGCAAGTTGATAATACTGTATCACAATTATATACATCATTAGCACAATTTGAACGTAATCAACAATAGGTAAAATACTAGTGGAATTTATAGAAATTAGAGTCTAAACACTGATTAAGATGGTAAGAATTGTATTTTAAAAGTATATATAGTATCATTTAAATTGTAGTTTAGATACTACTTACTCAAATAATCTATAACAATTTCATATTATTCTTTCGGGGCAGGGTGAAATTCCCAACCGGCAGTAATTTAAAGCCTGCGACCCATTAATAATTTATATATTAATGGCTGATCTAGTGAGAATCTAGAGCCGACAGTTAAAGTCTGGATGGGAGAAAGAATATCGACAATCGACATGATTAATAAGGCATATTCGTTTAAAAATAATTAACGAATAGGCTTATTTAACGATAACTTTAACTCCTTGCATCTGAAATTTAGATGTAAGGTTTTTTGTTTATAGAGGTGATATTTTGAGTCAATTTATGAAATATGCAATTCAACTAGCTAAAATGGTTGATGGTCAAACTGGTATAAATCCACCGGTAGGTTCTGTTGTTGTCAAAGATGGGCGTATCGTTGGTATAGGTGCACATTTACAAAAAGGTGATAAACACGCAGAAGTTCAAGCATTAGATATGGCAGGAACTCAAGCTAAAGAAGCCACTATTTATATTACGTTAGAACCATGTAGTCATTATGGTTCAACACCACCATGTGTAAATAAAATTATTGATGCTCAAATTAGCAAAGTTATTTATGCTACGAAAGATCAATCATTAGAGACACATGGTGATGATATTCTTCATGCACAAGGTATAGAAGTTGAATATCAATATGATGAAGAAGCGGCGTCTTTATATCAATACTTTTTTAAAGCTAAAGCACAACAAATTCCAGAGATAACAGTCAAAGTTGCTGCTAGCTTAGATGGTAAACAAGCGAATGATAATGGTCAAAGTCAGTGGATTACTAACAAAGAAGTAAAACAAGATGTCTATCAGTTAAGACATAAGCACGATGCAGTTTTAACAGGACGTGGAACAGTAGAATTGGATAACCCACAGTATACAACTCGTTTCGCTGACGGTAAAAATCCTATCAAAATCATTTTATCTAGATCAGGCGATTTAGATTTTAGACAACAACTTTTTCAAGATACATCAACAGCAATTTGGATTTATACTGAAAATCCAAACTTAACAACAGATAAAGAAAATATAGATATTATTTATTTACAACAGTGTCAATTAACAGCAATTTTACAAGATATATATCAAAAAGGTGTTGGTAAACTGTTAGTCGAGGCAGGACCACACATTACTTCAGAATTTCTCCAATCAGGCTATATAGATGAATTTATTCTCTATTTTGCCCCGAAACTCATTGGTGGATCTGGAACATATCAATACTATCAAACGGATGATGTATTTAATATTCCAGAAAGTAATCAATTTGAAATTGTTCATTCCGAATTAATAAACCAAAACATCAAATTAATATTACGAAAGAAGTGACGACGACATGTTTACAGGTATCGTTGAAGAAATTGGTACAGTAACAAACGTCCGAATGCATCAATCAGTACGAACACTTGATATAAAAGCACATAAGATTACTGAAGATATGCATATAGGAGATTCAATAAGTGTCAACGGTGCATGCTTAACTGTTATTGATTTTAATGAGTCTTCTTTTTCAGTACAAGTGATTAAAGGTACTGAAAATAAAACCTATTTAGCTGATATAGCAAAACAAAGTGAAGTCAATCTAGAACGTGCTATGAGTGGTAGTGGGCGTTTTGGTGGACACTTTGTGTTAGGGCATGTGGATGAATTAGGTAAAATTTCAAAAATTAAAGAAAATGCCAATTCGAGGATAGTTACAATTCAGTGTAGTACAACAGTATTAAATCAATTGGTAAAACAAGGATCTATTACAGTAGATGGTGTTAGTTTAACGGTTTTTGACAAGCATGCAAGCTCATTTGATATACATTTAATTCCCGAAACTAGACGATCAACGATATTAGCAACTAAAAAGTTAGGAGATAATGTTCATTTAGAAACAGATGTCTTATTCAAATATGTTGAAAATATTTTATCGCAAGATCGTTCACAACTGACACTTGATAAATTGAAATCATTTGGTTTTTAGGAGGGGTATCATGCATTTTGATAATATAGAATCTGCATTAGAGGCTTTGAAAAATGGACAAAGTATCATTGTAGTTGATGATGAAGATAGAGAAAATGAAGGTGATTTAGTAGCCGTTACAGAATGGATGAATGATGACACTATTAATTTTATGGCTAAAGAAGCACGTGGATTAATTTGTGCACCTGTATCCAAAGAAATAGCACAGCGATTGGAACTTCATCAAATGGTTAATGATAATTCTGATATTTATGGTACTAAATTTACCGTAAGTATTGATCATAAAGAAACGACCACTGGAATTAGTGCAAATGAACGTACATTGACAGCTAGGAAACTCATTGATCCACGAACAGTTGCAAGAGATTTCAATAGACCAGGCCATCTATTTCCTTTAGTAGCAGAAGATGAGGGCGTCTTAGTAAGAACCGGTCATACAGAAGCAGCAATTGATTTAGCAAAATTAACGAACGCACAACCAGCTGGAGTAATTTGTGAGATTATGAACGACGATGGCACAATGGCAAAAGGTCAACAATTACAAAATTTTAAAGAGAAACATCAATTGAAAATGATTACAATTGCAAGTTTAATAGAGTATCTTCAACACCATCAACAACCTATTATCAATCAAAATAATGTTGACATACAAATGAAAGCTAAAGTTAAAATGCCAACAGATTTTGGTACGTTTGATATGTATGGCTTTACAACATCTACTAGTAATGAAGAGATTGTTGTCTTAGCTAAAGGAGATATACGTAGTGTTGAAAATGTACGCTTACATTCTTCATGTTTAACTGGAGATATATTCCATAGTCAACGTTGTGACTGTGGTGCACAGCTTGAAGCATCTATGCAATATATTGAGGAACATGGAGGTATGATTATTTATCTACCACAAGAAGGAAGAGGCATTGGACTAATCAATAAATTACGTGCTTATGAATTAATAGAACAAGGCTATGATACAGTGACTGCTAATTTGGCTCTAGGTTTTGATGAAGACTTACGAGACTATTATATTGCAGCCCAAATTTTAAAATATTTCAATGTAGAACACATTAATTTATTAAGTAATAATCCTAGTAAGTTTGAAGGATTACAACATTATGGTATTGATATTAACCAAAGAATTGAAGTTATTGTTCCTGAAACGGAACACAATCATCATTATATGGAAACAAAAAAATTAAAAATGGGTCATTTAATATAGGAGGGCTAAAAAATGAATTTTGAAGGTAAATTAGTTGGAAAAGGACTAAAAGTAGCAATTGTAGTAAGTCGCTTTAATGATTTTATAACAGGTCGTTTATTGGAAGGTGCTAAAGATACTTTAATCAGACATGAAGTTGAACCTGATAGTATTGATGTTGCCTATGTTCCTGGTGCATTTGAAATACCACTAGTAGCTAAAAAATTGGCTAAATCTAACAAGTATGATGCAGTCATTACTTTAGGTTGTGTTATTAGAGGAGCAACGTCACATTATGATTATGTATGTAATGAAGTTGCTAAAGGTGTTTCAAAAGTTAATGACGAAACTGAAGTGCCAGTTATCTTTGGTATTTTAACAACTGAAAGTATAGAGCAAGCTGTTGAAAGAGCGGGTACAAAAGCTGGCAATAAAGGTGCTGAAGCTGCAGTTAGCGCTATAGAAATGGCAAATCTATTGAAGTCCTTTTAAATGAAATGTTAGTAATAAATGGATTAGCACATAAGAGTGTGGTACATTAGCTTCTTGGCGAAAAGACAAAAAGACAATTTCTATGGAAAATTGATAGGAATTGTCTTTTTTCATATTTGTTAACATTAAAAAGGGTTTTCTAATAAATTAGACTTCTATTTTAAGAAGATAACTGATTAACGACGACTTTGTTTAAAACGTTTTATTAATAATAATGATGCTGATATTAATACAGTTGCCATACCTACTCGTTTAATTGTTTTAGGTTTTATAAATTCTTTAACTGCTAATGATAAGTTTTGAGGACGTTCGGCTAATCTACGCATAAAATAACCAAACCAATCATCACCATATGGGACATAAATAGTAAAGTTATAACCTTCATTGGCTATTTGTTGTGCTAAATCTGATCTGAAACCATAAAGCATTTGAAATTCCATTTTATTTTTATCAATGTGATGTGTTTTCATAAATTGTTTAACATGATTAATAATATTGTGATCATGAGTCGCAATAGATGTAAAGTTACGAGCATTTAACAAACGTTGCTCAATGATTTTAATGTAATTGGCATCTACATCTTCTTTTGATTGGAATGCAATTGACTCATCTTCTTTATACGCACCTTTAACTAAACGTAAACGTAAATCTTGATACTTATCAACTAAATCATGACAATCATATAAATATGCTTGAATAACTGTCCCTACATTTCTAAATTCACCTTTTAAACGATCAAGAACTTGAATAATTTGTTGCAGACTAGCATATTTTTCTGTATCTATATTAATATGCATATTGTTATATTCATTTGCTTTCAACAAAATTTCTCGTAAATTTTCATAAGCAAGTTCTAAATCAAATTCTGCACCCAACTGACTTAATTTAACAGACATATGTGCATTAACATTATGTTGATGAATGGCATCCATAATTTGTAATATTTGTTCTTTGGCATGTAAACTTTCTTCTATAGTACCAACAAATTCTCCGAGATTATCAACAGTCACAGCAATATTTTTATTATTTAAGTCTTCTATCGTATTAATTAATTCAGGAATTGTATTTCCTGCAACTACCTTATTGGCACCCATTTTAGGACCTACCTTTTTAGCTGCATTATTTAAATAACTGTTGTTTGATAAAGCAATAAAAAAATTTTTTAGTAATGGCATTGCTATTCCTCCAAACCCTTATGTTTAAAATAATTTTAGCACGAAAAATTTATTGTAGAAAGCGTTTTCATAGAATGTAATCAAATTTATTTTTGTATAATTACACTGACAACTTGTGAAATTCATCTTGTGTCAAACTATAGTCATGGAGTAATTACTATAAATGGCATAAAATAGTTAGAATTTGCTATAATTACTATATTGAAGTTTATTGAAAAAAGGGGCATTAGAAGAATGTGGAAATGGGAAGCAGAGAATGATGCGAAAGGCGTTGTAGTTATTGCTCACAATTTGTTAGAACATACTGGAAGATATGCCTATGTCATCACTATGTTGCGTAGAAATGGTTATCATGTAATTATGGGAGATTTACCAGGACAAGGGCAAACTTCAAGAGCAAATAAAGGTCAAATTGAGAACTTTCAAACATATCACGAAGCATTATTAGAGTGGTTAAAAATTGCAAATGAATATAAAATTCCAACTTATGTGTTGGCAGTTGGATTAGGTGGTTTAATTTTATTAAACTTATTAGAAAAAGTAGAGTTACCTATTGAAGGCATGATGTTAATCTCACCACTACTAGACTTGCAAAAATCTGGAAAGAATCGAAAAGATAAATTAATTTCAAACGTAGGCAAAATTTCTAAGGATACACGTTTTAAATTAGGTATTGAAGTGGCAGATTTAACTAGAAACGAAGAAATCATTGAAGAAACTGAAAATGACGGTTTAATGCTAAAGAAAGCAACGTATCACTGGTATAATATTATTAATGAGACAATGAAAGAAACGATGAATCATATAAAAGATATCCAGTCGTTACCTACTTTGTTAATGTACGGTACAAAAGATAGAATAGTTGAAACATCTGCCATAAACGAATTAAAAGATAAGTACGATACACCTGAACTATACTTTAAAGCGTGGGAAGGATTATATCACGAGATTCATAATGAACCTGAACGTGAAGAAGTCATGCGTTATATTTTAACGTTTTTAAATAATAGTGTGAATACATTAGGTTTTATTGTTGAAGATAAAGATGTTACAGAATTAGAATAAATAATTGTATATTAACTATGTTTCAAGAAAACCCTTTATGCAAAAGGGTTTTTATTGTGCGCCCGGCATGGGTAATTACTAGACGGTGAAAGTCCGTTACAGGCTTGGTAGTAGGAACTGTTAGCGAAAGACAAGGGTGTCCATTGTGAAATGGAATCTGAAGGAAGTCGGACGCAAACACTCGCACTGACGAACAGAAATATCATACAAGGCTATGTGGAATGGATGAATCTGCAATACAAGATAAAGTCCGATACTACCCGAGTTCTATATAGTAAATGATGCAGTGGAATGAGTGGAAAGTGGTTACTCTTACCCGGGGAGGTCTCATCAGCGATAAAAAAATCGTAGTAATAACGAATGATGAGAAGTCAGCAGAGGTCATAGTAGGTAGAAATACTGAAGGACTGAACAATATTCATACAAAGTAAAGAATGGAGGTTAGAGATTTACAACGTACAGAATACAATTAATGATTGGCAACTCATAGAAAGATAAGTAGTGGAACGAAAAAGGATATATGAGTGCGTACAGTAAATCTTAGGTGAAATGAAAGAAATGTATCGTGAGTCTCCATCTATGATGGAGCTTGTTGTAAGAGAGAATAATATACAAAAAGCAATTAAGAAAGTGAAGAAAAACAACGGTGCACCTGGCATCGATGGCATGCGAGTAAGTGAATTAACATCACATTTCGCAAAATACTTTCCACAAATTAAACAAAAACTGCTTGATGGCACGTATAAGCCACAAGCAGTAAGAAAGGTTGAAATACCTAAATCAAATGGGAAAAAGCGCGTGCTTGGAATCCCTGTCGCAAGAGACAGAGTTATCCAACAAGCCATTAAACAAGTCATTGAACCTAGTATCGACCGTACTTTCTCAAAACACAGTCATGGCTTTAGACCGAATCGTAGTACAGGAACTGCACTTAAAGAATGTGCAACATACTATGAAGAAGGTTACTTAGTTGCAGTTGATTGTGATTTAAAACAGTGCTTTGATATGTTGAACCATGATAAATTAATGTATCTATTTGAACGACATGTTCAAGATAAAGCCATTTCTAAATTTATTCGTAGAAGCCTACAGGTTGGTGCAATCGACCTCAATGGTAATTATCGAAGTAGAGAAATAGGTGCACCGCAAGGTGGTGTTATTTCCCCGTTACTTTGTAATATTTATCTTCACGAATTAGATAATGAATTGAAGAAACGTGGTCATCGCTTTGTTCGTTATGCAGATGACTTCGTCATCTTTGTACGTACAAAACGAGCGGGTCAACGTGTCATGGAAAGTGTGACAAAGTTTATCGAAAAAGACCTTAAACTTATTGTAAATAGTGAAAAGAGCAAGGTAGGTTCTATCACACGTTTAAAGTTCTTGAGTTGTCTAATGACCAAAGTAAATGGCACTTATCGTTTCAGACCGACTATGGAAGCAAGAAGAAATTTAAAACGCACCTTAAGACGTCTAACGAAACGAAATAGACCAGGTACCTTTAAAGAGATTATAACAGAAATTAATCAAGTAACACGAGGGTGGATAAATTACTTTGGTAAAGGATTTATTACAGGTTTTGTAACGAAGTTACAATCATGGTTAAACCGACGCATTAGACAACTAATCTGGAAATGATAATTTAATAATGTACACTTTTGACTGTTTAAGTATGTACAATCTGTAAAATTTAGAGATAATTTTATTGAGGTGAATAACAATGAAATTATCTTTAGATATAAATACAGATTATGAAGTTACAACTCTTTCAGATTTACCAAAATTAAAAATTGTTATGGAGAGCTTAAACATGAAAATTAATAAAAGTGAAATCGCAAGACAAATGAATGTAGATCGAAGAACAATAGATAAATATTTAAATGGCTTTAAACCTTCGGTTAATCGAAAAAAACAATCTAAAATTGATCCCTATTATGATTTAATAAAAGAATTGTTGTCTGAAGAATGTGAACAGAAATTCTTTTATAAACGCGTGTTATGGCAATACCTTAAAGATAATCATGGTCTAAATTGTGCGTATTCCACATTTAGAACATATATAAGAAAACATGATTTATTCAATAATTATTTTAAAAAAGGACGACAAAAGTCAACGCCTGTTGGAACAACTAGATTTGAAACAAAACCAGGTTGCCAAGCTCAATTTGATTGGAAGGAAGATATAAGATTTAAAACGAAGGATCATCAAGAGGTATCTTTAAATATTGGTGTTTTACTCCTGTCATATTCACGCTTCAAAATTATGCAAGTTACGATGAGTAAATCATTAGATGTATTACTTAATTTAATGGTTCAAGCTTTTGAATCTATTGAAGGTGTTCCAGAGGAACTTGTTACAGATAATATGAAAACAGTGATGAGTCAACCTAGGACTGAAACGTTTAGTGGACAAGTTAATCCTAAATTCAAACAATTCGCTGATGATTTTAATTTTAAAGTGAAGCCGTGTATAGCTGGTCGTCCTAGAACGAAAGGTAAAGTTGAATCCATTATGAAAATATTAGATGAAATTCATGCCTATCAAGGACAATTATACTTACATGAAATTCCACAATTTATTGACGAATTAAATGATCGTTTGAATTACTCAGTGCATAATGGGACAGGAAAAATACCAATTATTGAAGTAAAAAAAGAAAAGAGCTTCTTACAGCCATTACCCAATGTCCATGTAAGAAACTCATATAAAGTAGAACATAAATATTTGAAAGTCAATCGTTCGAATATGATTACATATCGCTCCAATCAGTACTCAGTTCCTGCTGAATACTATGGAAAAACGGTTGAAGTTCAAGTTTATGATCAACGTTTGTTTGTTTATTATAACACCAAATTAATCGTTGAGCATCCTATTACCCATCATAAATTAAATTATCAGCAACAACACTATTTAGAAACGCTAGCTGTCTCCTATGGAGACCATGATGATATTAATCAGCTGGCCTTAGATAATTTAAAAACGATAGGAGAGATGTATGATGAATAATATTACTAACTACCAACGTTTAAAAGATAATCTGTCATATCTAAAAATGAATCAAATGATTACTCATTTAGATGAAGTGATAGATTTTAGTATCACTAACGATTTATCATTTATTGATACTTTAATTAAATTGAGTGATTATGAAATCGCAGTTAAAGAAAAGAATATGATTGAATCAATGGTTAAGGTAGCAGCATTCCCTTTTAAAAAGGAACTGTGCGACTTTGACTTTTCATTCCAACCTAACGTCAATAAACAAGAAATCGTAGATTTTACTCATTTACGATTTATAGAAAACCATCAGAATATTGTCTTTTTAGGTCCAAGTGGTGTAGGTAAAACCCATTTAGCTACATCAATTGGTATGTCAGCAGCGAAAAAAAGAGTAAGTACGTATTTCATTAAATGTCATGATTTAATACAAAATTTGAAAAAATCTCAATTAGAGAATCGGTTAGAAAATAGACTCAAGCACTATAGTAAATATAAATTACTAATTATTGATGAAATAGGCTATTTACCTATTGATAGTGAAGATGCCAAACTCTTTTTCCAACTGATTGATTTAAGATATGAGAAGAAAAGTACCATTTTTACTACAAATATTAATTTCAATTTATGGAATGAAATATTTGAAGACCCTAAAATAGCTAATGCCATTTTAGATCGCATATTACATCACTCAAATGTCATAAAAATAACTGGGAAGTCTTATCGGTTAAAAGACCATTTTGTGAAAGTTGAAAAGACAGAATGACATTTTTGTACATTCTTAAACAATCATTTTTGTACATTCTTTTATTGACATTTACAAACTAATCCTCAAAAGATGGAAAAGAATAAAAACCAAATATAAGATGTTACGTAAGTATGGACTTGACCATAAGAGTGCAATGAAAATTGCCAATTCAAGAAAGAAATACTGGCGCTTATCATCAACGCATGAAGTTCATCGTGCACTTACAACAAAACGTCTCTACAAGTGGGGGTTAGAACCATTAACCCAACTCGCAGAGACGGCTTACGCAAGATATTGAACCGCCGAGTACGGAACCGTACGCTCGGTGGTGTGAGAGGACGGATAATCAAATAATGGTTATCCTCCTACTCGATTATAAAAAAAGAAAAAATTGATTACGTTAGAAATATAACGTGTAATAGTAATATACTTATTAGAAGGGAGGAAAAATAAATGAAGAGACAAAAAAAGCTCAAAAGCTTAACATTCTCGATAAAAATTAACTTGGCCGTTATCATAATCGAGATAGCTTTTGAACTTAACTAATTGCGGGAGGGTAACCTCCCTCTCACATATATTATAAAACGCTCTTCATTTATTTGTAAACTATGAAAATAAATTACAAACTAAGAAAAACTAACAAAAAAGAAAAAATTGAATTTGTACTAGTTTTATTGTTAATCATAATGATAATATCTTTTGTTAAGGTTGTGTTTTAAATGGGAGATGAAATAATTAAGTTGTTTAATTCAAATATAAGTGCTTATCAAATAAGTAAAGATACGGGGGTTAATGAAGCAACTATTAAACAATTAAGGTTAGGTAAGTCAAAATTAGATAGACTAGGCTTATTAAACGCCGAAAAACTTTACAATTATCAAAAGGAAATTGAGGGAAAATAGGAAAATTAAAAATATACGGCTATATCCCTTGATATATAAGGGATAAAGAATAATTAGTTGCCCATTTTTTAAAAATTTCCTTTATGGGCAACTAAATGGGCAACTGCTTTTAAAAAGTGATAAACTCTATAATTTGTGAATTCTCGTCATTATGCGATTTTAATATCTAAAGAAGGTGAATAAATCCCATTTTTTAAAACCGTACCCAAGTGTCTGAATGGGAGCGCGAGCAGTACATGAAACAATATTAATACGCTAAACAAAATGGGATGAGTTTAGTAATATCAAGGGCTAGAGCGATTTCGCTTTAGCTCTTTTTTTGTGTGAAAATATAGCTTTAGGTGGACAGAAATAGTAATTTTAACTTTTAAAGTTAGTATTTGTCTACTTTTTGTCCACTTAATTTCATTGTATTATGTGTTGTTGAGCGTGGAAGTGGGTCACCAAACTTATTTTAAAATATAAAGATGCAATTCATATGGCTAAAGATGCATTAAGTAATAAATAAGCAATAAATGTAGAAAGTGAACCGCACCCCAAAAGTTAAACCTAAAATTTAACTTTTGGGGTTCACTTCAAAAAAATGGTGATAAGTCTTGGATTTTCTTTTCATTATTAGAAATACTTTGGATATTAATGTTTTGAACCAGTACTATATATTTTTATTACTCAGCAGTTATTGGTCACCATTTAAACAGTCAGATTGATTTTGCACTAAAAAGAGAATTTTTATATATGCATAACGTAAAAGCCTAAAAGTATCATAAATAACTTTGGCATCAGTTTTGTCGCAGTACTACCGTCCCACATGTTGGCAATTGTCGAGACCAATTCTTTAAAGAACGTAAAGGTAAGTATAAGCTAGAAGATGAAGATAATACAGAGAAATTGGAACAAGCTAAAGTACTAGGGAAGAAAGTAAACAGTACTGATCAAGCCATTGATAAAATAAGATATATTGATATTCCAACTCATACTAAAGAAGAAAATCAATTTATACAAGAACAACATAAAGCATTACTTAAAGATGCTAAAGAAAATAATAACAGTAATGAAGTGGCGTATTTATTAAAAAATGGTAAAGTTATAAAAGTATATGGTGACCAGGATAGTGTATCATTTGTGCCAGGAGAAAAATCAACAGAATTAATATTTAACAGCAAACCTTATTCAATAACGATGCTACATAATCATCCTGGACAATCAAGTTTTTCAATGAATGATTTAAAGCTATTTATTGAAAATAAATCTATAAAAACGTTAACAATTGTTACAAATTACAGCGCAGTAAAATATATAAGTAAAACTAGTTTATATGATGAAAATAAAGTAATTAGTCTTATTAAAGACATAAAGCAACATAATAATATCGAAAAAGCCGATATAGTTGTTGATTATATTCTAAAACAACTCTATAATACGAAGTATATAGAACTTAAAAGGTAATAGGGGTGAGCAAAATGTCAATTCAACAATTAGATGGACATATTTCTGTAGAAGACTTTTTTAAAGACATTGAAGAATATTATGAAAAATTAAAAAAAGAAAATCAAGAAACTAATAAATAAGCATCCTTTCTACACAGATAAATAGAAAGTGGTGCTATTTTTATACCCATTTTTAATCTTCCAATGTGAGTGAAGTATTTAAAGTTATGATGCCAGGTGTTAATGCACCATCGATGCATCCATTTTGTCTCAGTACTATCGTCCCACATGTTGGCAATTGGCGAAATCAATTCTTTAAAGAACGTAAAGGTAAGTATAAGTTAGAAGATGATAGTGAAGAATTACAACAAAATGCTAAAAATGAAATGCTAGAAATGATTAAAGATGGTAGAATAAAATTAGAATTAAACCATGAAAAACAAAACAGATACCAAAAAGGATATGAACTGTTTGAGAGAAATAGGAAGTATGCAATGGAAAGTGGATTTAACCAACCAAGTTTTACCACGCTATCTAATAAAGAGTTGAACAACTTAATTTTAAAATATGCTACTACCGGTAACATATTATTATTAAACGGAAATTTTAATCAAAAAGAGATAATTAACTTTGGAAAAATAATTGGAAAAGCATATATATCAGGTGAATACATTGAAACAAAAATAGGAAAAGTACATTATTCAAAAACAGGTACTCATGTTATACCATTCGTAGAAAAGGGGAGGATTAAATGAGAATTCCAAATTCATATGGACACGATGTTTTAGTAATTTTAGATAATGACAAAGAATTATCAGGATTTGTTATAGGATATGACAATCCATTTGAAAATGATTCTGGCAATTTTTCTATGGATTTAAAAACAAGTGTAGGTATATGGTCACTAGATGAATCAGAAATTAAAGAAATAAAACTACTAGATAAATAAGCATCCTTTCTACACAGATAAATAGAAAGTGGTGCTATTTTTATACGCTTTTTTAACCTTCCAACGTGAAGGTTATTTTTTATTGTCCAAAACATACTGATGACGTTATAAAAGCTGAAATGGAATAAGTCGACAGACTATAAATGGAGGTTGGTCTCATGGCAGAACAAGTTAATAATCATGTTGATGATACTCAACACACTGAGTCATCTCACAACACAGAAGTTAGTACTAACGACGACTAGCAACTAACGTAAAAATTTTTATAGTCCTACAATGATAAGTCTTACATAGAAATTTTTAATGTCGATAAATATATAAATTCAACTTTTAACATATACTAAACCATAAGTATATTCATTAATTATAAAAATAGGAGCACATAAGCGTACTCCTAAAATTTATTATATCAAAGATAATAATTTCTCAACCTGTTCTTCTGTTGTCGCCCAACTTGTTGCAAATCGAACAACTCGATGATTATCGTCATATTTTTCCCATATTGCAAATTTGACCTTTTGTTCTAATTCTCTTATTTTGTCTTCATGTAAAATGATAAATTGTTGATTTGTAGGCGAATCAAAATAAAGTTGATATCCTTTATCGATAAAGCCTTGTTTGACTTTTCGTGCCATGTTAATTGCATGCTTACTAATTTTAAAATATAAGTCATCAGTAAATAATTCTAAAAACTGTATACCAGTCAAACGTCCTTTTGCTAATAATGCACCATGTTGCTTAATTAAAGTCGTAAAGTTTGCCGGTTCATTATTTTTAGTGAAGACAATTGCTTCACCACATAATGCTCCGATTTTCGTGCCACCTATATAGAAAATATCACAATATTTAGCAATATCTTCTATTGATAAATCACTATTATCACTCATCAAACCATATCCTAAACGTGCACCATCCATAAATAGAGGTAAGTTATAATGACGACAAACATCTGATAAATCTTTTAATTCTTGCTTAGAATATAACGTACCATATTCTGTTGGATGGGAAATATAAACCATACCAGGGAAGACCATATGATCTTTTTTAAAATCTGAATTAAATGTTTCGATGTATTGCTTAACATCTTGAGGTAATATTTTTCCAGCATGAGATGGAATAGTTAGTACTTTATGTCCGCTAAATTCAATAGCACCACCTTCATGTACAGCTACATGACCACTATCTGCAGAAATAACACCTTCAAAACTTTTTAATACAGAATTTATGACAACTTGATTCGTTTGCGTACCACCAACTAAAAATCGAATCGTTGCCTCAGGACAGTTTATTACAGTTTTAATATTATCGATAGCTTGTTGAGTAAATTGATCAAAGCCATAACCAGCGGCTTGTATAAAATTGGTATCTATTAAACGTTGTAATACCTTTTCATGTGCACCTTCTAAATAATCATTTTCAAAAGAAATCACTTTATTGCCTCCCAATCAAAATAATAAATTATAAAATTTAATAATATTATTATACAATAAAGTTATGATACAACAAGGAGGTAAAACCATAATACAGTTGTTATAACTATACTTTTAGTGACAAAATTAATTGAATTTTACTTTAAAAAGCACTATGATTTAATAAACATAAAGAAAAGAGGGATATGATGGAACAAGTAAAATTTAAGACCTTTACTGCTGATACATTGGAGTTACTAGAAAAAGATATCAATAACTTCTTAAGTAGTGACGAAGCAAGTCAATTACATTTAGTTAGTATCACTATTAAAGAAATTGAAGAGCGTACTTTCCCACAAAATGAAGAAGAATTCAATGCTATTTTGACTTTATCTTTCACTAAATAATAATTAAAGAATGATTAGGTCATTCGGTATAGGAGCAAAATTTATGGAATTTTCATTTTCAAATGACTTAGGAACATTATTTACAATTATTTTAGCAATCGCTTTTATAATTAATATTGTCTTAGCATTTATTATTATCTTTTTAGAACGTGAAAGACGTTCGGCAAGTTCTACTTGGGCTTGGTTATTTGTATTATTTGTATTACCGCTTATTGGCTTTATCCTATATTTATTCTTCGGCAGAACTGTGTCGTCACGTAAGTTAAATAAATATAACGGTAAAGCTCTAACTGAATTTGATAGTTTAATTGAAAGTCAAATTGAAAGCTTTGATAAAGGAAATTATGGTACTAATAACAAACAAGTAGAGCGACATCATGATTTAATTAGAATGTTGTTAATGGAACAAGATGGCTTTTTAACAGAGGATAATACAGTTGATTACTTTATTGATGGTAATGACCTTTATGATCAAGTGTTAGAAGACATTAAAAATGCTAAAAATTATATCCATTTAGAATATTACACATTTTCATTGGATGGTCTAGGAACACGTATCTTAAAGGCTTTAGAAGAAAAGTTAAAGCAAGGTTTAGAAGTTAAAATTCTATATGATGATGTCGGTTCTAAAAATGTCAAAATGGCAAACTTTGATCATTTTAAATCTTTAGGCGGAGAAGTGGAAGCCTTTTTTGCATCTAAAGTTCCAATGCTGAACTTCCGTATGAATAATAGAAATCATCGTAAAATCATTGTAATTGATGGTCAATTAGGCTACGTTGGTGGCTTTAATATAGGTGATGAATATTTAGGCTTAGGAAAGTTAGGACATTGGAGAGATACACATCTACGTATTCATGGTGATGCAGTTGATGCGTTACAATTACGATTTATTTTAGATTGGAATTCTCAAGCACATCGTCCACAATTTGAATATGATCAAAAATACTTCCCTAAAAAAGATGGCGTGGAAGGTAAAACAGCGATTCAAATTGCTGCAAGTGGTCCTGCAAGTGAATGGCATCAAATAGAGTACGGTTATACTAAAATGATTATGAGTGCTAAAAAATCAATTTATTTACAAAGTCCATACTTTATTCCTGATAGTTCTTACATTAACGCTTTAAAAATGGCTGCGAAGTCAGGTGTTGATGTACATTTAATGATTCCATGTAAACCAGATCATCCATTTGTTTATTGGGCAACATACGCAAATGCTTCTGATTTATTAGAAAGTGGCGTTAAAGTTTACACTTATGAAAATGGTTTTATTCATTCTAAAATGTGTATGATTGATGAAGAAGCAGTATCCGTTGGGACTGCTAACATGGATTTCAGAAGCTTCGAATTAAATTTTGAAGTTAATGCGTTTATCTATGATGAACAACTTGCTAAAAATTTAAAAGCAGTTTATGAAGATGATATTACAAAATCTAAACAATTAACGAAAGAAGTATACGAACAACGTTCAACTTCTATTAAAATTAAAGAAGCTTTAGCCAAATTAGTGTCACCAATTTTATAAAAAGTAAACGTCTCACACTGTAATGATGTGGGACGTTTTTCTTGTCTATAATAATATTATGTAAACTAAAATGACAAATGTCATATTTATTTCATGACAATTGATACTAATACACATTATTAAAATCAGTTAAAGTTGATTTATAACGAAAAAGGTAGTGAAAACAATGATAACCATCAACAATTTAACTAAAACTTTCAATAATAATGATGTAGTTAAAGATTTGAATTTTAATATTGAACAAGGACAATGTACGGCTTTAATAGGAAAAAATGGTGCAGGAAAGTCAACGCTAATAGATTTATTAATAGGTAACATTAAAACTAGTAAAGGAGATATAACTGACTATGAAAACTTATTAATAAGTGCTAATAGAGGAGTGATGTATCAATATTCTAGTTTTCCGAAATCTGTTAAAGTTAAAGAATTATTTCATTTATATCAATCATTTTATAACGAAACGATGACATATAATAAATTTGTGGAACTAACAAAATTTGATGACCAAATATTAAATCAATATGCTATAAATTTATCTGGTGGCCAACAACGTATACTTGATTTTGTATTAACATTAGTTGGTCTACCACAGTTATTGATTTTAGATGAGCCTACCTCAGGGATGGATATAGAAAGTCGTGAACATTTTTGGTCAATCATTAAACGATTAAAACAACAAAATAAAACAATTTTTTATACGTCACATTATATTGAAGAAGTTGAGAGAATGGCTGATAAAGTCATATTTTTAGATCATGGACATATTCATTTTTATGATTCACCACAAACAATCAAAGAACATCATCAATCTTTGATTAAAATACCATCAAGCTATAATCTTAAACTAAATCATTCTGATTTATATCAATTAACTAGAGATAATACAAATCGTCTTATTATTACGACGTCTCATGTTGATAAAGTCTTATCTATATTGAAATCTGCACAGGTTAATTTAAATGATATTGAAATTACTAAAACATCATTATTAGAAGCTTTATTTCATGAAAACAATAATGACGTAAGTGATCAATCATGCTATTAAGTTATCTTTTATATGAAATTAAAATTATGTTTCGTAAAAAATTGACTTTAATGTTATCAATTATCTTTCCAGTATTCTTTTATATTTTGTTTACAAGTATTTTAGATTTACCAAAAGCTGTTCAACAACATTTTTATAAAGATTATATGTATAGTATGACAGTTTATAGCTTAATTAGTTTTAGTTTGATGACATTTCCTTTAGATTTAATTGAAGAGCAAAATAATGGTTGGTATAAAAAATTAATGTCTACCACCTTTAATAGTTTTAATTATTATACAGCTAAAATGATAAAAACAACGATTCTATATTTGTTAGCCATTGTCATATTATTCTTAGTAGCTCATTTTTATAAAGATGTAAATATGACAATGGCTAAGTGGTTATTATCTGGTTTTCTATTATGGCTAGGTGGTAGTAGCTTCTTATCATTAGGTTTAATCTTTGCACAGTTTAAAGATAGTCAAAAAGTGAATGCTATAAGCAATATTTTAACTATTGGTCTCGCAGTACTTGGTGGTTTATGGTTTCCAATCAATACATTTCCACAATGGTTACAGCACATAGGAAAAAGCTTACCTTCATATCATTTAAAGCAATTAGGTATAAGTGTAACAAATAATGAAGGCTTTCAATTTCAATCGTTTGCTATACTAATATTAAATAGTGTTATTTTTATAATGATAACTTATTTTATAAATAAACGAAAAAGTGTGGTGTAATTAAAATGCAACAGAAAGTAAAGGTATCACTCGGTGAATTATCATCGTTAATATATTTATTTTTTCCATTTATTGGTATTTTTGTTAGTACAATTAGGGGACCTAAGTGGTTATATGTTTGTATTGTTTTAATATTTACAGTATCTTACGTGTTACTTGTCATCTTTTATAAAAATTTGAGTCAAAACATTTTATTTAATATGTTAGTGATACATTATTTGGCGATTATTTACTTTGTCTATAGTTTTCAACCAATGATTAGCTTATTTTTCTTTTTTAGTGCTTTTGCATTACCATTTACTTTGAAAGTCACAGTGAAATCTAAAGAATTTATGATGTGTGTAACTACAATGGTAATTTGTTTGACCATTACATATCTATTTGATTCAAATATGATTATCTCGATGTTAATATTTTATGTTGTTATTACATTAATTATGCTTGGTAATTTCAAAGTTGTAGCAGAGCGTCAACTTAAATCTGAAATTGAACAAAAGAATGAATATATTAATGTATTGATTGCTGAACAAGAACGTCATCGTATTGGACAAGATTTACATGATACCTTAGGACATGTATTTGCTAGTCTGTCATTAAAGTCAGAACTTGCATATAAACTCGCAGATTCAAATATAGAGGCTACTAAAGTCGAATTATTGGCAATAAATGATTTGTCTAAAGATTCACTTATGAAAGTTAGGGAAATCATTAGTAATTTAAAATATCAATCATTTGAAGATGAAATTGTAGCAGTTGAAAAGATATTACAGGATACAGGTATACAATTTTTCTTTGAACATGGTCAGCTTGCTAATGCTTTAAATCCTACAAAACAATCCATTTTATCTATGATTTTACGAGAAGCAATAAATAATGTGATAAAGCATTCTGGTGCTAATAACGTTTATGGTTCATTAATTCAACGTAATACAATGCTCATATTTACAATTCAAGATAATGGACAAGGTATAAATGGTGATGTTGAGCCAACAGAGTTAACAAGTATTTATCAACGGGTAGAACAACTTGAAGGAAAGTTACATATTGATAATGTACAAGGTACACAATTAACAATTTCCATACCATTAGGAGGGGTCGCATGACTTCTATCATTATTGCTGAAGATCAAAACATGCTTAGACAAGCGATGGTTCAACTTATTAATCTCCATGATAATATAGACATAGTAGCAGATGTAGATAACGGTAGTGTTGCTTTGGAAAAAATTGCACAATTGCAACCTGATGTAGCAATATTGGATATAGAGATGCCTGGAATGACAGGGCTCGAGGTTTTATCGTTTGTTAGAGAGCATCAAATTAATACGAGAATCATTATTGTTACAACCTTTAAACGCAGTGGATACTTTGAAAAAGCTGTTGCTAATGACGTTGATGCCTACGTGTTAAAAGAAAGATCTGTAGATGATTTAGTGCAAACGATACATAAAGTAATGAAAGGTGAAAAAGAGTATAGTTCTAGTTTAATGACTTCATTATTTACTGAGTCAAATCCATTAACTCATAAAGAACAAGTAGTCTTAAGGGAAATAGGGAATGGGTTAAGTAGTAAAGAAATAGCAGATAACTTATTTCTAAGTGATGGTACTGTCCGCAATTATACGTCAACAATTATAGATAAATTATTTGCTGAAAATAGATTTGATGCATGGAAAAAAGCACTAGACAAAGGTTGGCTGTAGCTGTCGGTCTTGCTATTTATTTGTATCAAGATTTGCATGCTAATTCAGTAAAACTCAAAAAAATAAAGCTTGCTATAAAGTTAACATTATATCATGTTATTTTATAGCAAGCTTTATTCATATTACTGGTTTATTTATGTCGTCTTTTATTAACAATAGTGATAATAATATATACTATGAAGCCGACTAAAATACCTAAGAAAATTGATAGTACAGCAGAAACGATTAAAGGTAATTTAAAAACTATTTGGAGAATGATACCAATAATTACTGCAATGATTACAGCAATCAATGTGACCATATTCTCATTATTGATATTCATTTAATTCACTCCTTAACTATTATATTATAGCATGGTTCATAAGATTTAAAAGGAAAGAAAATAAATATGACTATTGACGTAGTTGTATAACTTATATATGATTAGTCGGTACAAAAATAGTAAAAGTAGGTGTAATAGTGAAATCTAATAAGTCAATCACTACAATAGTTGTGGCATTAATTGTTGTGGGTGTTTTAGCTTTTCAATTTATTAATCATTCAGGTCCATTTAATAATGGGAATGACTCTGTTCAATCAGGTGATTTGAAAGATAAAGATAAAGTACATATTACTCGAGTAGTTGATGGAGATACATTTGTAGCTACAAGAAATGGTCAACAAATAAAAGTTAGACTAACAGGGGTGGATACTCCAGAAACAGTCAAACCCAATACACCTGTCCAACCTTTTGGAAAAGAAGCTTCTAACTATAGTAAAAAAACGTTAACGAACAAAGATGTTTATTTAGAATATGATAAAGAAAAAGAAGATCGCTATGGTAGAACATTAGCATATGTCTGGTTAGATAAAGACCATATGTATAATAAAGAATTAGTTGAAAAAGGATTAGCAAGAGAAAAATATTTTGCACCTAATGGCAAGTATCGTAATGTATTCATTAAAGCTCAAGAAAAAGCTAAAGAACAACATTTAAATATATGGAGTAAATAAGCGTATATTACCGGAATTTAATGATTTGATTAAACTAAGAAGAGTCTTAGACAGTAGGTTCTAGTTTTTAGTAAAAAAGACAATTTCTATTGAAAGTTGATAGAAATTGTCAATTTCGTTAAAACCAAGCATTGTAGTGAAGACCCCCGAGGGAGCAGTACTAGCCGAAGTCCGGGGTCCTAACATAAATAAAATGATTAATCAGTTTATACAAACAGTGCGAGTTGGGGAATGCTGGGACAGCACGCTGGGAACACGAAAAGACAATATGGAGTATTGAACATAAAGAAGCACAAAGACGATTTAAAATAAAATCATCTTTGTGCTATTATTGTGCGCCCGGCATGGGTAATTACTAGACGGTGAAAGTCCGTTACAGGCTTGGTAGTAGGAACTGTTAGCGAAAGACAAGGGTGTCCATTGTGAAATGGAATCTGAAGGAAGTCGGACGCAAACACTCGCACTGACGAACAGAAATATCATACAAGGCTATGTGGAATGGATGAATCTGCAATACAAGATAAAGTCCGATACTACCCGAGTTCTATATGTAAATGTCAATAAAAGAATGTACAAAAATGATTGTTTAAGAATGTACAAAAATGTCATTCTGTCTTTTCAACTTTCACAAAATGGTCTTTTAACCGATAAGACTTCCCAGTTATTTTTATGACATTTGAGTGATGTAATATGCGATCTAAAATGGCATTAGCTATTTTAGGGTCTTCAAATATTTCATTCCATAAATTGAAATTAATATTTGTAGTAAAAATGGTACTTTTCTTCTCATATCTTAAATCAATCAGTTGGAAAAAGAGTTTGGCATCTTCACTATCAATAGGTAAATAGCCTATTTCATCAATAATTAGTAATTTATATTTACTATAGTGCTTGAGTCTATTTTCTAACCGATTCTCTAATTGAGATTTTTTCAAATTTTGTATTAAATCATGACATTTAATGAAATACGTACTTACTCTTTTTTTCGCTGCTGACATACCAATTGATGTAGCTAAATGGGTTTTACCTACACCACTTGGACCTAAAAAGACAATATTCTGATGGTTTTCTATAAATCGTAAATGAGTAAAATCTACGATTTCTTGTTTATTGACGTTAGGTTGGAATGAAAAGTCAAAGTCGCACAGTTCCTTTTTAAAAGGGAATGCTGCTACCTTAACCATTGATTCAATCATATTCTTTTCTTTAACTGCGATTTCATAATCACTCAATTTAATTAAAGTATCAATAAATGATAAATCGTTAGTGATACTAAAATCTATCACTTCATCTAAATGAGTAATCATTTGATTCATTTTTAGATATGACAGATTATCTTTTAAACGTTGGTAGTTAGTAATATTATTCATCATACATCTCTCCTATCGTTTTTAAATTATCTAAGGCCAGCTGATTAATATCATCATGGTCTCCATAGGAGACAGCTAGCGTTTCTAAATAGTGTTGTTGCTGATAATTTAATTTATGATGGGTAATAGGATGCTCAACGATTAATTTGGTGTTATAATAAACAAACAAACGTTGATCATAAACTTGAACTTCAACCGTTTTTCCATAGTATTCAGCAGGAACTGAGTACTGATTGGAGCGATATGTAATCATATTCGAACGATTGACTTTCAAATATTTATGTTCTACTTTATATGAGTTTCTTACATGGACATTGGGTAATGGCTGTAAGAAGCTCTTTTCTTTTTTTACTTCAATAATTGGTATTTTTCCTGTCCCATTATGCACTGAGTAATTCAAACGATCATTTAATTCGTCAATAAATTGTGGAATTTCATGTAAGTATAATTGTCCTTGATAGGCATGAATTTCATCTAATATTTTCATAATGGATTCAACTTTACCTTTCGTTCTAGGACGACCAGCTATACACGGCTTCACTTTAAAATTAAAATCATCAGCGAATTGTTTGAATTTAGGATTAACTTGTCCACTAAACGTTTCAGTCCTAGGTTGACTCATCACTGTTTTCATATTATCTGTAACAAGTTCCTCTGGAACACCTTCAATAGATTCAAAAGCTTGAACCATTAAATTAAGTAATACATCTAATGATTTACTCATCGTAACTTGCATAATTTTGAAGCGTGAATATGACAGGAGTAAAACACCAATATTTAAAGATACCTCTTGATGATCCTTCGTTTTAAATCTTATATCTTCCTTCCAATCAAATTGAGCTTGGCAACCTGGTTTTGTTTCAAATCTAGTTGTTCCAACAGGCGTTGACTTTTGTCGTCTTTTTTTAAAATAATTATTGAATAAATCATGTTTTCTTATATATGTTCTAAATGTGGAATACGCACAATTTAGACCATGATTATCTTTAAGGTATTGCCATAACACGCGTTTATAAAAGAATTTCTGTTCACATTCTTCAGACAACAATTCTTTTATTAAATCATAATAGGGATCAATTTTAGATTGTTTTTTTCGATTAACCGAAGGTTTAAAGCCATTTAAATATTTATCTATTGTTCTTCGATCTACATTCATTTGTCTTGCGATTTCACTTTTATTAATTTTCATGTTTAAGCTCTCCATAACAATTTTTAATTTTGGTAAATCTGAAAGAGTTGTAACTTCATAATCTGTATTTATATCTAAAGATAATTTCATTGTTATTCACCTCAATAAAATTATCTCTAAATTTTACAGATTGTACATACTTAAACAGTCAAAAGTGTACATTATTAAATTATCATTTCCATTCTATATAGTAAATGATGCAGTGGAATGAGTGGAAAGTGGTTACTCTTACCCGGGGAGGTCTCATCAGCGATAAAAAAATCGTAGTAATAACGAATGATGAGAAGTCAGCAGAGGTCATAGTAGGTAGAAATACTGAAGGACTGAACAATATTCATACAAAGTAAAGAATGGAGGTTAGAGATTTACAACGTACAGAATACAATTAATGATTGGCAACTCATAGAAAGATAAGTAGTGGAACGAAAAAGGATATATGAGTGCGTACAGTAAATCTTAGGTGAAATGAAAGAAATGTATCGTGAGTCTCCATCTATGATGGAGCTTGTTGTAAGAGAGAATAATATACAAAAAGCAATTAAGAAAGTGAAGAAAAACAACGGTGCACCTGGCATCGATGGCATGCGAGTAAGTGAATTAACATCACATTTCGCAAAATACTTTCCACAAATTAAACAAAAACTGCTTGATGGCACGTATAAGCCACAAGCAGTAAGAAAGGTTGAAATACCTAAATCAAATGGGAAAAAGCGCGTGCTTGGAATCCCTGTCGCAAGAGACAGAGTTATCCAACAAGCCATTAAACAAGTCATTGAACCTAGTATCGACCGTACTTTCTCAAAACACAGTCATGGCTTTAGACCGAATCGTAGTACAGGAACTGCACTTAAAGAATGTGCAACATACTATGAAGAAGGTTACTTAGTTGCAGTTGATTGTGATTTAAAACAGTGCTTTGATATGTTGAACCATGATAAATTAATGTATCTATTTGAACGACATGTTCAAGATAAAGCCATTTCTAAATTTATTCGTAGAAGCCTACAGGTTGGTGCAATCGACCTCAATGGTAATTATCGAAGTAGAGAAATAGGTGCACCGCAAGGTGGTGTTATTTCCCCGTTACTTTGTAATATTTATCTTCACGAATTAGATAATGAATTGGAGAAACGTGGTCATCGCTTTGTTCGTTATGCAGATGACTTCGTCATCTTTGTACGTACAAAACGAGCGGGTCAACGTGTCATGGAAAGTGTGACAAAGTTTATCGAAAAAGACCTTAAACTTATTGTAAATAGTGAAAAGAGCAAGGTAGGTTCTATCACACGTTTAAAGTTCTTGAGTTGTCTAATGACCAAAGTAAATGGCACTTATCGTTTCAGACCGACTATGGAAGCAAGAAGAAATTTAAAACGCACCTTAAGACGTCTAACGAAACGAAATAGACCAGGTACCTTTAAAGAGATTATATCAGAAATTAATCAAGTAACACGAGGGTGGATAAATTACTTTGGTAAAGGATTTATTACAGGTTTTGTAACGAAGTTACAATCATGGTTAAACCGACGCATTAGACAACTAATCCTCAAAAGATGGAAAAGAATAAAAACCAAATATAAGATGTTACGTAAGTATGGACTTGACCATAAGAGTGCAATGAAAATTGCCAATTCAAGAAAGAAATACTGGCGCTTATCATCAACGCATGAAGTTCATCGTGCACTTACAACAAAACGTCTCTACAAGTGGGGGTTAGAACCATTAACCCAACTCGCAGAGACGGCTTACGCAAGATATTGAACCGCCGAGTACGGAACCGTACGCTCGGTGGTGTGAGAGGACGGATAATCAAATAATGGTTATCCTCCTACTCGATGACGTTAAATTCACTTTAAAAATATAATGTTATATATAATGATTTGAAGTATAACAATTAACCAAAATATTAATATCATGCAATGAAATTTTTTATAAAGGAGAGTTACAATGACTCAAACTGTTAACGTTATTGGAGCTGGATTAGCTGGATCCGAAGCAGCATATCAATTAGCTGAAAGAGGTATAAAAGTTAATCTTATTGAAATGCGTCCAGTAAAACAAACACCAGCACATCATACAGATAAATTTGCAGAATTAGTGTGTTCAAACTCATTAAGAGGTAATGCCTTAACTAATGGTGTTGGTGTATTAAAAGAAGAAATGAGAAGACTAAACTCTTTAATTATTAAAGCAGCTGATAAAGCCCGTGTTCCTGCCGGTGGAGCATTAGCAGTGGATAGACATGATTTTTCTGGATATATAACAGAAACATTAAGAAATCATGAAAATATTAATGTAATTAACGAAGAAATTAATTCTATTCCTGAGGGTTATTCAATTATTGCAACTGGTCCTTTAACAACTGAAAATTTAGCGCAAGAAATTGTCGACATAACTGGTAAAGATCAATTATATTTTTATGATGCAGCAGCGCCTATTATTGAAAAAGAATCAATTGATATGGATAAAGTATATTTAAAATCAAGATATGATAAAGGTGAGGCAGCATATTTAAACTGTCCTATGACTGAAGAAGAATTTAATCGCTTTTATGATGCGGTATTGGAAGCAGAAGTTGCACCAGTAAACGAATTTGAGAAAGAAAAATATTTTGAAGGTTGTATGCCATTTGAAGTCATGGCTGAACGTGGTCGTAAGACTTTATTATTTGGCCCTATGAAACCAGTTGGCTTGGAAGACCCTAAGACTGGTAAAAGACCATATGCAGTTGTGCAACTAAGACAAGATGATGCAGCTGGTACATTATATAATATTGTTGGTTTTCAAACTCATCTTAAGTGGGGAGCACAAAAAGAAGTTATTAAATTAATCCCTGGTTTAGAAAATGTTGATATCGTACGTTATGGTGTTATGCATAGAAATACTTTTATCAACTCACCGGATGTTTTAAATGAAAAATATGAATTGATTAATCAACCTAATATTCAGTTTGCTGGTCAAATGACAGGAGTAGAAGGTTATGTTGAAAGTGCAGCAAGTGGTCTTGTAGCAGGTATCAATTTAGCACATAAAATGTTGGGCAAAGGCGAAGTTGTATTTCCAAGAGAGACAATGATAGGAAGTATGGCATATTATATTTCACATGCTAAAAATGAAAAGAACTTCCAACCTATGAATGCTAATTTTGGATTATTACCTTCACTAGAAAAACGTATTAAAGATAAGAAAGAAAGATATGAAGCTCAAGCACATCGCGCACTTGATTACTTGGAAAACTACAAAAAAACATTATAGATAGTTAAAAAGACTAGAAGTACTATTTTAAAATTTGCATGGCTGTAGTTAGCATTTTGCAAATTTAGAATAAATACGATTCTAGTCTTTTTTAATTGATTCTTTGCGTTAGTTGAATATCTATCATCTTGTCAGATATGAAGTTGAAATGTAAAGTCTATATGAAATTGATATACAAAATGAATTACTATTATCTGTAAATCAAGCTGCTTTGAAAAGGATTATTATAATAATTTGTCACACATATATAGATTAACTAAAATACATTGGGATAATTTTGTGTTGATATTACATCACTAGCTATATTTGTTACATATTTTTGACAATTTAAAAGAATCTTATCAAGATGAGCTAAATAAATGACACGCAATAAGATTTATACTGTAATATGTAGAAGAAAGTATTTAATATTGTTTGTTTAAAAGAAGTACATTCATTTAATTGTTAATTTATACATTGTAGTGTGTAACTAAACATTTTCGTTATAAACATTTTAATAAAAGTAAAAATTATTATGATAAAATTAATTCAATTCTCAAAAGATTTAGAATTGAATATCAAATTACTGTAAGCCCTATTTTGTATATGCTACAATTTATATTGGTGGAGAGGTGACATATTGAATAACATCCAACAATCATTTTTAAAGACATTAAAAGTAGAAAGAAACTTTTCTGAACATACATTAAAATCATATCATGATGATTTAGTTCAATTTAATCAATTTTTGGAACAAGAACATTTAGAATTAAAAACGTTTCAATATCGAGATGCTAGAAATTATTTAAGTTACCTTTATTCAAATAAGTTGAAAAGAACTTCAGTATCTCGTAAAATCTCAACGTTACGTACTTTTTATGAATATTGGATGACTATGGATGACTCCATCATTAATCCATTTGTGCAATTAGTACACCCTAAAAAAGAGCAATATCTTCCTCAATTTTTCTATGAAGAAGAGATGGAAGCCTTGTTTAATACGGTACAGCAAGATGCCAAAAAAGGTATTAGAGATAGAGTGATTTTGGAGTTGTTGTACGCAACAGGTATTCGAGTATCTGAATTAGTTAATATTAAGCAACAAGATATTGATATGTATTCCAATGGCGTAACGGTTTTAGGAAAAGGTAATAAACAACGCTTTGTTCCTTTTGGTGAATTCTGTAAGCAAAGTATTGAACAATATTTAGCTGAGTTTAAACCAATACAACATTCGAAACATGATTTTTTGATTGTAAATTTAAAAGGTGAAGCGATTACTGAACGTGGTGTTAGATATGTCCTGAACGACATCGTTAAACGTACATCAGGAGTTAGTAAGATACACCCTCATAAATTAAGACATACTTTTGCCACACATTTATTAAATGAAGGTGCTGATTTGCGAACTGTTCAAGCACTATTAGGACATGTAAATTTATCGACAACAGGAAAATATACTCACGTATCGAATCAACAATTGAGAAAAGTGTATTTAAATGCACATCCTAGAGCAAAAAAGGAGAATGAATAATGAGTAATAATACTTTACATGCAACGACTATTTATGCCGTAAGACATAATGGGGAAGCAGCTATGGCTGGTGATGGGCAAGTGACATTAGGACAACAAGTCATTATGAAACAAACTGCCCGCAAAGTAAGACGTTTGTATGACGGCAAAGTTTTAGCTGGTTTTGCTGGAAGTGTTGCTGATGCCTTTACACTATTTGAAAAATTCGAAACAAAATTACAACAATTTAGTGGTAATTTGGAACGAGCTGCAGTTGAATTAGCTCAAGAATGGCGTGGAGATAAACAATTACGTCAACTTGAAGCAATGTTGATTGTCATGGATAAAGATGCAATTTTAATCGTAAGTGGTACTGGTGAAGTTATAGCTCCAGATGATGACTTAATTGCAATTGGTTCTGGTGGTAATTATGCTTTAAGTGCAGGTAGAGCATTAAAACGACATGCATCACATATGTCAGCTAAAGAAATGGCTTATGAAAGTCTTAAAGTAGCATCAGACATTTGTGTCTTTACGAATGACAATATTGTAGTAGAGACATTATAAAGTTAGAAATTTGGAAATGAATACTGAAATTTAGTGCAAAATGGAGGAATGAAATTAATGGATACAAGTGGAATTAAATTGACTCCAAAAGAGATCGTATCTAAATTAAATGAATATATTGTTGGGCAAGACGATGCCAAGCGTAAAGTTGCGATTGCTTTACGTAACAGATACAGAAGAAGCTTATTAAATGAAGAAGCTAAGCAAGAAATATCCCCTAAGAATATTCTTATGATTGGACCAACTGGTGTAGGTAAAACTGAAATCGCAAGAAGAATGGCCAAAGTTGTTGGCGCACCTTTTATCAAAGTTGAAGCTACTAAATTTACAGAAGTAGGTTATGTTGGTCGAGATGTTGAAAGTATGGTAAGAGATTTAGTAGATGTTTCAGTTAGGTTAGTAAAAAATAACAAAAAAGCACTAGTTAAAGATGAGGCAACGAATAAAGCAAATGAAAAACTTGTCAAATTATTAGTGCCAAGTATGAAAAAGAAAGCTTCACAATCAAATAACCCGCTAGAATCTCTATTTGGAGGTGCAATTCCTAATTTTGGTCAAGACAACGATGAAGAGGAAGAAGCACCAACAGAAGAAATTAAAACGAAACGTTCTGAAATTAAACAACAATTGCTAGAAGGTAAACTTGAAAAAGAAAAAGTACGTATTAAAGTTGAACAAGACCCAGGTGCTTTAGGCATGTTAGGAACTAATCAAAATCAACAAATGCAAGATATGATGAATCAATTAATGCCTAAGAAAAAAGTTGAAAGAGAAGTTGCTGTTGAAACGGCGCGTAAAATCTTAGCAGATGATTTTGCAGACCAATTAATCGATCAAGAGACAGCAAATCAGGAAGCATTAGAATTAGCAGAGCAAATGGGTATTATTTTCATTGATGAAATAGATAAAGTAGCTACTAATAATCAAAATAGTGGTCAAGATGTTTCTAGACAAGGTGTACAAAGAGATATTTTACCAATTTTGGAAGGTAGCATGATACAAACAAAATATGGTACTGTGAATACTGAACATATGTTATTTATTGGAGCAGGCGCATTTCATGTTTCTAAGCCAAGTGATTTAATTCCTGAATTACAAGGTCGTTTTCCAATTAGAGTTGAACTTGATAGCTTAACAGTAGCAGACTTCGTAAGTATTTTAACAGAACCTAAATTATCATTAATAAAGCAATACGAAGCATTATTACAAACAGAAGAAGTAACAGTTAATTTTTCAGATGAAGCCATAACGCGTTTAGCTGAAATTGCTTATCAAGTAAATCAAGATACTGATAATATAGGTGCTAGACGATTGCATACTATTTTAGAAAAAATGCTCGAAGATTTATCATTCGAAGCACCAAATATGCCGCATGCTGTTGTAGATATAACACCTCAATATGTTGACGATAAACTAAAATCAATTTCAACAAATAAGGATTTAAGTGCATTTATTTTATAAAATATAAAAGGAGAAAGATTCATGAGCTTATTATCTAAAACTAGAGAATTAAACACATTATTACAAAAACACAAGGGTATAGCTGTAGATTTTAAAGATGTAGCACAAACAATAAGTAGCGTAACAGTTACGAATGTTTTCATCGTATCGCGTAGAGGTAAAATTTTAGGATCAAGTTTGAATGAATTATTAAAAAGTGAACGAATTATTAGTATGCTAGAAGAAAGACACATTCCAAGTGAATATACTGAACAATTAATGGAAGTTAAACAAACTGAATCGAATATTGATATCGATAATGTTTTAACAGTGTTCCCACCAGAAAATAGAGAAGTGTTCATCGATAGCAGAACTACAATCTTCCCAATTTTAGGTGGTGGGGAGAGATTAGGTACACTTGTATTAGGTAGAGTACATGATGATTTTAATGAAAATGACTTAGTATTAGGTGAGTATGCTGCAACAGTTATAGGTATGGAAATTTTACGTGAAAAACACAATGAAGTGGAAAAAGAAGCTAGAGACAAAGCAGCGATTACTATGGCAATTAATTCACTTTCTTACTCAGAAAAAGAAGCAATTGAACATATCTTTGATGAATTAGGTGGTACTGAAGGATTGCTAATCGCATCAAAAGTTGCTGATAGAGTTGGAATTACAAGATCTGTAATTGTTAACGCCTTGAGAAAACTTGAAAGTGCCGGTGTTATAGAATCGCGTTCTTTAGGTATGAAAGGTACATTCATTAAAGTTAAAAAAGAAAAATTCTTGGATGAATTAGAAAAAAGTAAATAGTTAATAACAAAGATAGATATGATAGATATTTTAAACAATCAATTGCTTATCTGTCTCTGTTAAACCTTTTAAAAATTGTTTGCTTTTAACCATACAATATGTTATATTTATCTTCGGCTATAAAGCCAATACACACATTACAAATAACGATATGTAAATGGTGCAATACTTGTTGTATTGTTTTTACAGTAGTTTGTAATGGAGGTAATTTAACCATTAGGAGGAATTTATTATGGCAGTAATTTCAATGAAACAATTGCTAGAAGCAGGTGTTCACTTCGGTCACCAAACACGCCGTTGGAACCCAAAAATGAAAAAATATATCTTCACTGAAAGAAATGGTATTTATATCATCGACTTACAAAAAACAGTGAAAAAAGTTGACGAAGCTTATTACTTCTTAAAACAAGTATCTGAAGATGGCGGTAAAGTCTTATTCGTAGGTACTAAGAAACAAGCACAAGAATCAGTTAAAGCTGAAGCAGAACGTGCTGGACAATTCTACATTAACCAAAGATGGTTAGGTGGATTATTAACTAACTATAAAACAATCTCAAAACGTATCAAACGTATCTCTGAAATTGAAAAAATGGAAGAAGATGGTTTGTTCGAAGTTTTACCTAAAAAAGAAGTTGTTGAACTTAAAAAAGAATACGACCGTTTAATCAAATTCTTAGGCGGTATTCGTGATATGAAAACAATGCCTCAAGCATTATTCGTAGTTGACCCTCGTAAAGAGCGTAACGCTATTGCTGAAGCACGTAAATTAAATATTCCTATCGTAGGTATCGTTGATACTAACTGTGATCCAGATGAAATTGATTACGTTATCCCAGCAAACGATGATGCTATTCGTGCCGTTAAATTATTAACTGGTAAAATGGCAGATGCTGTCATAGAAGGACAACAAGGCGTATCTAATGAAGAAGTTGCTGCAGAGCAAAACATCGATTTAGATGAAAAAGAAAAATCAGAAGAAACAGAAGCAACTGCAGAATAATTACTGTTGACTCTGACTTGATATAGTTTAAATGGGTGATAAGATATATATGCTTATCACCTTTTTTAAAAGGGAAATATAAATGAAATGTTAACTGTTATGGTTATTTATGTTAAGACTTTTAGGTAAGTAAAGCGATAAGTCTAATAAAAAAATCTCAGATATGAACAATCATTTATCTATAAAAAATTGCGAAATATAACAATAGACTATTGGCAATTAAACCTAAATTAATGCTAAAATTAAAACAAATATTTATATAATTTATTGGAGGAATAAAGAATGGCTACTATTACAGCAAAACTTGTTAAAGAATTACGTGAAAAAACTGGCGCAGGCATGATGGATTGTAAAAAAGCGCTAACTGAAACAGATGGCGATATTGATAAAGCGATTGATTATCTACGTGAAAAAGGTATTGCTAAAGCAGCTAAAAAAGCTGACCGTATTGCTGCAGAAGGTTTAGTACACGTTGAAGTAAAAGGTAATGAAGCTGCAATTGTTGAAATTAACTCAGAAACAGACTTCGTTGCTCGTAACGAAGGTTTCCAAGAACTAGTTAAAGAAATTGCTAATCAAATCCTTGAATCTAAAGCAGAAAATGTTGATGCTTTAATGGAAACTACTTTACCAAACGGTAAATCAGTTGATGAAAGAATGAAAGAAGCTATTTCTACAATTGGTGAAAAATTAAGCATCCGTCGTTTTGCAGTAAGAACTAAAACTGACAATGATGCATTTGGTGCATACTTACACATGGGTGGACGTATCGGTGTGTTAACGGTAGTTGAAGGTTCAACTGACGAAGAAGCAGCTAAAGATGTAGCTATGCATATTGCTGCAATCAACCCTAAATATGTTTCTTCAGAACAAGTTAGTGAAGAAGAAATTAATCATGAAAGAGAAGTATTAAAACAACAAGCTTTAAATGAAGGTAAACCAGAAAAAATCGTTGAAAAAATGGTTGAAGGACGTTTACGTAAATATCTACAAGAAATTTGTGCTGTAGACCAAGACTTCGTTAAAGACCCTGATCAAACAGTTGAAGCTTTCTTAAAATCAAAAGGTGGAAAACTTGTTGACTTCGTACGTTATGAAGTAGGAGAAGGTATGGAAAAACGCGAAGAAAACTTTGCTGACGAAGTAAAAGGACAAATGAAATAATCTGTCATAAAGTATAACAAGGAAGAAGACACCTATAGTACGACTTATTACTGTGTTTCACATGTTAATAAGGAGTAACCGTGTCTTCTTTACTTGTATATGTTACATATATTCACGATAGAGAGGATAAGACAATGGCTCAAAATTCTAAATATAAACGTGTAGTTTTAAAACTAAGTGGTGAAGCACTAGCAGGAGATAAAGGATTTGGTATCAATCCAATTATTATTAAAAGTGTTGCTGAACAAGTTGCAGAAGTAGCTAAAATGGACTGTGAAATTGCAGTTATTGTTGGTGGAGGTAATATTTGGAGAGGTAAAACTGGTAGTGATTTAGGCATGGATAGAGGTACTGCTGACTATATGGGTATGTTAGCTACTGTTATGAATGCATTAGCATTACAAGATAGCCTTGAACAATTAGATTGTGATACACGTGTCTTAACATCTATTGAAATGAAGCAAGTTGCAGAACCATACATTCGTCGTCGTGCAATTAGACACTTAGAGAAGAAACGAGTAGTGATTTTTGCTGCTGGTATTGGTAATCCATACTTCTCAACAGATACAACCGCTGCATTAAGAGCTGCAGAAGTAGAAGCAGATGTTATTTTAATGGGTAAAAATAATGTTGATGGCGTTTACTCAGCAGATCCTAAAGTAGATAAAAATGCAGTTAAATATGAACACTTAACTCATATTCAAATGCTACAAGAAGGTTTACAAGTAATGGATTCAACTGCATCATCATTCTGTATGGATAATAATATTCCATTAAACGTATTCTCTATTATGGAGGAAGGAAATATTAAACGTGCTGTAATGGGTGAAAAAATCGGTACGTTAATTACAAAATAAAATACGAGGTGTTTTTATAATGAGTGACATTATTAATGAAACTAAATCAAGAATGAAAAAATCTATCGATAGCTTGTCTCGCGAACTTGCTAATATTAGTGCAGGACGTGCTAATTCAAACTTATTAAATGGTGTAACTGTCGATTACTATGGTGCACCTACACCAGTTCAACAATTGGCTAGCATTAATGTTCCAGAAGCACGATTGCTTGTTATTTCTCCATATGATAAAACATCTGTTGGTGATATTGAGAAAGCAATTATCGCAGCAAATTTAGGCGTTAACCCAACTAGTGATGGTGAAGTAATTCGTATTTCTGTGCCTGCTTTGACTGAGGAACGCAGAAAAGAATTAGTTAAAGACGTGAAAAAAATTGGGGAAGATGCAAAAGTTTCTGTTCGAAACATTCGTCGTGATATGAATGAACAATTGAAAAAAGATGAAAAAAATGGTGATATTTCAGAAGATGAATTAAGAAGTCAAACAGATGATGTTCAAAAAGCTACTGATAGTTCTATCAAAGAAATTGATCAATTAGTTGCTGATAAAGAAAAAGACATCATGTCAGTATAAAAATTTTCGATATAGTTATAACAGTGACGAGATCATTGTTATAGATATTAAAAATTCATAAAAATGAATGAGTGATACACATTTAAAACAGTTAAGTGAAAACACTTTATTAGCGAGTATATAAGATAAAATAAAATTATATAATTAAAATGAAGTGCTTCGTTTTAACATCAGTAGGTATGTCACGTTCATGATATAAACTGTACCGAGTACGACTTTGGTACAGTTTTTTTATTTGCTTATTCAATGCGTTAAATGAGTATGATAAAATGATAGATGATTGTTTAATACATATACTATATAACAGAGATGATCAGGCTCGGAGGAAAGACCATGTTTAAAAAGCTAATAAATAAAAAAAATAATATAAATACCCATGATGATAATTTGGATTTAACAAATATTCCTGAACATATTGCTATCATTATGGACGGAAATGGCAGATGGGCAAAGAATAAAAAAATGCCTAGAATTAAAGGTCATTACCAAGGAATGCAAACGGTGAAAAAAATAACGCGTAAAGCAAGTGATATGGGTGTTAAATACTTAACATTATATGCCTTTTCCACAGAAAATTGGTCAAGACCTGAAAATGAAGTAAATTATATTATGAATTTACCTGTAGATTTTTTAAAAACATTTTTACCAGAACTTATTGAAAAAAATGTTAAAGTTGAAACAATTGGGTTTACAGATAAACTTCCTAAAAAAACATTAGAAGCTATTAATAATGCGCAAGAAAAAACAGCTAATAATACAGGCTTAAAATTGATATTTGCTATAAATTATGGTGGTAGAGCAGAAATTGTACATAGTATAAAAAATATGTTTGAAGAGATGCAACAACAAGGGTTAAACAGTGATATTATCGATGAAGCATATATAAACAATCATTTGATGACTAAACATTATCCAGATCCTGAATTATTGATTCGTACATCTGGAGAACAAAGAATAAGCAACTTTTTAATTTGGCAAGTTTCATATAGTGAATTTATCTTTAATCAAAAATTATGGCCTGACTTTGACGAAGATGAATTAGTTGAATGTATTAAAATTTATCAGTCACGTCAACGTCGTTTTGGCGGATTAAGTGAGGAGTAGTAAAGTATGAAAGTAAGAACGCTAACTGCAATTATTGCCTTATTGGTTTTCTTGCCTATATTGTTAAAAGGTGGACTAATTTTAATGTTATTTGCTAATTTATTAGCATTAATTGCATTAAAAGAGCTACTCAATATGAACATGATTAAGTTTGTTTCTTTTCCAGGAATAATAAGTGCAATCGCATTAATCATTATAATGTTGCCTCAAGATGCTGGTGCATGGGTACAAGTGATACAATTAAAAAGTTTAATTGCAATGAGTTTTATTGTTTTAAGTTATACAGTCTTATCTAAAAATAGATTTAGTTTCATGGATGCAGCTTTTTGCTTAATGTCAGTGGCATATGTAGGCATAGGATTTATGTATTTTTATGAAACTCGATCTGAAGGGTTACATTACATATTATTTGCTTTTTTAATTGTTTGGCTTACTGATACAGGTGCATATTTATTCGGTAAAATGTTTGGTAAACATAAATTATGGCCAGTAATTAGTCCGAATAAAACAATCGAAGGTTTTATTGGAGGACTGTTCTGTAGTTTACTGGTACCAATAATTATGTCATTTTTTGTAGCGTTTAGTATGAATATGTGGTTATTATTATCGATAACTATTGTATTAAGTCTTTTTGGACAATTAGGAGATTTAGTAGAGTCTGGTTTTAAACGACATTTTGGTGTAAAAGACTCTGGACGAATTTTACCCGGACATGGTGGTATTTTAGATAGATTTGATAGTTTTATGTTTGTACTACCATTACTAAACATTCTATTAATTCAGATTTAATGATTTAATTTATATTTTTAATCTGTGAAAAGCTATATTAAATTAGGAATTATATTGATTGATAAGATTTTTGTGTTGTTATAGTAATTACAAAACTAATAAAATTGAAATTATACATGTTGAGGAGTTATTGAGATATATTGATATCTTATAACTCCTTTTGAAAATCTTAAGCAAATTTTTCAGAAATTCGTACTTTATTGTTTGTTATTAAATAAGTACATATTATAATAATGATATTATGTTTATAAACTAACGTAACATTTGAAATATACAATTAATCGAGGTGTAGCTAATGAGCTATTTAATTACAATTATTGCTTTCATTATAGTGTTCGGTGTATTAGTAACTGTTCATGAATATGGGCATATGTTTTTTGCCAAAAGGGCTGGCATTATGTGCCCTGAATTTGCTATCGGTATGGGTCCGAAAATTTTTAGTTTTAGAAAAGATGAAACATTATACACAATTCGTCTATTACCAGTCGGAGGTTATGTTCGTATGGCAGGAGATGGTTTAGAAGAACCTCCTGTTGAACCAGGTATGAACATTAAAATAAAATTAAATGACCAAGATGAAATAACGCATATTATTTTAGACGATCAACATAAGTTTCAACAAATAGAAGCGATTGAAGTTAAAAAATGTGATTTCAAAGATGATTTATTTATTGAAGGTATAACTGCATATGATGATCTAAGACATCACTTTAAGATTGCTAACAAAGCATATTTTGTAGAAAATGGTAGTTTAATACAAATAGCACCACGCGATCGTCAATTTACACATAAGAAACCTTTAGCTAAATTTTTAACTTTATTTGCTGGACCACTGTTTAATTTTATATTAGCTTTAGTGTTATTTATTGCTTTGGCTTTTTACCAAGGTACACCTACTGCATCTATTGCACAAGTTGCCGATAACACTCCAGCACAACAAGCTGGTTTACAAAAGGGCGATAAAATTGAACAAATAGGACCATATAAAATTTCCAAATTTGAAGATGTCGATAAAGCATTAGCTAAAGTTAAAGATAATAAAACAACTGTAAAATATGATAGGGGTGGTAAGTTGCATTCTGTAGTATTGACCCCTAAAAAAGTCGAACAAAAAGTTACTAAAGTCTCTTCAGTTACTAAATATCAATTAGGATTCCAACCAGCAAGTGAACACACATTATTAAAGCCATTTAAATATGGATTTGATAGTTTTATTCGAGGTGGAACACTTATTTTTACTGCTGTAGTGGGAATGATAGGTAGTATTTTCACAGGTGGATTCTCATTTGATATGTTAAACGGACCGGTTGGTATTTATCACAATGTGGATTCAGTAGTTAAATCTGGCATTATAAGTTTAGTAGGCTACACGGCTTTACTAAGTGTTAACTTGGGAATTATGAATTTGATTCCTATTCCAGCACTAGATGGTGGAAGAATTTTATTTGTTATTTATGAAGCAATATTTAGAAAGCCAGTTAATAAGAAAGCTGAGACTGCCATTATTGCAGTCGGTGCAATCTTTATGATAATCGTTATGATTTTAGTAACCTGGAATGATATACAACGATATTTCTTATAATTAAAATGGAGGATAATTAAAAATGAGACAATCCAAAGTATTTATACCTACAATGAGAGAAGTTCCTGCAGAAGCTGAGGCTTTGAGTCATCGCTTATTATTAAAAGCAGGTTTAATTAAACAAAGTACAAGTGGTATTTACAGTTATTTACCATTAGCTACACGAGTATTAAATAATATTTCATCGATTATTCGTCAAGAGATGGAGAAAATTGATGCTGTGGAAATATTAATGCCAGCATTACAACAAGCTGAATTATGGGAAGAATCAGGTCGTTGGGGGGCATACGGTCCTGAATTAATGCGTTTAGAAGATAGACATGGACGTCAATTTGCACTTGGTCCGACTCATGAAGAACTAGTAACATCTTTAGTTCGTAATGAGTTAAAATCATACAAACAATTACCAATGACATTATTCCAAATTCAATCTAAGTTTCGTGATGAAAAACGACCACGATTTGGCTTGTTACGAGGTAGAGAATTTATAATGAAAGATGCTTATTCATTCCATGCTGATGAAGCATCATTAGATAAAACGTATCAAGATATGTATCAAGCTTATAGTGAAATATTTAAACGTGTAGGCATAAATGCTAGACCAGTAGTGGCTGACTCTGGTGCAATTGGTGGTAGTCATACACATGAATTTATGGCGTTAAGTGAGATTGGTGAAGATACAATTGTATACAGTCAAGAGAGTGATTATGCTGCTAATATTGAGAAAGCAGAAGTCGTGTATCATGCTAATCCTAAACATACAGAAATTAAAGATTTAGAAAAGATTGAAACACCTAATGTTAAAACAGCACAAGAACTAGCTGATTTCTTAAATAAGCCACTTGATGAAATTGTTAAAATAATGATTTTTAAAGTTGATGGCGAATTTATTATGGTATTAGTTAGAGGTCATCATGAAATTAATGATGTTAAGTTGAAAGCGTATTTCGGTACAGATAATATAGAAATGGCTACTCAAGACGAAATAATTAATTTAGTGGGTGCTAATCCAGGTTCATTAGGACCAATTGTTGATAAAGATATTAAAATTTTCGCAGATAACTATATTCAAGATCTTAATAATATTGTCGTAGGTGCAAATGAAGATGGCTATCATTTAATTAATGCCAATGTCGATAGAGACTTTAATATTGATGAATATGGTGATTTTAGATTTATTTTAGAAGGCGAAATGTTAAGTGATGGTTCAGGAGTGGCACATTTTGCTGAAGGTATAGAAGTAGGTCAAGTATTCAAATTAGGAACTAAATATTCTGAAGCAATGAATGCTACATTTTTAGATAATCAAGGTAAAGCACAACCTTTAATTATGGGATGTTATGGTATTGGTGTATCAAGAACATTAAGTGCTGTAGTAGAACAAAACAATGACGATAACGGAATAATTTGGCCTAAGTCAGTAACACCATTTGATATCCATCTTATAACTATAAATCCTAAAAAAGATGATCAACGCGAATTAGCAGATAAAATATATAAAGAATTTAATGGTGACTATGAAGTGTTGTATGATGATCGTCAAGAACGTGCTGGCGTTAAATTTAATGACGCAGATTTAATTGGTCTACCAGTTAGAATTGTAGTAGGTAAGCGTGCTGCTGAAGGTATTGTTGAAGTTAAAGATCGTTTGACTGGTGATAGTCAAGAAGTAGAAGTTAATGACTTGAAAAATGTGATAACTGATATGTATCATAACGCAAAATAATATTAATCATTTTTTAAGAGTAGGACTCAATAAAGGATAGTGAACTTATACCTCATTGATTCCTACTCTTATTATGTATATTAATCCATGCTACATTATGCAGCATGCTAATTTTAGTGGTTCTCTATCTTTCAGGACTGATAAATAAAAAGTGAATAATTTAAAATATAAATTATTTTGAAGCCGAGACTCCTGAGGTAGGGACCCAACATAGAAAAACTGGTTATCCAGTTTTTTCATGCAATGCAGGTTGGGCATTGGGGCCCCAGCAAAGAAAAATTCTGTCAACAGAATTTTTACTTTAATGTGCAAGCTGGGGTGCGAGGCTTAAAAAAAATAATTATGTATCAGTCCAATTTTGGAGAGAACCATTTTAGTTAAATTAATAGTGATAGCAAAATAAAATTTGTTATCAATGAAAAAAGATTCAATGCGTAGTATAATGTAATATAAAATTGTGTTATCAAGATAGACAAAACCATAATTAATTACATAGAAGTGATACATTATGCAAGGTCAATCTGTCTCAAGAATAAGTTATAAAACAGTAATAAACAGTTAAGGTGGTAATTGTCTTGGCAATGACAGAACAACAAAAATTCAAAATATTAGCTGATCAAATTAAAATATCTGATCAACTAGATGAAGAGATTATAAACTCTGGTGAATTAACACGTGTAGATGTGTCAAATATAAACAGAACATGGGACTTTCATATTAAATTGCCTCATTTTTTAGCACATGAAGATTATTTACTTTTTATTAATGCTGTGGAACAAGAATTTAAAGATATAGCAAAAGTAAGCGTTAAATTTTCAATTACAGATAATGCCAATCAAGATGAGTATGCACTTAAATATTTTAGTCATTGTATTGATCAAACAGCATTGTCACCAAAAGTTAAAGGTCAATTAAAGCAGAAAAAGTTAATTATGTCTGGCAATATTTTAAAAGTATTGGTATCTAATGATATTGAACGCAACCATTTTGATAAGACATGTAATGGTAGTTTAGTTAAAGCATTCCAAAATTGTGGTTTTGATATTTCCAAAATTGTCTTTGAAACAGATGACAACGATCAAGATCAAAATTTAGCTTCTTTAGAAGCGCATATTCAAGAAGAAGATGAACAAAGTGCGCGAGAAGCTACTGAAAAATTAGAAAAAATGAAAGCTGATAAAGCTAAACAACAAGATAATAACGAAAGTTCGGTCGATAAATGTCAAATTGGTAAACAAATTCCAGTGGAAAATATTAAACCTATTGAATCTATCATCGAAGAAGAATTCAAAGTTGCTATTGAAGGTGTTATTTTCGATATTAACTTGAAAGAATTGAAAAGTGGACGTCATATTGTCGAAATTAAAGTAACTGACTATACTGACTCACTTGTATTAAAAATGTTTACTCGTAAAAATAAAGACGATTTAGAACATTTTAAAGCGTTGAGTGTTGGTAAATGGATTAGAGCACAGGGGCGTATTGAAGAAGATTCATTTATTAGAGACTTAGTGATGATGATGTCTGACATCGAAGAAATTAAGAAAATACCTAAAAAAGATAAAGCTGAAGATAAGAGAGTGGAATTTCACCTACATACAGCAATGAGTCAAATGGATGGTATTCCAAACATTGGAGCATATGTTAAGCAAGCGGCTGACTGGGGACATCCTGCTATTGCTGTAACTGATCATAATGTAGTACAAGCATTTCCAGATGCCCATGCAGCTGCTGAAAAAAATGGTATTAAAATGATTTATGGTATGGAAGGTATGCTTGTAGATGATGGTGTGCCAATTGCATACAAACCAAAAGATATTCCTTTAAAAGATGCGACATATGTTGTTTTTGACGTGGAAACAACTGGTTTATCTAATCAATATGACAAAATTATCGAACTTGCAGCTGTAAAAGTCTATAATGGCGAAATTATTGATAAATTTGAGCGTTTTAGTAATCCACATGAACGATTATCAGAAACTATCATTAATCTAACGCATATAACAGATGATATGTTAGTTGATGCTCCTGAAATAGAAGAAGTATTGACTGAATTTAAAGACTGGGTTGGGGATGCCATATTTGTTGCTCATAATGCCTCCTTTGATATGGGCTTTATTGATACTGGATATGAGAGACTTGGCTTTGGTTCTTCAACAAATGGCGTGATTGATACATTAGAGTTATCAAGAACAATTAACACGGAATATGGTAAACATGGCTTGAATTTTTTAGCTAAAAAATATGGAGTAGAGTTAACTCAACATCACCGTGCTATTTATGATACTGAAGCTACAGCTTATATTTTCATAAAAATGGTACAACAAATGAAAGAACTTGGCGTAAATAATCATGCAGACATTAATAAAAAGCTTAGTAATGAAGACGCATATAAACGTGCTAGACCTAATCACGTAACATTAATTGTTCAAAACCAACAAGGATTGAAAAATTTATTTAAAATAGTAAGTGCATCATTAGTCCAATATTATTATAGAACGCCTAGAATTCCACGTTCATTATTAAATGAATATAGAGAAGGAATTTTAGTTGGTACAGCATGTGATGAGGGTGAATTATTTACTGCGGTTATGCAAAAAGATCAAAGCCAGGTAGAAAATATTGCCAAATATTATGATTATATTGAAATTCAACCGCCAGCACTTTATCAAGATTTAATAGATAGAGAATTAATACGTGATAATGAAACATTACAGGAAATATATCAAAGACTTATTCAAGCTGGTGATACAGTAGGGATCCCTGTCATAGCAACAGGTAACGCACATTATCTATATGAGCATGATGCAATTGCGCGTAAAATATTAATTGCATCACAACCAGGTAACTCGTTAAATAGATCAACTTTACCAGAGGCACATTTTAGAACTACGGATGAAATGCTTAATGAATTTCATTTTTTAGGTGAAGATAAAGCGTATGAAGTTGTTGTCAAAAATACTAATGAATTAGCTGACCGTATTGATAAAGTAGTTCCGATTAAAGACGATTTATTCACACCACGTATGGAAGGTGCAAATGAAGAAATTAGAGAATTAAGTTATTCCAATGCACGTAAGTTGTATGGTGAAGAGTTACCTCAAATCGTTATTGATAGATTAGAAAAAGAATTGACTAGTATAATAGGTAATGGATTTGCGGTTATTTATTTAATCTCACAACGTTTAGTTAAAAAATCATTAGATGATGGTTATCTTGTAGGGTCACGTGGTTCTGTTGGCTCTAGCTTTGTTGCTACTATGACTGAAATAACAGAGGTTAATCCTTTGCCTCCACATTACATTTGCCCTAATTGCAAGACGAGTGAGTTCTTTAATGATGGGTCCGTTGGTTCAGGATTTGATTTGCCTGACAAAAATTGTGACACGTGTGGTGCACCATTAATAAAAGAAGGACAAGATATACCTTTCGAAACATTCTTAGGATTTAAAGGAGATAAAGTACCAGATATCGACTTAAACTTTAGTGGTGAGTATCAACCTAATGCGCATAACTATACAAAGGTGTTATTTGGTGAAGACAAAGTTTTTAGAGCAGGTACAATCGGTACAGTTGCTGAAAAGACTGCTTTTGGATATGTAAAAGGTTATTTAAACGACCAAGGTATTCATAAACGTGGTGCAGAAATTGATCGTCTTGTTAAAGGTTGTACAGGCGTAAAGCGTACTACTGGACAACATCCAGGGGGTATTATTGTAGTACCAGATTATATGGACATTTATGACTTTACACCAATACAATATCCAGCTGACGATCAAAATTCTGCGTGGATGACAACACATTTTGATTTCCACTCAATTCATGACAATGTATTGAAACTTGATATATTAGGACACGATGATCCAACGATGATTCGTATGCTTCAAGATTTATCTGGAATTGACCCTAAAACAATACCAGTGGATGATAAAGATGTTATGAAAATTTTCAGTAGTCCAGAAAGTTTAGGTGTTACTGAAGATGAAATTTTATGTAAAACAGGTACGTTCGGTGTTCCTGAATTTGGTACAGGCTTTGTACGTCAAATGTTGGAAGATACTAAACCAACATCATTTTCAGAGTTAGTACAAATATCTGGATTGTCACATGGTACTGATGTGTGGCTAGGAAATGCACAAGAACTGATTAAAGCTGGAATTTGTGATTTATCTAGTGTTATTGGTTGTCGTGATGATATTATGGTTTACTTAATGTATGCAGGATTAGAACCGTCTATGGCATTTAAAATAATGGAGTCTGTACGTAAAGGTAAAGGTTTAAGTGAAGAAATGGAAGAGGCTATGAAGGAAAATAATGTACCAGATTGGTATTTAGATTCTTGTTTGAAAATTAAATATATGTTCCCGAAAGCCCATGCTGCAGCTTACGTCTTAATGGCTTTAAGAATTGCTTACTTTAAAGTACATCATCCGTTATATTATTATGCTGCTTATTTTACCATTAGAGCTTCAGATTTTGATTTAATTACGATGATTAAAGATAAGACAGGTATCAGAAATGCTGTTAAAGATATGTATTCTCGTTATATGGATTTAGGTAAAAAAGAAAAAGATGTCTTAACAGTGTTAGAAATTATGAATGAAATGGCTCACCGTGGCTATAGCATGCAACCTATAAGTTTAGAAAAAAGTAAAGCATTTGAATTTGTCATCGAAGGTGATACCTTAATACCACCATTTATTTCTGTACCAGGCTTAGGTGAAAATGTTGCCAAACGTATTGTTGAAGCACGAGATGAAGGACCGCTTTTATCTAAAGAAGATTTAAATAAAAAAGCAGGACTTTCTCAAAAAGTAATTGATTATTTAGATGAGCTAGGTTCACTACCCAACTTACCAGATAAGGCGCAATTATCTATTTTCGATATGTAATTTAATAACAGGTTAGTTAAAGTAGTAGATATTAACTTATAATTTTGTATAAAAACTATATAATAGAGTTACGATATATAGTTATTTGTTTAGTTATGCAACTTATGATATAATTAACATGCTTAAAAAATTAGTGACTCAGGCAGAAGAGTGGGGAATTCCCGCTCTTTTCTATTTGCCAAAAAAGGAGGCCTGTATGAGTAAAATAACTGAACAAGTTGAAACAATTATTCAACCAATAATGGACGAATTAAACTATGAACTTGTAGATATTGAATATGTGAAAGAAGGTAAAGATCATTTTTTACGTATTTCAATTGATAAAGATGGTGGCGTTGATTTAAATGACTGTACATTAGCTTCTGAACGTATAAGTGAAGCTATGGATGCCAATGATCCTATTCCGGAAATGTACTATTTAGATGTAGCATCACCTGGTGCCGAACGACCAATAAAAAAAGAACAAGACTTTTATAATGCCGTTAATCAACCTATATTCGTCTCATTGTATTTACCTATCGAAGGTAGCAAAGAATGGTTGGGTGTTCTAAAATCTGTCGATAACGATTATATCGTTGTACAGGTGAAGATTAAATCAAGAACTAAAGATATAGAGATACCACGAGATAAAATTGCAAAAGTACGTCACGCAGTTATGCTTTAACGTGATGAGGAGGAAAAATCGTGTCAAGTAATGAACTATTATTAGCAACTGAATACTTAGAAAAAGAAAAGAAAATCCCTAGAGAAGTGTTGATAGATGCAATAGAAGCTGCATTAATCACAGCCTACAAAAAGAACTACGATAGCGCAAGAAACGTACGTGTTGATTTGAATATGGATCAAGGTACATTTAAAGTTATTGCACGTAAAGAAGTAGTTGAAGAAGTTTTTGATGATAGAGATGAAGTAGATTTAAGTACTGCTTTAGTTAAAAACCCTGCATATGAAGTTGGAGATATTTATGAAGAGGATGTCACACCTAAAGATTTTGGGCGAGTTGGTGCACAAGCTGCAAAACAAGCAGTTATGCAACGTTTACGTGATGCTGAACGTGAGATTCTTTTTGATGAATTTATTGACAAAGAAGAAGATATTTTAACTGGAATTATAGATCGTGTTGACCATAGATATGTATATGTCAATTTAGGTCGTATTGAAGCTGTACTTTCAGAAGCCGAAAGAAGTCCTAATGAAAAATATATTCCAAATGAGCGCATTAAAGTATATGTAAACAAAGTTGAGCAAACAACAAAAGGCCCTCAAATATTTGTGTCTCGTAGCCATCCTGGATTATTAAAACGTTTATTTGAACAAGAAGTACCTGAGATTTACGATGGTACTGTAGTAGTTAAATCAGTTGCGCGTGAAGCTGGGGATCGTTCAAAAATTAGTGTGTACTCTGACAATTCAGATATTGATGCAGTAGGTGCATGTGTCGGTGCAAAAGGTGCGCGTGTGGAAGCAGTAGTCGAAGAACTTGGTGGAGAAAAGATTGATATCGTTCAATGGAACGAAGATCCAAAAGTATTTGTTAAAAATGCTTTGAGCCCTTCACAAGTGTTAGAAGTCATTGTAGATGAAGCAAATCAATCAACTATTGTAGTGGTACCAGATTATCAATTATCATTAGCTATTGGTAAAAGAGGTCAAAATGCACGTTTAGCTGCTAAATTGACTGGTTGGAAAATTGATATTAAATCTGAAACAGATGCACGTGAAGCGGGTATATATCCTGTAGTTGCAACTGAAGAAGTCATTGAAGAAGCTGCAATAGCTGATGACAATGAAGACATTGTTATCGACGATATTGATAAAGATGAAACTAATTTAACAGCAGCTGAATTACTTGTTGAATCAGATGATGAAAAAGAATCAGAATAATAAGTTGGAGTGACGTCTATGAAAAAGAAAAAAATTCCAATGCGTAAATGTATTCTTTCAAACGAAATGTATCCTAAAAAAGATATGATTCGTGTTGTTATCAACAAAGATGGTGAAATTTTCGCTGATGCTTCAGGTAAGCAACAAGGTAGAGGTGCTTATGTTTCTAAAAATGTTAACATGGTAGAACAGGCACAACAAAAAGAAGTATTGGAGAAATATTTTAAAGCATCAAAGGAACAACTCGATCCTGTTTATAAAGAAATTATTAGGTTAATTTATAGAGAAGAGATTCCAAAATGACAACGGACCAAATTTTTAATTTTTTAGGTTTAGCTATGAGAGCAGGTAAAGTTAAAACTGGGGAATCTGTCATAGTTAATGAAATAAAAAAGCGCAATTTAAAATTGGCTATTATAGCTACTGATGCGTCAAGTAATACTACAAAGCTGATTAAAGATAAATGTAATAGCTATAAAGTACCAGTACGCGTCATTGGAACGAGAAATGAATTGGGGATAGCACTTGGCAAAGGAGAACGTGTGAATGTAGGGATTACAGATCCTGGGTTTGCCAAAAAATTGCTATCAATGATAGATGAATATCATAAGGAGTGATTATATGAGTAAAAAAAGAATTTACGAATATGCGAAAGAATTAAATCTAAAGAGTAAAGAGATTATAGATGAGTTAAAAAGCATGAACATAGAAGTATCAAATCATATGCAAGCTTTGGAAGATGATCAAATCAAAGCATTGGATAAAAAGTTCAAAAAAGAACAAACAAGTAATAAAGATACTCAAAATAATCACCAAAAATCAGGTAATAAAACTCAAAGCAACAAACCAAATCAACAAAACAACAAACAACAAAAGAATAAACCAAATAACCAACAAGGTAACAATAAAAAGAATAATAAAAATAACAAGAAAAATAATAAAACCAACAAAAAACAAAATAATCAACCAGCAGAACCAAAAGAAATCCCATCAAAAGTTACGTATCAAGATGGTATTACAGTTGGAGAATTTGCTGAGAAATTAAATGTTGAATCATCAGAGATTATCAAAAAATTATTCTTATTAGGTATTGTTGCTAATATTAATCAGTCATTAGATCAAGAAACTATAGAATTAATTGCTGATGATTATGGTGTAGAACTTGAAGAAGAAGTTGTTATTGATGAAGAAGATTTAGCAACTTATTTTGACGATGAAACAGACGATCCAGATGCAATTGAGAGACCAGCGGTAGTTACAATTATGGGACACGTCGATCATGGTAAAACAACATTACTTGACTCTATTCGTCATACTAAAGTGACAGCAGGTGAAGCTGGCGGTATCACTCAACATATTGGTGCCTATCAAATTGACAATGATGGTAAAAAAATTACATTCCTAGATACACCAGGACATGCTGCATTTACTACAATGCGTGCACGTGGTGCTCAAGTAACTGATATTACTATATTAGTGGTTGCAGCAGATGATGGTGTAATGCCACAAACGATTGAAGCTATCAATCATGCTAAAGAGGCAGAAGTACCTATTATTGTTGCAGTAAACAAAATTGATAAACCAACTTCTAACCCTGACCGAGTTATGCAAGAGTTAACTGAATATAATTTAGTACCTGAAGATTGGGGCGGTGACACAATCTTTGTACCACTATCAGCATTAAGTGGTGACGGTATCGAAGAATTATTAGAAATGATTGGCTTAGTTGCAGAAGTACAAGAATTAAAAGCTAACCCTAAAAAACGTGCGGTCGGTACTGTTATTGAAGCAGAATTAGATAAATCACGTGGACCATCAGCTTCATTATTAGTTCAAAACGGTACTTTAAATGTTGGTGACTCTATTGTAGTCGGCAATACGTATGGTCGTATTCGTGCAATGGTAAATGATTTAGGTCAAAGAATTAAAACAGCCGGACCATCAACACCTGTTGAAATAACTGGTATTAATGATGTCCCTCAAGCTGGTGATCGCTTCGTTGTCTTTAGTGATGAAAAACAAGCCCGTAAAATTGGTGAATCTAGACATGAAGCTAATGTCATGCAACAACGTCAGGAAAGTAAAAATGTAACACTTGATAATTTATTTGAACAAATGAAACAAGGTGAAATGAAAGATCTTAATATCATTATTAAAGGTGATGTTCAAGGATCTGTAGAAGCATTAGCCGCTTCATTAATGAAAATAGATGTTGAAGGTGTCAATGTACGTATTATTCATACCGCAGTTGGTGCTATTAACGAGTCTGACGTAACATTAGCTAATGCATCGAATGGTATTATTATCGGCTTTAACGTACGTCCAGATGCTGGTGCTAAACGTGCAGCTGAAGCTGAAAATGTAGACATGCGTTTACACAGGGTTATTTATAACGTTATTGAAGAAATTGAATCAGCAATGAAAGGTCTACTTGATCCTGAATTTGAAGAACAAGTTATTGGTCAAGCAGAAGTACGTCAAACATTTAAAGTTTCTAAAGTTGGAACAATTGCGGGTTGTTATGTAACTGAAGGTAAAATTACTCGTAACGCAGGCGTTCGTATTATTCGTGACGGCATTGTTCAATTTGAAGGTGAATTAGACACACTTAAACGTTTTAAAGATGATGCTAAAGAAGTAGCAAAAGGTTATGAATGTGGTATCACTGTTCAAAATTACAATGATTTAAAAGAAGGCGATATTATTGAAGCGTTCGAAATGGTTGAAATAAAAAGATAATATTACTTAATATCAAAAACCGAAAGTCAGTAATACAACTGATTTTCGGTTTTTTAGGTTGTTTATTCTAAATGACTGACTGAGGTTCTATCCAAATTGGACTGATACATAATTATTTTTTCAAACCTTGCATACCAGTTTGCACATTATAGTGAAAATTCTGTTGACAGAATTTTTCTTTGCTGAAGCCCCAGCGTCCAACTTTGCTCGCCTTGCACATTATAGTGAAAATTTTAGTTATAAATTTTTTATGACTGGTCCCTGCATGTATGAAAAAATGGTTACCTAGTTATTTATGTAATTCAGGACCCATCATTGAAAAATAAAAGCATTATAGTTACCCTATAAGTGCAACTACATAAGAACTAGTGAAAATTGTAAATCTAGCTAGTTCGAAATGTGCAAGTTGGGTATGGCTATTAAAGATTAAATAGCTAACTCGCTTTAAAATTATTTACTTAGGTATGAGTGATACAAAATTAACAGTATCGTTTGGTATAGAACTATTTGTAGTTAACTTATCATACAAGAACAATAACGATATTAAATATTTTGATTGAAATGCAATATTATGAATAAGAATGTTTAATTTATATCTTGGGTATATAATATATTGAACAATCTAAAACATAGAGATTATAAATAAATCCCAATACCTAATACTATTAAACTTTCTTCAGTGTTTAGCGATAAGAATGTTAGGGGTGTGATAAATTGCGTCAGTTTATTGAACGCTTCCATTTTACACTTATGAATTTGACGATACTTGTAATATTATCGTTAGGTTATACAAATTTGTATTCTAAAAACAAAATATCAATGATTGTTTTATTGCTACTTATAGTTATACCAACCTTTTTCTTTGAACTATTGGTCCCAGAATCAATGAATTTACAACAAAAAGGTAAGTGGTATCTACTTACAATATTACCTTATATTCTAATTATCACTATCATATTTATTTACATTAAAATTTGACTTCATCTACTAGATTCTTTTTTCAATTTTTAATACTAAAGATGTAATCTATTATTAAAATACAGACAACATTTGATTTTGTATGCTGAATTTATTAAAATAACGTGTGAACTAAAAAAGTTATATGAATAGCATAACTATCAATAAATTAAATAATAGAGATAAATGAGGTGACATAATGAGTAATATGAGAGCAGAACGTGTTGGTGAACAAATGAAAAAAGAATTAATGGATATCATCAACAATAAGGTTAAAGATCCACGTGTTGGATTTATTACGATAACAGATGTTGTATTAACTAATGATTTATCACAAGCGAAGGTTTTCTTAACAGTTCTTGGTAATAAAAAAGAAGTCGAAGATACTTTTAAAGCATTAGAAAAGGCCAAAGGTTTTATAAAATCTGAATTAGGTTCAAGAATGAGATTACGTATTATACCTGAGTTAATGTATGAATATGATGAATCAATAGAATATGGTAATAAAATTGAACGCATGATTCAAGATTTACACAAACAAGATAAATAATAGCAAATTAGTAATCTGGGATGTGTTAAACAAACTTATTATTCAATTAAAAGCATATAGATGCGAATGGTGAATAATAAGTTTTGTAACATGTTCCTTTTTTTATGTGAAAATTATCGTAAAATAGGTATGTTGACAACTTGGATTGATATTTTTACTATTAATTGATCTTTATTGCGCCAATTCTGTTATCAAACATTTTATAGTTAATATGTATTTATCAAAGCATTGCCAACATCATACTATGAAATCACAATGCACTTTTATTAATATTTAATTTTCAGATTCAAAGAATAAGTTTCCTAAAAATTATTAAAGTAGGTGAAAGGATGTATAACGGTATTTTGCCAGTGTATAAAGAACGCGGACTAACAAGTCATGATGTTGTCTTTAAATTACGTAAAATATTAAAAACAAAAAAAATTGGTCATACCGGAACATTAGATCCAGAAGTTGATGGTGTCTTACCAATTTGTATTGGACCAGCGACAAGAATTAGTGATTATGTTATGGATATGGGGAAATCATATGTAGCCACTGTCACAATCGGTCGTAGTACGACAACCGAAGATCAAACTGGTGTAACAATAGCGCAAAGTAATGTTAACGATGGACAAATTACTGTTGATCAAGTTGATAAAGTATTACAACACTTCCAAGGTCATATTAGTCAGACACCGCCAATGTATTCATCTGTTAAAGTTAATGGCAAGAAGTTGTATGAATATGCTAGAAACAATGAAACAGTGGAACGCCCAACTAGAACAGTAATTATTTATAACATTAAACGAATTTCAGAATTAAATTTCACAAATAATGAATGTAACTTTGATATTACTGTTACTTGTGGTAAGGGTACTTATATTCGCACACTTGCGACAGATATCGGAAAAGCGTTAGAATTACCTGCACATATGTCTAAATTAACTAGAATTGAATCTGGTGGCTTTAAATTAGAGGATAGTTTAAGTTTAGAAGACATTAAAGCATTGCATGAGCATGATTCATTACAAACTAAATTGTTTCCTATAGAATATGGGTTAAAGGGTTTATCTCAGATAATTATAGAAGATCCACAAGTGAAGCAGCGAATTTTAAATGGCCAAAAATTTTATACACGACAATTTAAACAACAATTTAATGAACAAGTTGTTTTTATTGATCATAGTACGAAGAAAGCATTGGCTATTTATATCATCCATCCAGATAAACCTGCAGAAATTAAACCGAAAAAAGTCTTTAACTAAAGGAGATATGAATTATGAAAGTCATAGAAGTGACACATCCTATACAAAAAGATCAATATATAAATGAGGATGTAGCAATGGCATTTGGCTTTTTTGATGGTATGCACAAAGGCCATGATAAAGTTTTTGAAATTTTAGATGATAAAGCAAAAGAAAATCAATTAAAAAAAGCTGTGATGACATTCGACCCGCATCCATCAGTTGTTTTAAATCCAAAACGCAAAAGAACAACATATTTAACGCCGCTTGCAGATAAACTAGAAAAAATTGCTCAACATGGTATTGATTATTGTATCGTTGTGAATTTTTCTTCTAGATTTGCTAATGTCACAGCTGAAGAATTTGTTCAAGACTATATTATTAATAACCATGTTAAAGAAGTTATTGCAGGTTTTGATTTTACATTTGGTAAATTCGGTAAAGGTAATATGTCTGTGTTAAAAGAATATAATGAATTTAATACTACAATTGTTAAAAAACAAGAATCTGATGACGAAAAAATTTCAACTACTGCGATTAGACAAGCGCTATTAGATGGAGAACTTCAAAAAGCTAATAGAGAACTTGGCTACATTTATTCTATAAAAGGAACTGTAGTCCAAGGTGAAAAACGAGGTCGTACAATTGGTTTCCCAACTGCTAATATTCAACCTAGCGATGACTACTTATTACCACGCATCGGTGTCTATGCTGTTAGTATAGAAATTGGTGCTGAAAATAAATTATATCGTGGAGTTGCTAATATCGGAGTTAAACCAACATTTCATGATCCTCAAAAAGCAGACGTGGTTATTGAAGTTAATATTTTTGATTTTGATGAAAATATATATGGTGAACGTGTTATCGTTTATTGGCATCACTTTTTAAGACCAGAAGTTAAGTTTGATGGCATTGATCCTTTAGTTAAGCAAATGAATGAAGATAAAGAACAAGCTAAATATTTATTATCTGTTGATTTTGGTGATGAAGTGTCTTATAATATTTAAAGTTGCATATAATTATTTTAGGATAATTATGTCACACCTCTTTCTTAGTGAGTCGATTCTCCAACGCTTAACTCAGATTGAGGAGTATATACAATTTAAGGAGGAAATTGATTATGGCAATTTCACAAGAACGTAAGAACGAAATTATTAAAGAATACCGTGTACACGAAACTGATACTGGTTCTCCAGAAGTACAAATCGCTGTTTTAACTGCAGAAATTACTGCATTAAACGATCATTTACGTACACACAAAAAAGACCACCATTCACGTCGTGGATTATTAAAAATGGTAGGTCGTCGTAGACATTTATTAAACTACTTACGTAGTAAAGATATTCAACGTTACCGTGAATTAATTAAATCATTAGGTATCCGTCGTTAATCTTAATATAGTCTTTTAGGTTGGAGCATATTTATGTTCCAACCTTCATTTTTGTATTTATGAATTAACTAATAAAATATAAATAACTAAAATTAATAAAAAAACATTTTGAAATTTAACAAATAATAGGGTGGGTTAATAATCTCTAGTTATTAAAATAGATTGCTATCCCATCCTATTTTTTTGTAATTCTATATATAACACTGATATAAAAATATCTAAATAAATGATATGATATAAATATTAGATTCAAGAGAGGAGATTCGTAATGTCTCAAGAGAAAAAAGTTTTTAAAACTGAATGGGCAGGCAGATCTTTAACGATTGAAACAGGACAATTGGCTAAACAAGCTAACGGCGCTGTTTTAGTACGTTATGGTGATACGGTTGTATTATCAACTGCTACTGCTTCTAAAGAACCACGCGATGGTGATTTCTTCCCATTAACAGTTAACTATGAAGAAAAAATGTATGCTGCTGGTAAAATTCCGGGTGGATTTAAAAAACGTGAAGGTAGACCAGGTGATGATGCAACATTAACAGCACGCTTAATTGATAGACCGATTAGACCGTTATTCCCTAAAGGTTATAAACATGATGTTCAAATTATGAATATTGTTTTAAGTGCTGATCCAGACTGCTCACCACAAATGGCTGCTATGATAGGTTCATCTATGGCTTTAAGCGTATCAGATATTCCATTCCAAGGACCTATCGCAGGAGTAAACGTTGGATATGTTGACGGTAAATATGTTATTAACCCAACAGTTGCTGAAAAAGAAGTTTCAAGATTAGATTTGGAAGTAGCAGGTCATAAAGATGCTGTAAACATGGTAGAAGCTGGTGCTAGTGAAATTACTGAAAGCGAAATGCTGGAAGCCATTTTCTTTGGTCATCAAGAGATTCAACGATTAGTAGAATTTCAACAACAAATTATAGATCATATTCAACCTGTTAAAAGTGAATTTGTACCTGTTGAACGTGATGAAGCGTTAGTAGAACGTATTACGGCATTAACAGAGCAAAATGGTCTGAAAGATGCTGTTTTGACATTCGATAAACAGCAACGCGATGATAACTTAGATGCTATTAGAGATGACATTGTTGCTGAATTTATAAATGAAGAAGATCCTGATAATGAATTACTAATTAAAGAAGTAAATAGTATTATTAACGATCTAATTAAAGAACAAGTAAGACAATTAATTGCTGAAGATAAAATAAGACCAGATGGCCGTAAACCAGACGAGATTAGACCATTAGATTCAGAAGTAGGTTTATTACCAAGAGCACACGGCTCAGGTTTATTCACTCGTGGTCAAACTCAAGCATTATCGGTATTGACTCTAGGCGCCTTAGGAGATTACCAATTAATAGATGGTATTGGTCCTGAAGAAGAAAAACGATTTATGCATCATTATAATTTCCCTAATTTCTCAGTTGGGGAAACTGGTCCAGTTCGTGCACCTGGTAGACGTGAAATTGGACATGGTGCCTTAGGTGAAAGAGCATTAAAATACATCATTCCAGATATTGCTGAATTCCCATACACAATACGAATCGTCAGTGAAGTACTAGAATCAAATGGTTCTTCATCTCAAGCGTCCATTTGCGGATCAACATTAGCATTAATGGATGCAGGTGTTCCAATCAAGGCACCAGTTGCTGGTATTGCTATGGGTCTAGTTACAAGAGATGATAGTTATACAATTTTAACTGATATTCAAGGTATGGAAGATGCTTTAGGTGATATGGACTTTAAAGTAGCTGGTACTAAAGAAGGTATTACTGCTATTCAAATGGATATTAAAATAAACGGTTTAACGCGTGAAATCATAGAAGAAGCATTGGAACAAGCAAGACGTGGACGTTTAGAAATTATGGATCATATGTTACAAACGATAGATCAACCACGTTCAGAATTAAGTGCTTATGCACCAAAAGTTGTTACAATGACGATTAAACCTGAGAAAATCAGAGATGTTATTGGACCAGGTGGTAAGAAAATTAATGAAATCATTGATGAAACTGGTGTTAAATTAGACATTGAACAAGATGGTACGATCTTTATTGGTGCAGTTGATCAAGATATGATTGATCGTGCACGTGAAATCATTGAAGAAATTACCCGTGAAGCTGAAGTAGGACAAGTGTACAACGCAAAAGTAAGACGTATTGAAAAATATGGCGCATTTGTTGAACTATTCCCTGGTAAAGATGCTTTACTTCATATCTCACAAATTTCTCAAGATAGAATAAATAAAGTTGAAGATGTATTAAAAATTGGAGATACAATAGAAGTTAAAGTAACTGAAATTGATAAACAAGGTCGCGCTAATGCTTCACATAAAGTTTTAGATGACAAATAATGACTATCTGACATGCTTATATTAGTTTGTTTATAAAAATGAAACTGTTGAATAATCTTAATGATTGTTCAGCAGTTTTTTTGCGAGGAATGAGTCTGAGACAAAAAGCATTTTACACTTAAAATTAAGCATTTGGTGGTAACTGTCTGGATTATAATGTCGGAATATATCTATTTTTTATATCTTACTGGAGTGTATAGAACTCAGCATTAAATAGATATTTGTCAATTTTACATTATTGTTCTAGACAGGCATCTACGGAATCAATCTGTTGAAAATCAATTGCAATCTCTCTTCTATGATGCTAAAAGTTTAGAATTAAGAACTTTAGTATACAAATATGGAATTTTCTATAAATAACAGTTGGAGGACGAGAATGACAACAAATAAGAGCAATTAAACTACAATGATGTGTCACAAAATACAAATACAACTGTAAGTCGATTTTAACTATGACATCATTTAGATAAAAAATATTCAACCATAACAACCTTTGATTGAAGATAATCAGAATAGATATACGATCAACAAATAATTTTAAACATTGTTTATGATAAACAGAATGATATCAAAGTGAATAATAGTGTACATCATGCGTGTTTTCACTTATAATAAATGGTGAGTTTATATATGGACGGGCAACAAATTTAGGAGGTAAAATTTTGAGTTTAATAAAGAAAAATAATAAAGATATTCGCATTATTCCACTTGGTGGTGTTGGCGAAATAGCTAAAAATATGTACATCGTTGAAGTAGACGATGAAATGTTTATGTTAGATGCTGGATTAATGTTTCCAGAAGATGAAATGTTAGGGATAGATATTGTTATTCCTGATATTTCTTATGTAATTGAAAATAAAGATAAATTAAAAGGTATATTCTTAACTCATGGACACGAACATGCTATTGGTGCAGTGAGTTACGTTCTTGAACAATTAGATGCACCAGTATATGGTTCAAAATTAACAATAGCGTTAGTAAAAGAAAGCATGAAAGCCCGTAACATTGATAAAAAAGTACGCTATTATACTGTTAATCATGATTCTATTATGAGATTCAAGAATGTCAATGTAAGTTTCTTTAACACTACACATAGTATTCCAGATAGCTTAGGTGTTTGTATTCACACTTCTTATGGTGCAATAGTATACACAGGAGAATTTAAATTCGATCAAAGTTTACATGGTCATTATGCACCAGATTTTAAACGTATGTCTGAAATTGGAGAAGAAGGCGTCTTTGTGTTGATTAGTGATTCAACTGAAGCCGAGAAACCGGGCTATAACACACCTGAAAATGTTATTGAACATCATATGTATGACGCATTTGCTAAAGTACGTGGACGTTTAATCGTATCATGCTATGCTTCTAATTTCATTCGTATCCAACAAGTATTAAATATAGCTAGTAGATTAAATAGAAAAGTATCTTTCTTGGGTCGTTCTTTAGAAAGTTCATTTAATATTGCTAGAAAAATGGGTTATTTTGATATTCCAAAAGATTTACTGATTCCAATTACAGAAGTTGATAACTATCCTAAGAATGAAGTTATTATCATTGCTACAGGAATGCAAGGTGAGCCAGTTGAAGCTTTAAGTCAGATGGCTCAGCATAAACATAAAATTATGAATATAGAAAAAGGAGATTCAGTATTTTTAGCAATTACAGCTTCAGCTAATATGGAAGTGATTATTGCAGATACTTTAAATGAATTGGTACGTGCAGGAGCACATATTATTCCAAATAATAAAAAAATCCATGCATCTAGCCATGGATGTATGGAAGAATTAAAAATGATGTTAAATATAATGAAACCTGAGTACTTTATACCAGTACAAGGTGAATTTAAAATGCAAATTGCTCATGCAAAATTAGCGGCAGAAGCTGGTGTATCTCCCGAAAAGATCTTCCTTGTAGAAAAAGGTGACGTTATTAATTATGATGGTAAAAATATGATCATAAATGAAAAAGTTACATCAGGTAACATTTTGATTGATGGTATAGGTGTCGGCGATGTAGGTAATATCGTATTACGAGATAGACATTTATTAGCAGAAGACGGCATATTTATAGTTGTTGTGACGTTAGATCCTAAAAATAGAAAAATCGCTGCTGGACCGGAAATTCAATCAAGAGGCTTTGTTTATGTAAGAGAAAGTGAAGATTTACTACAAGAGGCAGAAGATAAAGTACGTGAAATTGTAGAAGCTGGCTTACAAGAAAAACGTATTGAATGGTCAGAAATCAAACAAAATATGAGAGACCAAATTAGTAAGCTGTTATTTGAAAGTACTAAACGTCGTCCTATGATTATTCCAGTCATATCAGAAATATAATTTTAATTAACAAACATTAAAAGAGGTTAGAACAATTCACAAAATATAAATTTAGTATTTACTATGACTTTATATTTTATACTAATATAGTTGAGCTAATGTTTACGTTATTTCAATTAATGAATTAGTAACGAGTGAGGTTGTTCTTACCTCTTTCGACGTCTCATAATAAAATGATTTATTACAATATACTTATAACGAGAAGGAGGTGTATCAATTGCCACAAACCAAAAGAAAACCCACAACGAAGAAAAAAGGAACAACTAAAAAACGTACAAATTCTAGAAAAAAGCAAAATGATAATCCCATAAGATATGTCATAGCTATCTTAGTAGTTATTTTAGTTGTTTTAGGTATCTTCCAATTAGGAATTATTGGACGTGTTATTGATAGCTTCTTTAATTATTTATTTGGATTTAGTAGGTATTTAACGTATATCTTAGTGTTATTATCAACTGGTTATTTAACATATTCTAAACGTATCCCTAAATCTAGAAGAACTACAGGTTCAATCGTGTTACAATTTGCGTTGCTATTCTTATGTCAACTTATATATTATTTCAACAGTGGCATTAAATCTGAACGTGAGCCTGTATTAACTTACGTATACAAGTCATATGAACATACAATGTTCCCTAATTTTGGTGGAGGTGTTTTAGGGTATTATTTGTTTATTCTTAGTGAACCACTAATTTCAATTATTGGTGTTGTATTAATTACATTATTATTACTCATATCTAGTGTGATTTTATTAACTAATCATCGTCATAGAGATGTATCAAAACTTGTTTTAGAAAATCTTAAAACATGGTTTAGTTCTATGAAAATGAATATGCAAGAGCGTTCTGAACAACGTGCAAAGAAAAAAGAAGAGAAAGCACAACTTAAATCACAAAAAGCTGAGGAGCAAAAAGTAACTGATGTAACTATTAAGGATGTAAGCGATTTACCTGAAGTCGCTGAAGTGTCTAATGATAGACCAATACCAATTTTTGGTCATGATGACAGTGAAGAACAACCTCAACAATCCTCTCGCAAGAAACATTTATATAATCAAGATAATAGTAAATCAAGTGATGTAACCGAAGAAAGGCCTTCTAATAAAAATAATTCACAGCATGAATTAGAGGACGATAGTAGCTCAGAAGTTGAAGGATCTATTGTAGAAGCGGGCGAAGTTACGAATGTTGAATATGTTATACCGCCATTAACATTATTAAATCAACCAGCTAAACAACAAGCAACTTCTAAAAGTGAAGTTCAACGTAAAGGTCAAATTTTAGAAAATACGATGAAAGATTTTGGTGTTAATGCTAAAGTGACGCAGATTAAAATTGGGCCTGCAGTGACACAATATGAAATTCAACCAGCACAGGGTGTTAAAGTTAGTAAAATTGTCAATTTACATAACGATATCGCATTAGCACTAGCTGCTAAAGACGTTAGAATTGAAGCGCCAATTCCTGGTAGATCTGCAGTGGGTATTGAAGTACCAAATGAGAAAATATCTTTAGTTTCTCTTAAAGAAGTTTTAGATGAGAAATTCCCGTCTAATAATAAGTTAGAAGTTGGTTTAGGAAGAGATATCTCAGGCGATCCGATTACTGTTCAACTTGACGAAATGCCACATTTATTAGTTGCAGGTTCGACGGGTAGTGGTAAATCTGTATGTATTAATGGTATCATAACGAGTATTTTATTAAACGCTAAACCACACGAAGTTAAATTGATGTTAATTGATCCGAAAATGGTTGAATTAAATGTTTATAATGGTATACCTCATTTATTAATACCAGTTGTGACAAACCCACATAAAGCTGCACAAGCTTTAGAAAAGATAGTTGCAGAGATGGAAAGACGTTATGATTTATTCCAACATTCTGCAACTAGAAATATTAAAGGATATAATGCCTTTATACGTAAGCAAAATCAAGAATTAGATGAAAAACAAGCAGAATTACCATATATCGTTGTAATTGTTGATGAATTAGCTGACTTAATGATGGTTGCTGGTAAAGAAGTTGAAAATGCCATACAGCGTATTACACAAATGGCACGTGCAGCGGGTATCCATTTAATAGTTGCAACACAAAGACCATCTGTTGATGTTATAACAGGAATCATAAAAAATAATATACCATCACGAATTGCTTTTGCTGTTAGTTCGCAAACAGATTCACGAACAATCTTAGGCACTGGTGGTGCAGAGAAACTGTTAGGTAAAGGTGATATGCTTTATGTTGGTAATGGTGATTCTACTCAAACTAGGATTCAAGGCGCATTTTTAAGTGATCAAGAAGTTCAAGATGTTGTGAATTATGTTGTCCAACAACAGCAAGCAAATTATGTTAAAGAAATGGAACCTGATGCTCCAGTTGATAAATCTGAGATGAAAAGTGAAGATGCCTTATATGACGAAGCATATTTATTTGTTATTGAACAACAAAAAGCAAGTACGTCACTACTACAACGTCAATTCAGAATTGGTTATAATAGAGCGTCAAGATTGATGGACGATTTAGAACGTAATCAAGTGATTGGTCCACAAAAAGGTAGTAAGCCAAGACAAGTACTAATTGATCTAAATAATGACGAGGTGTAACAATGTCAGAAGTAAACGCTATTTATAAAGTAAAACAATACATTTTAAATTTGATAGAGCAGAATAAATTACACAATGGTGAAACGTTACCAAGTGATTTAACGATTGCTCGACAATTAAATGTCAAAACTGATGATGTCAATGAAGCAATTAAGGCATTAATTACAGAACAAGTCATTAAAGATAATTTTGAAGAGGGTACAAGTGTAAAAACACTACCCCCTTTCTTTTATCCATTAAATGAATTAGTGAGCATTGGACAAATGATCAAAAATGCTGGCTATGAAAGTGGCACCGAATATTTAAATTTTGATGAACAACCTGCAACTTCATTAGACGCATCATTATTAAATGTTAAAGATGGTGAGGCTATCACGCTCATCGAACGAATAAGAACAGCTAATGGTAATCCTGTTGTTTATTGTATGGACAAAATTGCTAAAAGAAATTTGACTTGCACGGGTTATCAAATGAGTAACGGTTCAATCTTAAGTGCAATTAAAACACAAAGTGGCCATAATATTTGTTATGCTGATACAGAAATTGAAGCGATTAACTATGAACCGCGTATTTCAGAAGTTTTAAATGCATCATTGCATGAAGGTTTAATTTTATTAAAAATAACACATTATAATGAATTTAATGAACCAGTATTATATTCATTAAATTATATGAAAAATAGCTTAGTACAATTTAAACTATCTCGAAAAATATAGTTACACACATAATAAAGGAGTTAATAACTTGGAACAAAGTTCATCATCCAATATACATATTAATATTACACCAACAACAAAATTTAAGACCACGACAATTGTTTTTAAATTTATGGCACCCTTAGACTACGACACAATCACCGCACGTTCATTATTAAGTAAAATTTTAGTAAGAGCTACAAAATTATGGCCGACAGATAAATTGTTTAATAATCATTTGGCAGAATTATACGGCGCTTATGTAAATAGCACAGTTACGAAATTTAAAGATCAACATGTTATTACGTTATCATTAGAAATTGTCAATGAGCGTTATTTAAAAAATCATGAATTGCTACTTGAACAAGGATTAAACTTATTATATGAAATTATTTGGAACCCTTTAATTAAAGATAATGCATTTGATACTAATATTGTTGAACAAGAGAAAACATTACTACAAAAGAAAATCGAAGCAATGGTGGATAACAAAGCACAATATTCATTTTTAAAAATGCTAGATTATATGTTTGAAGATGAAGCATACAAATATTTATCAACTGGGCAATTAGAACAAATACCACATATTACTGCGCAAAGTTTATATCATACATATCAATCAATGATTAATAATGACCATTGTGCAGTATATGTAGTTGGGAATGTTAATGAATCAGAAGTAGTAGCTAAAATAAAAAATATGTTTCCAATAAAACCATTTGCTACCACATTGCAACAGAAAAATAATTTTAAAAATATAAGCATTACAGAGCCCAATTATATTGTTACCTATGATGAAGTTGATCAAGCTAAATTAAATTTAGGATATCGATTTAATACTAGATATGGTGATAAAAATTATGCTGCATTTGTTGTTTTAAACATGATGTTCGGTGGCGATCCATCATCTGTTTTATTTAATGAAGTGAGAGAAAAACAAAGTTTGGCATATTCTATTCATTCTCAAATTGATGGTAAAAACGGTTATTTATTTGTTTTAAGTGGTGTTTCAAGTGATAAATATGAAATAGCAAAAGAAACTGTTATATCGGAATTTAATAAACTAGCAAATGGAGAATTCTCTGAAGAAAAGTTAGAACTTGCCAAAAAAATTATAATATCTCATAGATTTGAATCTGAAGATAGACCAAAAAGTATTATCGAAATTATGCATAACCAGATTTTGTTGGATCAGCCACAAACCAAGGATGATTTTATAGAAGAGATAAGTAATGTTAATTATCAAGATATTATGACAGTTGCAAATGAAGCATATTTAGATACGGTTTATGTATTAACCAAAAGAGGTGACGAAGAATGAAGCAACATTATTATGAACAAATAGATGAATGGGTATATGAGAAGAAATTAGATAATGGTTTACGATTATTTATTATACCTAAAGCAGGATTTCAAAAAACATTTGTCACATATACTACACAGTTTGGCTCTTTAGATAATAAATTTAAACCATTAGGTCAAAATCAGTATGTTACTGTACCAGATGGTGTTGCTCATTTTTTAGAACATAAATTATTTGAAAAAGAAGAGGAAGACTTATTTACAGCATTCGCTGAAGATAATGCTCAAGCAAACGCATTTACCAGTTTTGACCGTACAAGTTATTTGTTTAGTGCTACTGATAATATTAAAAGTAATATTGAACGTTTGTTAAAGATGGTAGAGACGCCATATTTCACTAAAGAAACAGTTGATAAAGAAAAAGGTATCATTGCAGAAGAAATTAAAATGTATCAGGAGCAACCTGGATATAAATTGATGTTTAATACTTTACGTGCTATGTACTCAAAACATCCTATACGTGTTGATATTGCTGGTAGTGTAGAAAGTATTTATGATATTACGAAAGAAGACTTATATTTATGTTATGAAACGTTTTATCATCCTTCTAATATGGTGCTATTTGTTGTTGGGGATGTCAATCCTAATGATATTTGTCAAATAGTAGAAGAACATGAAAATAAACGTAATAAAACGGATCAACCGAAAATAGCAAGAGCTATAGTTGATGAACCGGAAGAAGTTAATGAAGCATTTGTAACTGAAGAGATGAATATCCAATCACCACGACTAATGCTAGGTTTTAAAAATAAACCTTTGTCAGAAGAGCCACACAAATATGTACAAAGAGATCTGGAAATGTCATTATTCTATGAACTTATTTTTGGAGAAGAAACGGATTTTTATCAACAATTATTAAATAAGGGATTAATTGATGATACATTTGGTTATCAATTTGTCTTAGAACCAACATATAGTTTTTCTATCATTACAAGTGCTACACAACAACCAGATGAACTAAAACAACTATTGTTAGATGAAATAACAACATATAAAGGTAAGTTACAAGATCAACAAGCGTTTGAATTATTGAAAAAACAATTCATTGGTGAGTTTATTTCAAGTTTGAATTCTCCAGAATATATTGCTAATCAATATACTAAATTGTATTTTGAAGGTGTAAGTGTCTTTGATATGTTAGATATAGTAGAAAATATTACTTTAGATAGTATAAATGAAACAACATCATTATATTTAAATTTAGAACAGCAAGTAGACAGTCGTTTGGAGATTAAAGAATAATGAAAGCTTTAGTCATTGGTGGTTCTGGATCAATTGGTTCAGCAATAGTAAAGCGCTTATTACAAGATGGTTATGAGGTATATTTACACTATTGTCATGCAGATTTAGTGCAATTAGAAGCTCAATATCGTGGTGAAAGGGTTCATTTTATTCAAGCAGACTTATCACATCCCCTTGATTTAGATGCTACTTTTAATGGAATAGAAGAATTAGATTTTCTTATATATACGAGTGGACAGGCACTATACGGTATGCTTCAAGATATGACTGATGATCAAATAAATAGCAGTTATCAATTAAATGTACTGCAATTAATTAGAATTTGTCGTTACTTTGTAGATCAATTACGTCAAAGTCAAAATGGTAGAATTATTGTTATTTCATCCATATGGGGTGAAACTGGTGCGAGTATGGAGACGATATATTCAGCGATGAAGAGTGCACAACTTGGTTTCGTTAAGGCATTGAGTCAAGAATTAGCATTAACAACTGTTACTGTTAATGCCGTTACTCCTGGTTTTGTTGCTGGAAACATGGCTCAATACTGGGATGAAGCAGAGTTGACAAGTATATTGGCTGACTTACCACAGCAACGTATGGTATTACCTTCTGAAATTGCACATACTTGTGCATATTTATATCACTCACAAGCTAAAAGTATTACTGGGACGATTCAAAAAGTTAATGGTGGTTGGTATCTGTAAATCAATAACATTTAAAATTTTTTAATGTTATAATATGACTATTAAAATTGAATTTTTAGTATTGCTAAACTAACAAGGGGTGTGGGTTTACCATGACTATTGCACAAAAAAAAGAATGGTACCTGGAATATGAAATAGAAATGAATCGTCCAGGATTATTAGGTGATGTTTCTAGTTTACTTGGTATGCTTGGTATCAGTATCGTTACAATAAACGGCGTTGATCAAGGTAAACGTGGTTTGTTAATTAAAACGGATAGTTTAACTAAAGTAGAACGTTTTGAACAAATTGCACGTGAAATTAATGAAATTCAGATAACTAAATTAAAAAAACCTGAACTTCGTGATCGATTAGCGGTAAGGCATGGTCGCTATATTGAACAGGATGGTAAAGATAAGAAAACTTTTAAGTTTGAACGTGAAGATTTAGGATTATTAGTTGATTTTTTAGCAGAATTGTTTAAAGAAGAAGGACATAAATTAATTGGGATTAGAGGCATGCCTAGAGTTGGCAAGACAGAATCAATCGTAGCAGGTAGTGTTTGTGCACATAAGAGATGGTTATTTATTAGTTCAACACTCATTAAACAAACTGTTCGAAGCTCTCTAATTAAAGGAGAGTACGATTGTAATCACGTTTATATTATAGATGGTGCAGTAACTGCTCGTGAGACAAATCCCAAACATCAAGAACTTGTAACAGAAGTAATGACCTTACCATCTATTAAAGTTGTAGAACACCCTGATTTATTTGTAGAAACAAGTTCTTATACTATGGAAGATTTTGACTATATTATTGAATTAAGAGAAAATGAAAATCAAGAAATAACATATGAAGATATGAAACAACAAACAATTCAAAGTAAAAATAATTTAGATTTTGGAGATCCATTTGGTGGAGGCTTCGGATTCTTTGAGTAAATGTTAGTTAGGAGGTTCATTATTGAAGACAATTGGTGAAGTATTAAAAGGTAGACGAGAAAGATTAGGGATGACTTTAACTGAATTAGAACAATTGACTGGTCTTAAAAGGTATTTATTAGTACATATTGAAAATAACGAGTTAAATTTACTACCTAATCCTAATTATAGCGAAGGATTTATTAGGAAATACGCAAGTGTTGTTAATATTGAACCTAACCAACTTATTCAAGCTCATCAAGATGAAATACCATCTAATCAACAGCAACTTGACAAAGTCTTAACAGATTTTAGTAATGGTAATGAAGTAACTTATAAAAGTAAATCTAAAGAACCTTTACAACTATTAGTAATCATGGGGTTAGCAATTTTGATTACTATTGTGTTATGGATTCTTTTAGTTTTAATATTTTAACAACAATAACAAAATATGAAATGAGGATTTAAGATGAATATTCCAAATCAGATAACGGTATTCAGAGTTGTATTAATACCCGTTTTTATCTTATTTGCATTAGTAGATTTCGGATTTGGCAACGTATCATTTATAGGTGGCTATGATATAAGAATAGAACAATTAATTAGTGGCTTTATTTTTATCATTGCATCTCTCAGTGATTTTGCAGATGGATATTTAGCACGTAAATGGAATTTAGTGACTAATATGGGTAAATTTTTAGATCCACTAGCAGACAAATTATTAGTAGCTAGTGCGCTTATTGTTATGGTGCAACTTGGTTTAACCAATTCTGTTGTAGCAATTATTATAATCGCTAGAGAATTTGCTGTTACAGGATTACGTTTATTACAAATTGAACAAGGTTTCGTTAGTGCTGCCGGACAACTTGGTAAAATTAAAACAGCTGTAACAATGGTAGCAATCATTTGGTTGCTATTAGGTGACCCAATGGCAATATGGCTTGGATTCTCTATAGGTCAAATATTATTATATATCGGTGTATTATTTACCATCTTATCAGGTGTTGAATATTTCTATAAAGGTAGAGATGTATTTAAACATTAATTATTTTGAGAAGTTTAGTACTAAAGCTATATAAATTTAATATTTATCAAAGGTAATTTCTATTTAAATTTGGTAGAAATTACCTTTTTATTATTTTGGGTATATTAAATGATATTCAAAGCAAAAGTATACATCTTATAATCATTAAAATTTAAACATTAGATTATCCAGTTAAGAGAAAATTATTTAAAAATTGTTTTCAGTCAAATAATTATAGTGGAGAGTACGATAGAAATAATTTTTCAAATAGTTATTTCGTTAATGTCTGTTTTGTACGTTAATTTAAAAACCTCGCGTATATTTTGATGACGTGTCTCACACGGCAAGACCGATTAAGATGATAAAAGAGTAATAAATCAAGGCATTGTAATTCAGATTATTACTGTAAATCCTACAATAATAACTATAGAATGCATTTTAATTTCAGTTTCTATGACAAGTCGTCAGTTAGTAATTGATTATACAATTAAAATTACAGTCATTTTGAAACTCATTTTTAGAAATTTTAAGGAGATTTGTTTATAATAGATGTGTTATGCAAAAGGGGGAGACAAATGAAAATCTCAATAATAGCAGTCGGCTCAGAATTATTACTAGGTCAAATAGCCAATACTAATGGACAATTTTTATCCAAGTTATTTAATGAAATTGGTAAAGATGTTGTTGAACATACAGTTATTGGTGATAATCCACATCGCTTAGAACATGTGATTCGAAGCGGTTTAGAACGATTTGATACGTTGATTTTAACAGGAGGTTTGGGACCTACAAAAGATGATTTAACTAAACATACAGTTGCCAAAGTGCTTAATAAAGAGTTGATAACCGATGAACCTTCTCTTGACTATATTGAAAGTTATTTTCGAGAACAAGGCCAAGAAATGACACCAAATAATAAACAACAAGCTTTAGTTATAAAAGATTCAATAGTATTACCTAATCATCATGGTATGGCACCAGGCATGTTAATTGAAACTGGTAATAAAAAAATTGTCATGTTACCAGGACCGCCTAAAGAAATGCAACCTATGGCTAAACATGAGTTATTGCCTTATTTTATGGATAATAAAAGAATCATACACTCAGAATTACTTAGATTTGCCGGAATAGGAGAGTCCAAAGTCGAAACGGTACTTATGGATATGATAGATCACCAAACAAATCCAACAATCGCACCATTAGCTGGTAGTCATGAAGTTTATATTAGATTAACTGCAAGTGCAGAATCTAAGACTGAGGCTGAAAATATAATAACCCCAATTAAAAAAGAAATCTTGGAGAGAATTGGTGAGTTCTATTATGGATCAGATGATATATTATTAGAGCAAGCAGTTATACAACGTATTAACACCCCGTTTGCAATATATGATGGTGTAACAAATGGAGCATTATTCAATAGATTAAAAAATGTAGATGAACATGAAATGGCTAAAGGATCTATCATTGATTCAGAATACATCATTAATAAAAACAACAGTATCGAGGAACAATTACTAGAATCAACTAATTATACAGCTTCTTTATATCAAGTTCCTTTGGCAATTTCTATTCTAAATCAAGATAACACTATTTATTTGGCATTATTGGAAAATGACAAGTTAACTATTGAGTCATTTAAAATGGCACAATCAAGAAATTTAATGCATAGCAGAAGTCAAAATTATGCATTAATAAGATTATTAAATTCATTTAAATGAGGATTTAATTTTTAATAATTGTTAAATTGATAAGTACGTTTGTTCGATTTTGTTGTAAAAAATAGCCAAAAAATACGAACAAATATTCGCAAAACACTTGTAATTCAATTAAAATCCTTGTATAGTATTGGTAAGATAATAAAAAGAAACAAGCTCACTTAGGAGGTCTCGCTTTGGATAATGATCGTCAAAAAGCTCTAGATACAGTAATAAAAAATATGGAAAAGTCTTTTGGTAAAGGTGCAGTAATGAAACTTGGGGACAATAAAGCTCGTCGTGTTTCAAGTACATCAAGTGGTTCAGTGACATTGGATAATGCATTAGGTGTCGGTGGTTACCCTAAAGGACGTATTATTGAAATATATGGTCCTGAAAGTTCTGGTAAAACTACTGTAGCACTTCATGCTATTGCCGAAGTACAAAGTAATGGTGGTGTAGCAGCATTTATAGATGCTGAACATGCGTTAGATCCAGTGTACGCTCAAGCGCTAGGCGTGGATATTGATAATTTATATTTGTCACAACCTGACCATGGCGAACAAGGTTTAGAAATTGCAGAAGCATTTGTACGAAGTGGCGCTGTCGATGTTGTAGTAGTTGACTCAGTTGCAGCTCTAACGCCTAAAGCTGAAATTGAAGGTGAAATGGGAGATACTCATGTTGGACTACAAGCACGTTTGATGTCACAAGCCTTACGTAAGTTATCTGGTGCTATTTCTAAATCAAATACAACAGCTATTTTCATTAACCAAATTCGTGAAAAAGTTGGTGTCATGTTCGGTAACCCTGAGACAACACCGGGTGGTAGAGCATTAAAATTCTATAGCTCTGTTAGACTAGAAGTACGTCGTGCTGAACAATTGAAACAAGGACAAGAAATTGTTGGTAATAGAACTAAAATTAAGGTTGTTAAAAATAAAGTTGCACCACCATTTAGAGTTGCAGAAGTGGATATTATGTATGGACAAGGCATCTCTAAAGAAGGCGAACTTATTGATTTAGGTGTTGAAAATGAAATTGTTGATAAATCCGGTGCTTGGTATTCATATAATGGTGAAAGAATGGGCCAAGGTAAAGAAAACGTTAAAATGTACTTAAAAGAGAATCCTCAAATTAAAGAAGAAATTGATCGTAAATTACGTGAAAAGCTTGGAATTTTTGATGGTGATGTTGAAGGTTCTGAAGAAGAAGCGCCTAAGTCACTTTTTGAAGAGGAAGAATAAGGGTAAATCTTCAAACATTTATAGCTTCAAAGTATAACGATGTTGTACTTTGAAGTTTTTTTATGGAAAATTTTAAATGTGTTAGCGTTTATAACTACAATAAAGAGTTCTCTAGTTTTAGGACTGATAAATAAAAAATGAATAATTTAAAAATTAATTATGTACCAGTCCAAGTTGGGAGAAAACCCAATAAAAATGCTTATAGACTCTTAATATAGTTGTTGACTGGTATTTTTGATAGTCTTGTACCTTAGCTATTATATGTTAATAAAACTAATTGCTATATATTTTTATGGAGATTTCTACATTCAATTTGATAATTAAGATCATAGATTTAATGGTGAATTTATTGATGATAAAATTATATTTTTAATAGTATAATAATTATAATTTTCAACAGTCAATAGTTGTAATATCTTCTAAAAGTGCAAATAGATAACTTGACACTTATCCGCTTAAAACCGTACAATTAATATGTATGATTTATATATAATTTCATAAAGTCATATTGAATTTCATATACAGACGAAACCCTAGAAAAAGGAGGTGTTTATGTGAATTTATTAAGCCTCCTACTCATTTTGCTGGGGATTATTCTAGGCGTTGTTGTAGGGTATGTTGTAGCCCGAAATATATTGCATCAAAAGCAATTACATGCAAGACAGACTGCCGAAGATATTGTAAATCAAGCCAATAAAGAGGCTGACAATATCAAGAAAGAAAAATTACTTGAGGCAAAAGAAGAGAATCAAATTTTAAGAGAACAAGCTGAAGCGGAACTACGTGAAAGACGTGGTGAACTTCAACGACAAGAATCCCGCCTTCTTCAAAAAGAAGAGAACTTAGAGCGAAAATCTGATTTACTTGATAAAAAGGATGAGATTTTAGAGCAAAAAGAATCAAAAATTGAAGAAAAACAACAACAAGTAGATGCAAAAGAGAGTAGTGTTCAAACGTTAATAATGAAGCATGAACAAGAATTAGAACGCATCTCCGGTCTCACTCAAGAAGAAGCTGTTAATGAACAACTTCAAAGAGTTGAAGAAGAACTGTCACAAGATATTGCAATACTTGTTAAAGAAAAAGAAAAAGAAGCTAAAGAAACAGTTAATAAAACAGCCAAAGAATTATTAGCTACTACAGTGCAAAGATTAGCAGCAGATCATACAAGTGAATCTACTGTATCAGTTGTTAATTTACCAAATGATGAGATGAAAGGTCGTATTATTGGTAGAGAAGGACGAAATATTCGCACACTTGAAACTTTAACTGGAATTGATTTAATTATTGATGATACACCAGAAGCTGTAATTTTATCTGGTTTTGATCCAATAAGAAGAGAAATTGCAAGAACAGCACTTGTTAACTTAGTATCTGATGGTCGTATTCATCCAGGAAGAATTGAAGATATGGTCGAAAAAGCAAGAAAAGAAGTAGATGATATTATTCGTGAAGCTGGTGAACAAGCGACATTTGAAGTTAATGCATATAATATGCATCCAGATTTAGTTAAAATATTAGGACGTTTAAATTATCGTACAAGTTATGGTCAAAATGTTCTTAAACATTCTATTGAAGTAGCACATCTAGCAAGTATGTTAGCTGCAGAATTAGGTGAAGATGAAACTTTAGCTAAACGTGCAGGGCTATTACATGATGTAGGTAAAGCGATAGATCATGAAGTAGAAGGTAGTCATGTTGAAATAGGTGTAGAATTAGCTAAAAAATATGGTGAAAATGAAACAGTAATCAATGCGATTCATTCACATCATGGAGACGTAGAACCAACGTCAATTATTTCTATTTTAGTGGCTGCTGCTGATGCATTATCAGCTGCACGACCAGGCGCTAGAAAAGAAACACTGGAAAATTATATTCGTCGATTAGAACGATTGGAAACGTTATCAGAAAGTTATGACGGTGTTGAAAAGGCATTTGCAATACAAGCAGGAAGAGAAATCCGTGTGATTGTCTCTCCTGAAGAAATTGATGATTTAAAATCATATAGATTAGCAAGAGATATTAAAAACCAGATTGAAGAAGAATTACAATATCCTGGTCATATCAAAGTGACAGTTGTTCGAGAGACTAGAGCAGTAGAATATGCAAAATAATTTTTGTCTCCCCCACAAAGTGTGGGGGAGTTTTCTTTATATAGTAATAATTAAAATTTACTCTTTATTAAGAATGATTAATAAAGGTGGATTTTATAATCAACTTAGCCACCTATAAATAAAAAACGTCACGTGAATTTCATGTTATTATTGAGGCTCTCACACTCTTCAATAAAGGATGAATTCACATGACGCAAAATCATTGTAACACGATAAAACATAAAGGAACACACCTAACTTATGAAGAACGCATTCGTATCGAAACTCTTAAAGATTTAGGCTTTTCTAATCGTGCTATTGCACGTGAATTAGGACGTGCACCTCAAACAATCCATAATGAAATAGAACGTGGTACCACACGTCAAATTTCACGCCAAAAATATCAAGATAAAGTTTATGAATATGAATAATTCCAATATATTCCATCACTCGCACAACAAAATTACTACAAGAATCGACAACGTTGTGGCGCACAATCTTTATGGCGGAAAAATCCTCATTTTATAGCTTGGGCTGATGACTTAATGATTCAACAACGTTGGTCACCTGAAGCTGTTGTGGCATGTGCTCATCGTGAAAATGTGTTCCGTAAAGATTTAATACCATGTGTGACAACTTTATATGCTTGGATTAATGATAATATCATGGCGACTAAAAATATCCATCTTTTAGAGAAGTTAAAACGACGCATGTCTAATCAAACCTATCATCGTACACATCGTCGTATTTTAGGTCCAAGTATTGAACAGCGTCCACAGGACGTCCAATCTCGTCAAACCTTTGGACATTGGGAAATCGATACTGTCATCGGTACCAAAGATAAATCTAAACCTGTCATCTTAACACTCGTTGAACGTGCTACACGTTTTGAAATCTTAAAGCTGATTAATGATAAAAGCGCTCATTCAGTCTCACAAGGATTAACATCAATATTTAAGCATTTAAAGTCGCTCACACCACATATATTCAAATCAATCACAGCAGATAATGGCTCAGAATTCGCATCATTATATGAAGAATTTGGTCATGACATCAATATTTATTTCGCACATCCATTTTCATCATTTGAACGTGGTACCAGTGAAAATCAACATAAAATGTTACGTCGATTTATACCTAAAGGAACAGATCTATCAACCGTGAGTCAATGTCGCTTAAAACAAGTGCAACAATTTATGAATGATTATCCTAGAAAAATCCTAGGCTATGACACAGCTCATCATAGAATGGCTCAAGCATTAAAAGTATTAAATCTATTATAGTTATTTAACAGCTAAATACTTTAGCTGTTACTAACCCAAGATGAGTCATAGATAAAATATCTACCACTCATCTTGGGTTTACAAAACAGAAAAGAGCCTAAAACGTTAGTACTACTTAAAAAATATAAGTGGCTAACTTAAACTTGAAATTTACGAATGATTAATTAAATAAAAATTATTTAAAATACAAAAATATTGATATTAATACTCATGTGATAAAGCCCCGATAGAGAAAAATAACTTTCGGATTTTTTATAAATACGAAAGTTGGGGTAAGGGAACCAACACAGAAAAACTGGTTGCCAGTTTCAACAAGCAGTGTAGGTTGGGCGAACTAGTAAAGGTTAAAAAACTAAATAAAGGATTACAATTGGTTGCTATGAAAAAGGTTTACAGTTTATTAATTTATAATAAACTGCATAAGATTTTCTAGCTATCAAGATAGCAGAAAATCTAACAATTGCATTGGGACCCAACAAAGAAAAGTTCTGTTAACAGAACTTTTACAATAATGTGCAAGCTGGGCAAGGGACCCAACACAGAGAATTTCATCAAGAAATTCTACGGACAATGCAGGGACCCATCATAGAAAAATTTTAAAAGGATTACAGTTGCACTATAAGTGCAACTGCATAAAAGCTACTAAAGGTTAAAAATCTAAGTTGCTTTAAATGTGCAAGACGGGCAAGGTTGGGCAAGAGCTAGTAAAGATTGTAAATCTAACTAGCTCTAAATATGCAAACTTCTTAAAGATAGAATTGAAAACAATAATTTAATTTAGTATAACATTATTATGTAAACTAAATTCGCGCATAAAAAAACTGCTAAAAAAGTTGTGAACTTGATTAGCAGTGTATAAATTTTTACTTGTATTATTTTAATTGTAAATCAGTTTTTTTCAATTCTTGAATCACTTCAGCTGTATCATAACAATTTGTTGCGATTGTAGAATATCTTTCAGCTAAACGATAAGCATTAATATATAGTTTTAAACTATCTTTTGCAATATCTTCAACATCTTCTGATTTTGAAGGATTTGAACTAACAACTAATTCTGCAAATTTTTCTGGATCAATATTAATAGACATGTATTTATTTACAACTCCTATTTTTTGATGGTTCAATGATAACATAAACAAACTATTCAAAAAAGTAATCCCTACTATCAATTTTAAAACTATAAATAGGGGATTATTTTCTTTAAATATTCAACTATATCAATTAAACTAATATATATGAGAGGATGACACACCATGCGAATAATGTTTATTGGGGATATTGTTGGAAAGATAGGCAGAAATGCTATAGAAACATATCTTCCACTATTAAAACAAAAATATAAACCTACTGTAACCATAGTGAATGCAGAAAATGCTGCACATGGTAAAGGTTTAACTGAAAAAATATATAAACAATTGTTAAGAGATGGCGTTGATTTTATGACTATGGGTAATCATACCTATGGACAACGTGAAATATATGAATTTATTGATTCTGCTAAACGCTTAGTTAGACCAGCGAATTTTCCTGAAGAAGCACCTGGAGTAGGTATGAGATTTATCCAGATTAATGAAATTAAATTGGCAGTAATCAATTTACAAGGTCGTGCTTTTATGCAAGATATAGATGATCCTTTTAAAAAAGCAAATGAGCTTGTGGAAGAAGCTAGAAAAGTAACGGATTATATCTTTGTGGACTTTCATGCAGAGACAACATCTGAAAAAAATGCTATGGGTTGGTTCCTTGATGGCAGAGTGAGTGCAGTTGTTGGAACACACACGCATATTCAAACTTCAGATGATCGTATTTTACCTAATGGTACTGCTTATATAACTGATGTCGGTATGACAGGTTATTATGATGGAATCCTAGGTATAAATAAAGATGAAGTTATTAAAAGATTTATTACAAGTTTACCTCAACGGCATGTTGTACCAGATGAAGGTAGAAGTGTTTTATCAGGTGTTATTATAGATTTAAATAAAGAAGGAACTGCTAAGTATATTGAACGTATATTGATTAATGAAGATCATCAATTAGTATAAATTAATATAAAAGCTAAATTATTAATAATGAATTGAACAATCAAAATTGTAAAGATAGATAACATTTAACTTTTTGATAGATTAATAGTTATTCATTAGCTACGTAGAATTTAAACTGTTAAGTTGAATGGAAGCGTAAATGATATTATCGTCCATTAGTATGAATTTAATATCGTACCACTGTTTACATAGTAAATCGGTGGTTCTTTTTGTTATTATTTAATATGAAATCAATCCGTAGGAGGCAATTAACTATGAAACCACAATTATCGTGGAAAGTTGGCGGACAACAAGGTGAAGGTATAGAGTCAACTGGCGAAATTTTTGCTACGGCTATGAATAGAAAAGGCTATTATTTATATGGCTATAGACATTTTTCAAGTCGTATTAAAGGTGGACATACTAATAATAAAATTAGAGTATCTACAAAACCAGTACATGCAATTAGTGATGATTTAGACATTTTAATTGCATTCGATCAAGAAACAATTGAAGTGAATTATCACGAAATGAGAGAAGATAGTATTATTTTAGCTGACGCCAAAGCTAAACCAACTAAACCAGAAGATTGTAAAGCTCAACTTATTGAATTACCATTTACAAGTACAGCTAAAGAACTTGGTACGGCATTAATGAAGAATATGGTTGCTATCGGCGCCACAGCTGCTTTAATGAATCTAGACACTCAAACATTTGAAACATTAGTTTCAAATATGTTTAGCAAAAAAGGGGACAAAGTTGTTGATATTAATATTCAAGCATTAAATGAAGGCTATCAATTAATGCAACAACAGTTATCAGAAATAATTGGTGATTTTGAACTTGAACATACAAATGAACAACCTCATTTATATATGATTGGTAATGATGCCATAGGTTTAGGTGCAATATCTGCAGGATCTAAATTTATGGCTGCTTATCCCATTACACCCGCGTCAGAAATTATGGAATATATGATTGCTAACTTACCAAAAGTAGGTGGAACTGTTATTCAAACAGAAGATGAGATAGCAGCAGCAACAATGGCAATTGGAGCTAATTATGGTGGTGTAAGAGCGTTTACTGCAAGTGCTGGTCCAGGGTTATCATTAATGATGGAATCTATTGGCTTATCTGGAATGACTGAAACACCATTTGTCATTATTAATACACAACGTGGTGGTCCTTCAACAGGCTTGCCAACTAAGCAAGAACAATCTGACTTAATGCAAATGATATATGGTACTCATGGTGATATTCCTAAAATTGTTGTTGCACCAACAGATGCTGAGGATGCCTTTTATTTAACTGTAGAAGCCTTTAACTTAGCAGAAGAATACCAATGTCCTGTAATTATATTAAGTGATTTACAATTATCGTTAGGTAAACAAACCGTTGATAATCTTGATTTTAATCGTGTTCAAATCAAACGTGGAGAATTATTACAATCTGATATTGAACGTGATGAAGATGATAAAGGTTACTTTAAACGTTATGCATTAACTGCAAATGGTGTTTCACCACGTCCAATTCCAGGTGTAAAAGGTGGTATTCATCATATTACAGGCGTTGAGCATAATGAAGAAGGTAAACCTAGCGAAGCTGCTGAAAATAGACAACAACAAATGGATAAACGTATGCACAAAACAGAACATCTATTAATTAATGAACCTGTTGAAGCACAGATAAATCATGAGCATGCTGACATATTATATATTGGTTTTATTTCAACTAAAGGTGCGATTGTTGAAGGTAGTGAACGACTTGAAAATGAAGGAATTAAAGTAAATACAATGCAAATTAGACAATTACATCCATTCCCAACGTCAATCGTTCAACAAGCTGTCAATCAGGCAGATAAAGTTATTGTAGCTGAACACAATTATCAAGGACAACTTGCCAGTATTTTAAAAATGAATGTCAACATACATGATAAATTAGTAAATTATACAAAATATGATGGGACACCATTCTTACCACATGAGATAGTGGAAAAAGGTCAAGAAGTAGTAAAAAAAATTAAGGAGATGGTATAAGTGGCTACATTTAAAGATTTTAGAAATAATGTAAAGCCCAATTGGTGCCCTGGTTGTGGTGACTTTTCAGTTCAAGCTGCTATTCAAAAAGCTGCAGCAAACATTGGATTAGAACCAGAAGATGTGGCTATTATTACTGGAATTGGTTGCTCAGGACGTTTATCAGGGTACATTAACTCATACGGTGTGCACTCTATACACGGTCGAGCACTACCATTAGCACAAGGTGTTAAAATGGCTAATAAAGATTTAACAGTAATTGCTTCAGGTGGAGATGGAGATGGCTATGCTATAGGTATGGGTCATACAATCCATGCTTTACGTAGAAACATGAATATGACTTATATTGTTATGGACAACCAAATTTATGGCTTAACCAAAGGTCAGACTTCACCTTCATCAGCAGTAGGTTTTGTTACTAAAACAACTCCAAAAGGAAATATTGAGAAAAATGTAGCACCGTTAGAATTAGCATTATCTTCAGGAGCGACATTTGTAGCACAAGGCTTTTCTAGTGATATTAAAGCATTAACAAAATTAATAGAAGATGCAATCAATCACGATGGCTTTTCATTTGTTAATGTTTTCTCACCATGTGTAACGTATAATAAAATCAATACTTATGATTGGTTTAAAGAGCACTTAGTAAGTTTGGATGATATTGAAGATTATGATACATCAGACAAACAACTCGCAATGAAAACTGTTATTGATCATGAATCATTAGTCAAAGGTATTGTGTACCAAGATACTGAAACACCTTCATATGAATCACAAATAACAGAATTAGAAGATACACCGTTAGCTAAGCGAGATATCGAAATCTCTCAAGATACATTTAATGAATTAACTGAACAATTTATTTAAAAATAAAAACTGAGTCTTTTAAATGAATATGAGTTTCATTTAAATTACTCAGTTTTTTATACATATGAAACACAATCGTTTGTCTATTTTTTAGAATAGACTGATATAATAAAAATACATGTTAACTGTTAATCTTTTTAGTAGTAACTAGAGTAATAAAAAGTCAAAATTGCAAGTAGCTAACCAAGTTAACACAATTAATAGTTCAGCAATGGTACGTAAACATAATGAAAATTTCCAATCAAAGTTGAAAGACGATCACAATAATTAGTGCGTTTGTCAGTGATCCTTATTATTTTATTAAAGACTAAATAAGTATAAGTAAAGATAATACTAAATTTATAAATTGGAGAGATGTAAAATGCAAGATACATTAATGAGTATTCAAATTATTCCTAGAACGCCAAATAATGATAATGTAATACCTTATGTAGACGAAGCAATTGCTATTATTGATCAATCTGGACTTAATTATAGAGTTGGTGCATTAGAAACAACAGTACAAGGTGATATGAATGAGTGTTTAATTTTAATACAAACTTTAAATGATAAAATGGTTGAATTACAATGTCCGAGTATAATTAGCCAAGTCAAGTTTTATCACGTACCAGAAGGTATTAGTATTGAAACGCTAACTGAAAAATATGATTAATAAAATTCGAAATAGTTCTTCTGTCAAGAGTGTGGAGTAAAAGCATTATATACTTAAAATTATGCAATTGACTGTAACTATCGAGGTTAAGAATATTAATAAATTTACCTTTATAATCATAGATAGTTTGGCTAGAGTGGACAATGAAATATATGTTAAAAACTTATTTCTACTCCATTCTGAATTTTTAGCATTTTGCACTTTGATGATAAATTTAATATAATGATGTAATGATATGGGCATATAGAAAGGATTTTGCAAAGTGAATGAAGAACAAAGAAAGTCTAGTTCTGTTGATATATTAAAAGAACGTGATAACAAAGCTGAAAAAGATTACAGCAAATATTTTGAACAAATATATCAACCACCCAGTTTAAAAGAAGCAAAAAAACGTGGAAAGCAAGAAATACAATATAATAGAGACTTTCAAATTGATGAAAAATATCGTGGTATGGGAGAAAACCGTACATTTTTAATAAAAACATATGGCTGTCAGATGAATGCACATGATACTGAAGTGTTGGCAGGTATTTTAGAAGCGCTTGGATATAAAGCTACTTCAGATATTAACACTGCAGATGTCATTTTAATTAATACTTGTGCCATCAGAGAAAATGCAGAAAATAAAGTTTTTAGTGAAATTGGTAACTTAAAGCATCTTAAGAAAGAACGTCCAGATATATTAATCGGCGTTTGTGGATGTATGTCACAAGAAGAATCAGTAGTTAATAAAATTTTGAAATCTTACCAAAATGTAGATATGATTTTTGGGACACATAACATACATCATTTACCAGAAATTTTAGAAGAGGCATATCTTTCTAAAGCAATGGTTGTTGAAGTGTGGTCAAAAGAGGGGGATGTTATTGAAAATCTTCCAAAAGTCCGTGAAGGTAATATCAAAGCATGGGTTAATATTATGTATGGCTGTGATAAGTTTTGTACATATTGTATTGTGCCATTTACTAGAGGGAAAGAACGTAGTAGAAGACCGCAAGATATTATAGATGAAGTAAGAGAATTAGCTCGTGAAGGATACCAAGAAATTACTTTATTAGGGCAAAATGTTAACTCTTATGGTAAAGACTTGCAAGATATGTCTTATGGATTAGGAGATTTATTACAAGATATCTCAAAAATCGCTATTCCAAGAGTTAGATTTACAACAAGTCACCCATGGGATTTTACTGATCATATGATTGATGTTATAGCAGAAGGTGGCAATATTGTTCCTCATATTCATCTTCCAGTACAATCAGGTAATAATAAAGTACTTAAAATTATGGGTAGAAAATATACTCGCGAAAGCTACCTGGACTTAGTTTCAAGAATTAAAGCTAAAATTCCTAATGTTGCGCTAACTACAGACATTATTGTTGGTTATCCAAATGAAAGTGAAGAACAATTTGAAGAAACATTAACACTTTATGATGAAGTTGCCTTTGAACATGCTTACACTTATTTATATTCACAACGTGATGGCACACCTGCTGCTAAAATGACTGATAATGTTCCTTTAGATGTCAAAAAGGAGCGCTTACAACGACTTAATAAAAAAGTTGGAGAATATTCACAACGCGCTATGAGCCAATATGAAGGACAAATTGTTACTGTCTTATGTGAAGGTAGCAGTAAAAAAGATGAAACAGTATTAGCAGGATATACTGATAAAAATAAATTAGTGAACTTTAAAGCACCTAAAGCAATGATTGGTAAATTGGTTGAAGTTCAAATTGATGAAGCTAAACAATATTCACTTAATGGTACATTCATTAGAGAAGTTAAGCCTGAAATGGTGGCACAATAAAATGTATGATAAAGAAGAAATATTACAACGAGCCGATAATATAGCTAAAAAAATTCAACAGTTAGATACGATTAAGCAATATCGAATGGTCGAAGAACAAATACATCGTAATCAAAATATTCAACAGAAAATGACGACATTAAAAAAATATCAAAAGCAATCAGTTAATTTTCAAAATTATGGCCAACAATTTGCATTGCAACAATCTGAAGACAACATTCATCATCTAGAAGAAGAGATTAATAGTTTACCAATTGTTGAACAATTTAGAGTTTCTCAATTTGAGGCCAATGAATTGTTACAAATGTTTATTTCGACGATGGAGAAGCGGTTAAATCAATATAACAACATGTAATAACATAATTAACTAAAGAAAAAGGAGCTTAATTATATGAAATCTAGAAAACTAACTATCACTGCACTGTTAATAGCGGTTAATGTAGTATTGAGTAGTATTATTATCATTCCTTTAGGTCCTGTTAAAGCCGCCCCAGTACAACATTTTGTTAATGTATTAAGTGCAGTTTTAGTTGGTCCCTGGTATGGATTAGCTCAAGCCCTTATTTCTTCAGTAATAAGATTATTATTCGGTACTGGTAGTGTTTTTGCTTTTCCGGGAAGTATGATTGGTGTATTGTTAGCCAGTGCATTTTATTTTTATCGCAAACACATTTTTATGGCTGCTGTTGGAGAAGTACTTGGTACTGGTATTATTGGTAGTCTTGTCTGTATACCACTTGCCTATTTTATTGGTTTTGATGACTTTTTAATTAAACCATTGATGATTACATTTATTGTATCTAGTGCTATCGGTGCTTTAATAAGTTATTTCTTATTGATTACATTAAAAAAACGTGGCATATTAGATAAATTCTTGAATAAAAAATAAATTAATATATTTATACGTCCATACTTATTCAGCATAGTAACAATGATTTTTGATTACTAATGTTGCGTTTAACGAGTATTGGGCGTTTTTTCATAATAAGCTTTCGATATGTTTGTCACTTTAATTATGTTAAAATATACGAGTTAAATAACTCATACAAATTAACTTTGTCAGCTATATTTGAGTGGAAAATTCAATTATAAAATATAAAAATAATGAGGTTGTGAACAAATAAATGTCTAACGTAACACCTATGATGCAACAATATCTAAAAATAAAATCAGAATATCAAGATTGTTTGTTATTTTTTAGATTGGGAGATTTCTATGAAATGTTTTTTGATGATGCCAAAGAAGCATCAAGAGTGCTTGAAATCACCTTAACAAAACGAGACGCTAAAAAAGAAAATCCTATTCCAATGTGTGGCGTACCATATCATTCAGCTGACAGCTATATTGAAACGCTGATAAATAACGGTTACAAAGTAGCTATATGTGAACAAATGGAGGATCCAAGGCAAACCAAAGGGATGGTCAAACGAGAAGTTGTTAGGATAGTTACACCTGGTACAGTAATGGAACAAGGTGGTGTGGATGATAAACAGAATAATTATATTTTAAGTTTTATGACGGATTATCCACAAATTGCCCTAAGCTATTGTGATGTTTCAACAGGAGAACTAAAAGTGACTTTATTTAATGATGAAGCAACATTATTAAATGAAATTACCACTATTAATCCTAATGAAGTTGTAGTTAATAAACTTTTGACAGATGACTTAAAAAGACAAATCAATATGGTTACAGAAACAATTACATTGCGAGAACAAATATCTACAGAGATGTATGATTTCAATCGACAAGTAGAACAACCATTAATGCATAGTGCAACCCAATTACTATTAGATTACATTCATCATACGCAAAAAAGAGATTTATCACATATTGAAGATGCTGAATTTTATGCTGCTATCGATTATATGAAAATGGATTTTTATGCCAAACGTAATTTAGAGTTAACTGAAAGTATTCGTTTAAAATCAAAAAAAGGGACACTTTTATGGTTGATGGATGAAACGAAGACACCAATGGGTGCCAGAAGACTTAAACAATGGATTGATAGACCATTAATTAATAAAGAACAAATTGAAGAACGTTTAAATATTGTTGAAGCATTTAGCGAACAATTTGTAGAAAGAGATACATTACGTCATTATTTAAATCAAGTATACGATATCGAAAGATTAGTAGGTAGAGTAAGTTATGGTAATGTTAATGCTAGAGATTTAATCCAACTTAAACATTCAATTTCTGAAATACCAAATATTAAAGCTTTGCTAGATTCTATGAATCATCAATCATTAGCTAAAATTAATCAGTTAGAACCATTAGATGATTTATTAGAAGTACTAGAGAATAGCTTAGTTGAAGAACCACCAATATCTATTAAAGATGGCGGATTATTTAAAGTAGGATTCAATCATCAATTAGATGAGTATTTAGAAGCATCTAAAAATGGTAAATCTTGGTTAGCAGAATTGCAACAGAAAGAAAGAGAAAGAACAGGCATTAAATCGTTAAAGATAAGTTTTAATAAAGTCTTTGGTTATTTTATAGAAATAACACGAGCGAATTTGCAAAATATAGAACCTGTTAATTTTGGTTATATGAGGAAGCAAACTTTATCAAATGCGGAGCGTTTTATCACTGATGAATTAAAGGAAAAAGAAGATATTATATTAGGTGCAGAAGATAAAGCGGTTGAATTAGAATATCAATTATTTGTCACGCTGCGTGAAGAAGTAAAAAAATATACAGAACGCTTACAACAACAAGCTAAAATTATTTCAGAATTAGACTGTTTACAAAGCTTTGCTGAAATTGCACAAAAATATAATTATTCAAGACCTGAGTTCAGTGAAAGTAAAGAATTAAAGTTAATCGATTCTAGACATCCTGTTGTTGAGAGGGTGATGGACTACAATGATTATGTACCTAATGATTGTTTGCTAGATCAAGATACCTTCATATATTTAATTACTGGACCAAATATGTCAGGTAAATCCACATATATGAGACAAGTAGCTATTATTAGTATTATGGCTCAAATGGGGGCTTATGTTCCTTGTGAATCAGCTATATTACCAATATTTGATCAAATTTTTACACGTATTGGTGCAGCGGATGATTTAGTTTCTGGTAAAAGTACATTCATGGTTGAAATGTTAGAAGCCCAAAAAGCATTAACATATGCTACAGAAGATAGTTTAATCATTTTTGATGAGATAGGTAGAGGTACTTCTACATATGATGGTTTAGCACTTGCTCAAGCGATGATTGAATATGTAGCACAGACATCGCATGCTAAAACATTATTTTCAACACATTATCATGAACTGACAACGTTAGATCAAGTATTGCCAAATTTAAAAAATGTGCATGTAGCTGCCAATGAATATAAAGGAGAGTTAATCTTCTTACATAAAGTTAAAGATGGAGCGGATGATGATAGTTATGGAATTCAAGTTGCAAAATTAGCTGATTTACCTGAACAAGTTATCAATAGAGCACAAGTAATACTTAATGAATTTGAGCAAGAAACTAATAATAAAGAAATTTCACCTATAACTTCGACATCAAATGTAGAAAATAATGATGACCAACAACAAATAATTAAGCAAGATAATAATAAACAGCAAAGCGATAATACATTTGAACAAGCGACATTTGATTTATTTGATGTTGAGAGACAAAGTGAAGTTGAACAACAAATTAAAGGATTAAACTTATCTAATATGACACCAATCGAAGCATTAGTGAAATTAAATGAATTACAAAATCAGTTAAAATAGAGGTGTTGCCAAATGGGGAAAATTAAAGAGTTACAAACCTCATTAGCAAATAAAATTGCAGCGGGTGAAGTCGTAGAACGACCAAGTTCAGTTGTCAAAGAATTATTAGAAAATGCCATTGACGCTGGTTCTACTGAAATAAATATAGAAGTGCAGCAATCTGGCGTTCAGTCTATTAGAGTAGTTGATAATGGTAGCGGTATTGAAGCTGAAGATTTAGGTTTAGTATTTCATCGTCATGCTACAAGTAAATTGGACCAAGATGAAGATTTATTTCATATTAGAACATTAGGATTTCGTGGAGAAGCTCTAGCTAGTATTTCATCAGTTGCTAAAGTCACATTACGTACATGTACAGATGGCATTAGTGGAAATGAAATATATGTCGAAAATGGCGAGGTTTTAAATCACAAACCAGCTAAAGCTAAACAAGGAACTGACATTTTAGTTGAGTCATTATTTTATAATACGCCAGCGCGATTAAAATATATTAAGAGTCTGTATACAGAACTAGGCAAAATTACAGATATTGTCAATAGAATGGCTATGAGTCATCCTAATATACGATTCTCTTTAATTTCAGATGGGAAAACTTTACTTGCTACGAATGGCTCAGGTAAAACAAATGAAGTTATGGCACAGATATATGGGATGAAAGTTGCTCGAGATTTAGTACATATCTCTGGCGATACAAGTGATTATCATTTAGAAGGTTTTGTTGCCAAACCAGAACATTCAAGAAGTAATAAACATTATATTTCAATTTTTATTAATGGCCGTTATATTAAGAATTTCATGTTAAATAAGGCTATATTAGAAGGTTATCATACATTATTAACTATTGGCCGTTATCCAATATGTTATATCAATATTGAGATGGACCCAATACTAGTAGATGTCAATGTGCATCCAACTAAATTAGAAGTAAGACTATCGAAAGAGGATCAATTATTTGAGTTGATTGTGACAAAAATCAGAGAGGCATTTAAAGATAAAATACTCATTCCACAAAATGATTTAGATAAAATGTCTAAAAAAAATAAAGTGTTAGAAACTTTTGAACAGCAAAAGATCGCTTTTGAACAAGCTAATCAAAATGATAAACGTCTAGATGATAAATCTGACTATCAGTATGATGGATTGTTAAACCAAAGTGATAATAACGAATCTAATATGGTTGCTGAAGTTGATGACAATAATTTATATAATGATACACGAAATATTGATGATGATTACTCTAATAAACAAAGACAAATTTTGGAACAAATGGATCTACCACATCAAAATGACGATGACATAACATATATGTCTAACACAGAATCTGATACTGAACATGTCGATAGCTCAACATTTAAATCTATACCAAAACAACGCGTTCCATATATGGAAGTTGTTGGTCAAGTTCATGGAACATATATTATCGCGCAAAATGAACAAGGCATGTATATGATAGATCAGCATGCTGCTCAAGAACGTATCAAATATGAATATTTTAGAGATAAAATAGGACAAGTGACAAATGAAGTACAAGATTTATTAATTCCACTAACATTCCATTTTTCAAAAGATGAGCAATTAATCATTGATCAATATCAAAGTGAATTGCAAAGAGTTGGAATTAATCTAGAACATTTTGGTGGTTATGACTATATCGTTAATAGTTATCCAGTGTGGTTCCCTAAAGATGAAGTAGAAGATATTATTAAAGATATGATTGAACTTGTCTTAGAACATAAAAAAATTAATGTAGCAAAAATGCGTGAAGATGCTGCAATTATGATGTCTTGCAAGAAATCAATCAAAGCTAATCATTATCTACAACAGCATGAGATGTCAGATTTAATCGATCAATTGAGAGAAGCGGAAGATCCATTTACGTGTCCACATGGAAGACCGATTATTATTAATTTTACCAATTATGAATTAGAAAAATTATTCAAACGTGTCATGTAGAGAGGATGTCAATATGAACACTAATATTTTACCAGCAGTTAGAAACATGAAAGATTTAGAATTGTTAATCAAGACGGATCATAAAATTTGTGTTTTATTGGATATGCATATTGGTCATATTAAGAGCATCATGGAATTACTTAAACAAAATCACATAGAGTGTTTTATTCACATAGATTTAATCAAAGGACTAAGTCATGATGAATTTGCTAGTGAATATATTATTCAACAATTTAAACCTAAAGGTATTGTGTCGACCAAATCTAAAGTCATTAAAAAGGCTAAATCTCTAAATACTTTAACGATATTTAGAGTATTTATTATTGACAGTCAAGCGTTGAAAAGAAGTATAGATTTAATAAAAAAAGTTGAACCAGATTTCGTTGAAGTATTACCTGGCGTAGCAAGTAAAGCAATTCATAATATAGAAAAAGAAACGAAAGCACAAGTTATTGCAGGAGGCTTGATTAATACTGAGCAAGAAATAGAAGAAGCAATTAAAAATGGTGCAAAATACGTAACAACAAGTGATCAAAAATTATGGTAAATTAACTAAATTGTTATTAGTAATGCTAAATGACTAAATAATAACAATTTAGAAACTCGATGACTATTGAAATAAAATAGGAGTCGAGTTTTTTATTTGTATTCTCCCGAATTGGGAGTGGGACAGAAATAAATTTTATATAAAATTTATTTCGTAGTCCCACCCCGGCAAGACTGACTAGGTTTTCAAAATGTTGATTTATCAACGCTTTGAAAACCAGACAGTTACTGCCAAATGCTTAAATTTAAGCGTAAAATACATTTTGTCCCAGGCTCTTGCCCAACCTTCATTGTCTGTAGAATTTCTTGGTGAAATTCTCTTTGTTGCGTCCCAATGCAGTTGTACTGATAGTGCAACTGTAATCCTTTTAAATTTTACTTTGCTGGGTCCCTTGCCCAGCTTGCACATTAAAGTAAAAATTCTGTGGACATAATTTTACTTTGCTGGGTCCCAACTTCAGGTGTTTTGGTTTTAAATTACTTAATACTTTCAATATTTTCTATTTACATTTAATCAATTAGTCCTAAAAAATAAAAGTACTTTTATCTAGATTCAAAAAGAGATTTTTATTGATAATAATATATGTAAAATTTTAATAAAATTTCAATATGTTCTTTTTTGTGACAATGACTAGTTTTTTAAAGATTAAATTATGACCAATTTTTTACAAAAGTTATTGACAACGCTTTCATACAAATAGTATGATATAAAACATAAAATACAAGTTAATATCTAGAATAGAGACGAGAGATTTCTACGCAATTAAATGGCTGTAGGAATCTCTTTATCTTTTGGGAGGACATTTATATATGAATGCATATTTAGCAGAATTTCTAGGAACTGCAATTTTAATTCTTTTTGGTGGCGGAGTCTGTGCTAATGTTAATTTAAAACGTAGTGCTGGTAATGGTGCTGATTGGATTGTTATTGCTTTAGGTTGGGGCTTAGCCGTAACTATGGGTGTTTATGCAGTTGGTAAGTTTTCAGGTGCACATTTAAATCCAGCAGTATCAATCGCTTTAGCAATGGATGGTAGTTTCAGTTGGGCACAAGTACCAGGATTTATAGTTTGTCAAATGCTTGGTGGTATTGTGGGTGCTGCATTAGTTTGGCTAATGTATTTACCACATTGGAAAGTAACAGAAGAAAAAGGTGCAAAATTAGGTGTATTCTCAACTGCACCAGCAATTAAGAATTACTTCGCTAACTTTTTAAGTGAAATTATTGGTACAACGATTTTAACTTTAGGTATTTTATTTATTGGTATTAATAAGATTGCTGACGGATTAAACCCAATCATTGTTGGTCTGTTAATCGTAGCAATCGGTTTAAGTTTAGGTGGACCAACAGGCTATGCAATTAACCCGGCTCGTGATTTAGGACCGAGAATTGCTCATGCAATTTTGCCAATATTTGGTAAAGGTGATTCAAATTGGAGTTACGCAATTGTCCCAGTATTGGGTCCTATTGCTGGCGGTATGTTAGGTGCTGTAATTTATACAATTTTTTATAAACATACATTTAACTTAATAAGTGCCATTGGAATCTTAGTTGTTATCGCTACGTTAATTTTAGGTGTAATTTTAAATAAAACATCTAAAAATGATGATATTGAAACTATTTATTAAACAAAATATTCAGCTAATCAAATAGCATAATTTGACATCAGTTTATTGTAAATTATGCTATTTTTCGCAACCTATTAAAAAATTTTGTAAAATGAATTAATATACTGATTTACAGTTTAAAGGAGACTACATATTATGGAAAAATATATTTTATCTATAGATCAAGGAACAACGAGTTCTAGAGCAATGTTATTTAATCAAAAGGGAGAAATAGCAGGTGTTGCGCAACGTGAATTTAAACAACACTTTCCACAATCAGGTTGGGTAGAACATGATGCAAATGAAATTTGGACTTCTGTATTAGCTGTAATGACGGAAGTTATGAATGAACATAACATTAATGCTGAGCAAGTTGAAGGGATAGGTATTACAAATCAACGTGAAACAACTGTTGTTTGGGATAAAAATACAGGTCGCCCAATTTATCATGCAATCGTGTGGCAATCTCGCCAAACTCAAGGTATTTGTAATGACTTAAAAGAACAAGGTCATGAACAATTATTTAGAGACAAAACTGGTTTATTATTAGATCCATATTTTGCTGGAACTAAAGTGAAATGGATTTTAGATAATGTCGAAGGTGCTAGAGAAAAAGCTGATAATGGAGATTTGTTATTTGGTACAATTGATAGTTGGTTAGTATGGAAATTATCAGGTGATGCTGCACATATTACTGATTATTCAAATGCTAGTCGTACTTTGATGTTTAATATCCATGACTTAAAATGGGACGATGAGTTGTTAGAAATATTAGATGTTCCTAAAAATATGTTACCTGAAGTAAAAGCATCTAGTGAAATCTATGCTAAAACAGTTAGCTATCATTTCTTTGGTCAAGAAGTACCTATCGCTGGTATCGCTGGAGACCAACAAGCTGCTTTATTTGGACAAGCATGTTTTGAACGTGGAGATGTTAAGAATACGTATGGTACTGGTGGATTTATGTTAATGAATACAGGTGAAAAAGCTGTTAAGTCAGAAAGTGGTTTATTAACAACGATTGCTTATGGCTTAGATGGAAAAGTTAACTATGCACTTGAAGGTTCAATCTTTGTATCAGGTTCTGCAATTCAATGGTTACGCGATGGACTAAGAATGATTAATTCAGCACCACAATCTGAAAATTATGCAACACGAGTAGACTCAACAGAAGGTGTTTATGTAGTACCAGCATTTGTTGGATTAGGAACTCCTTATTGGGACTCTGAAGCACGTGGTGCAATTTTTGGCTTAACTCGCGGTACTGAAAAAGAACACTTTATTCGTGCTACATTAGAATCTCTATGTTACCAAACTAGAGATGTCATGGAAGCAATGTCAAAAGACTCTGGCATTGATGTTCAAAGTTTACGTGTTGATGGTGGCGCTGTTAAAAATGACTTTCTTATGCAATTCCAAGCTGATATCGTTGATACGCCGGTTGAAAGACCAGAAATTCAAGAAACTACTGCATTAGGTGCTGCTTATTTAGCTGGTTTAGCAGTTGGATTCTGGGACAGTAAAGATGAAATTGCTAAAAACTGGAAATTAGAAGAAAAATTTGATCCGAAAATGGATGAACAAGAGAGAGAAAAATTGTATAAAGGTTGGAAGAAAGCTGTAGAAGCAACACAAGTTTTTAAAACAGAATAATTCCAAACACTAAATAGACTGAATAACAAAATTTATGTTACAATAAAGACAAGTTAATATTTGAATCGAGAAATGAGAGATTTATTCGTGCATTTTCAATTAAATGAAATTGTTTATGTAGGATAAATCTCTCTTTTTATATTATAGGAGGCGTTTTAACATGGCATTGTCTACTTTTAAAAGAGAACATATTAAGAAGAATTTAAGAAATGAAGAATACGATGTAGTTATTATTGGTGGAGGAATCACAGGTGCAGGAATTGCATTAGATGCAAGTGAACGCGGTATGAAAGTAGCGTTAGTTGAAATGCAAGACTTTGCTCAAGGAACAAGTTCAAGATCAACTAAGTTGGTTCACGGTGGTTTAAGATATTTAAAACAACTTCAAGTAGGCGTAGTTGCTGAAACAGGTAGAGAAAGAGCAATCGTTTATGAAAATGGTCCTCATGTTACAACACCAGAATGGATGTTACTTCCAATGCATAAAGGTGGTACATTTGGTAAGTTTTCAACTTCTATAGGTTTAGCAATGTATGACCGTCTAGCAGGAGTTAAGAAATCAGAACGTAAAAAAATGTTATCTAAAAAAGAAACATTAAATAAAGAACCTTTAGTTAAACAAGATGGTCTTAAAGGTGGAGGCTACTATGTTGAATATAGAACTGATGATGCTCGTTTAACTATTGAAGTAATGAAAAAAGCTGCTGAAAAAGGCGCTGAAATTATAAATTATACTAAATCAGAACACTTTACTTATGATAAGAATCAACAAGTTAATGGTGTTGAAGTTATCGATAAATTAACAAATGAAAACTATACAATTAAAGCTAAAAAAGTTATTAATGCTGCAGGACCATGGGTTGACGATGTAAGAAGTGGTGACTATGCACGTAATAATAAAAAATTACGTTTAACAAAAGGTGTCCATGTTGTTATCGATCAATCAAAATTCCCACTTGGTCAAGCGGTATACTTTGATACTGAAAAAGATGGTCGTATGATTTTTGCGATTCCGCGTGAAGGTAAAGCTTATGTAGGAACAACAGATACATTTTACGATAATATCAAATCATCACCTTTAACAACTCAAGAAGATAGAGATTATTTAATAGATGCAATTAATTACATGTTCCCAAGTGTTAATGTTACAGATGATGATATTGAATCTACATGGGCAGGTGTTAGACCACTTATTTATGAAGAAGGCAAAGACCCTTCTGAAATTTCTCGTAAAGATGAAGTATGGGAAGGTAAATCTGGCTTGCTAACAATTGCTGGTGGTAAATTAACTGGCTATCGTCATATGGCTAAAGGCATTGTTGATTTAGTATCTAAACGATTAAAAGAAGAATATAAATTAACATTTGGACCATGCAATACTAAAAACTTGCCAATTTCTGGTGGAGATGTAGGTGGCAGCAAAAACTTTGCGAAATTTGTTGAACAGAAAGTAGACGCTGCTAAAGGTTATGGTATCGATGCAGAAGTTGCACGACGTTTAGCATCAAAATATGGTTCAAATGTTGATGAATTATTTAATATTGCTCAAACATCACAATTCCATGATAATAAATTACCATTAGAAATATATGTTGAACTTGTTTACGCGATTCAACAAGAAATGGTTTATAAACCAAATGATTTCTTAGTACGTCGTTCAGGAAAAATGTACTTTAACATCCAAGATGTCTTAGATTATAAAGATAGTGTTATTAAAGTGATGTCTGACATGTTAGATTATTCTCCAGCACAAGTTGTAGCTTATACTGAGGAAGTTGATCAAGCTATAAAAGAAGCTCAACATGGTAATAATCAACCAGCAGTTAGAGAATAAATTTTAAAAACTACAGTTAGTTTTAATAACTTCATAGTATATCTATTTAACAGCCTTGTCCTATATGTCGAGGCTGTTGTTTTTAGATTTGCTTTTTTTATGTATCAGTTCGATTTTGAGAGAAACTGTTTTTATAGAACTGAATTCTATTATTAGTGACGATAATGATTTGGACATCAATAAATTGACGTCTAGGTACAAAAGGGCAATTTTTGCTAATGATTGATTATTAATTTGTAAAAGTCTGTAAAGAAAGAAATTATGAAAATATGATAAGATAAGATTTCGAACGTGTGTATTGATATTGGTGATAGGAGTTGATTATATGGCAACAAAAGCTTTTAAATTAACAGTGATAGATGATACGAATATAGAAGTAAAAGTTGATTATACCGACATGCCATCTCGAGGCTTTATTCATATCTTTCATGGTATGGCTGAACATATGGAGCGATATGATAAAATAACACAAGCACTTAACCAACAAGGATTTGATGTCATTAGGCATAATCATCGAGGACATGGTAAAGACATTGATGAGACGACTCGAGGGCATTATGATGATATGAGACAAGTTGTCAGTGATGCTTTCGAGATTGCTCAAACAATCAGAAGTAATAGTGACAAACCTTATTTTGTCTTAGGCCATTCAATGGGTTCTATCATTGCACGCTTATTTGTTGAAACATATCCACATTATTGTAAAGGTCTTATTTTAAGTGGTACGGCCATGTATCCAAGTTGGAAAAGTTTACCTGCTATCTTCGCTCTGACTTTAATGACAACAAGTTTTGGTCAACAATCAAGACTTACATGGCTAAATCATATGCTTACTAAAAGTTTTAATAAAAACATATCACCCTTACGCACAACAAGTGATTGGTTATCATCTGACTCAAATGAAGTAGATAAATACATTCGTGATTCATATTGTGGATTTGAAGTATCAACTCAATTATTGCACCAAACGTTATTTTATATGCATCATACAACACAATTTAAACATCTCAAGTTACTTAATCGAGACATGCCTATTTTATTAATTGCTGGTTATGAAGATCCTTTTGGTGATTATGGCCAAGGCGTTTTAAAACTAGCTAAACGTTATAGAAAAGCAGGTATAAAGGATGTAAAAGTTAAGTTATATCATGAGAAACGACATGAAATCCTTTTTGAACATGGCTATCGCAAAGTTTGGAAAGAGTTATTTTTATGGCTAAATAAGAACATATAAAGACAAAAGGAAAGAGAACGAGATATTATGGCGAAAAAACCTTTTATAATAGCAATTGTAGGTCCAACTGCTTCAGGTAAAACTGAACTTAGTATAGAATTAGCCAAACAACTAAATGGAGAGATTATTAGTGGTGATTCTATGCAAGTGTATAAGACAATGGATATAGGTACAGCGAAAGTTACACTAGAAGAAATGGGTGATGTGCCTCATCATTTAATAGACATTTTAGAGCCTGACGAAACATTTTCAGCATATGATTTTAAACTTCGTGCTGAACAATTAATTGAAGACATAACTGCAAGAGGAAGAGTACCGATTATTGCAGGTGGAACAGGCTTGTATATTCAATCACTGTTGTATAATTATGAGTTAGAAGACGAAAGCGTATCACAAGAACAACTTGATAAGGTTCAACAACAGTTAACTCAATTATCTGAACTTGATAATACTGAATTACATGACTATTTAGCTTCATTTGATGAAGAATCTGCAAATAATATTCACCCAAATAATAGACAAAGAGTATTGAGGGCTATTGAATATTATTTAAAAACAAAAAAACTTTTAAGTAATCGAAAGAAAGTGCAACAATTTACTGAAAATTATGATACATTATTAATAGGGATTGAAATGTCGCGTAAAACATTATATTCAAAAATAAATAAACGTGTTGATATTATGTTGGATCACGGATTATTTAAAGAAGTGCAACAACTTGTTGACCAAGGCTATGAAACATGCCAAAGTATGCAAGCAATTGGATATAAAGAATTAATCCCAGTGATTAACGGACAAATGACATTAGACGATGCTGTTGATAAATTGAAACAGCATTCTCGCCAATATGCTAAACGACAAATGACATGGTTCAAAAATAAAATGAATGTTCATTGGTTAGACAAAGAAAACATGACACTTCAAATGATGTTAGATGAGATTACAACCCATATTAAATAAAAGGAGTTCTGACAAATGATTGCAAATGACAACATCCAAGACAAAGCACTAGAGAACTTTAAAGCGAACAAAACAGAAGTGACAGTATTCTTCTTAAATGGTTTCCAAATGAAAGGTGTTATAGAAGATTACGATAAGTATGTAGTTAGCTTAAATTCTCAGGGTAAACAACATTTGATATACAAACATGCGATCAGCACTTATACAGTTGATAATGAAGCTCAAGCTGAAGATACAACTGAAAGTGAAGAATAAGTTGTAATCAACAACATGAGTTATTTCTTCTAAGATTTACCAATAGATATTATGTATATGAGCATAATAAAAATAGGTAATCAAGCTCAATGTTTATTTAGCATTAATCAACCACTATTCAATATGTAAAGGTTTAAATGTAATACAAAATTTTGTTGTTACATACAAAGTGAGCATATGTTAATTGTGAGATTAACTAATGTATAGCATCATTTATATATTGAATATCGTATAACTTAAGCACAGTACAATGTTTGTAAAAATGCTTCGTTTAAAGCCGGTTTCTTATTTGAAAGCCATACTTTAAACGAAGCATTTTAATGTTGAAAGATTTAATTGAAATTATTGTTTACAGTAATTCTTCTATTGCACTTTCTAGTTGTGCCGGTTTTTTTTGTGGAGAAAAACGTTTAACCACATTACCATCACGATCAACTAAAAACTTTGTGAAATTCCATTTAATTTTTTCGTTTAGTAAACCGTGTTGTGCATCAGTTAAAAATCTAAATAATGGCAGTTGATGTTCACCTTTGACATCGACCTTCTGATGCATTGGGAAAGTTATGCCATAATTTAGTTTACAGTTTTGTGCTGCTTCTTCACCAGAACCTGGCTCTTGTCCACCAAATTGATTACATGGGAATCCCAGTACTACAAATCCTTGTTCTTTATATTTATCATATAAAGATTGTAACCCTTCAAATTGAGGGGTAAATCCACATTCGCTTGCAGTATTAACGATTAACATGACATCGCCTTTATAATCTTCTAATTTATAAGTAACACCTTTATTTGTCTCTACTACAAAATCGTAAATTGTTTCCATATAATCATCCTTTCGATTTAATTAAATGTAACATAATTTTGCTTAATAGTCTTTAGATATACACTATGATAGAATAGGTTTTGTAGTATAAAATTAAGGAGATGTATAACATGGCACAGCAATTGATTCATGATACAAAAGAAAAACAAGAAAAAGCTGTTTTAGTCGGTGTACATGCTCAAGATGATCAACAATTTGATTTTGAATCAACAATGGAAGAGTTAGATGCATTATCAAGTACTTGTCAATTAGATGTAGTTGGTCAAGTGACACAAAATCGTCATCGTGTTGACCGTAAATATTATGTTGGTAAAGGCAAAATTGAAGAAATTCAAGCATTTATTGAGTTTCATGATGCTGATGTCGTTGTTACCAATGATGAGTTAACTACAGCACAATCGAAAACTTTAAATGACTTATTAGGTGTTAAAATTATTGACAGAACTCAGTTGATTCTAGAAATTTTTGCGTTAAGAGCACGTAGTAAAGAAGGTAAATTACAAGTCGAACTTGCTCAACTAGATTATTTATTACCAAGACTACAAGGACATGGTAAGAGCTTATCACGATTAGGTGGAGGTATTGGAACTCGTGGTCCTGGTGAAACAAAGCTTGAAATGGATCGTCGACATATACGTACACGTATGAATGAAATTAAACACCAATTAAAGACAGTTGAAGAACATCGACAACGTTATCGTAATCAACGAGATCAAAATCAAGTGTACCAAGTGGCTTTAGTTGGGTATACTAACGCAGGTAAATCATCTTGGTTTAATGTGTTAGCAAATGAAACAACTTATGAACAAAATCAATTATTTGCGACATTAGATCCTAAAACACGTCAAATTCAAATTAATGAAGGTTTCAATATGATTATTTCTGATACAGTTGGATTTATTCAAAAATTACCTACAACATTAATTGCTGCATTTAAATCAACACTCGAGGAAGCTAAAGGTGCTGATTTATTAGTACACGTTGTTGACGCCAGCCACTCAGAATATCGCGTGCAATATGATACGGTTAATGATTTAATTATTCAACTGGATATGGGTCAAATACCACAAGTTGTCATTTTTAATAAAAAAGATTTGTGTGAAGTGAATGGAGATATTCCTGTAACACAATTACCACATATATTTGTGTCAACAAAAAATGCAGATGATAAAGAAAAAGTAAAAGATTTATTAATGACTGAAGTGAAAAGAAATTTAACTTTTTATAATGAAACAGTAGCAGCTGAAGACGCTGATCGTTTATATTTCTTGAAGCAACATACGCTAGTAACTAGGCTTGTTTTTAATGAAGTTCAAGAAAATTATTATATTGAGGGATATAAAAAATAGTAAAAGGACGACAAAAGAATGACTGATATTAATGAATTAATTGTTGATGTTGAACAGACATTAGCTCCATATTTTAAAAAGATAGAAGATATTGCGTATTATAACCAAGAAAAGGTATTAGATGCATTTCATCATGTCAAAGCAAGCGAAAGTGATTTACAAGGTACGACAGGATACGGCTATGATGATTTTGGTCGAGATCATTTAGAAGAAATATATGCTCATACCTTTAAGGCAGAAGATGCTATTGTTCGACCACAAATTATTTCAGGTACACATGCCATTACTTTAGCATTACAAAGTATGTTGAAATATGGGGATGAATTATTATATATCACAGGTAGTCCTTATGATACTTTACTTGAAGTGATTGGTATCAATGGCAATGGTATTGAAAGTTTGAAGGAACACGGTGTGACTTATCAGGATATCGCTTTGAAAGAGGGACATATTGATATAGAAAACGTGTTGCAACAAATCAATGATCGAACAAAAGTAATTGCGATACAACGTTCAAAAGGATATGACCAAAGACCTTCTATTACAATAGATGAAATTGAACATGCAATACACATGATAAAGTCTAAACACCCGAATATCATCATTTTTGTTGATAATTGTTATGGTGAATTTGTTGAAACAAAAGAACCTATAGAATGTGGTGCAGATTTAATAGCAGGGTCCTTAATTAAAAATCCTGGAGGTGGTCTAGCGAAAATCGGTGGCTATATCGTTGGGAGACAAGATTTAATTCAACGTTGTGGTTATCGTTTAACTGCTCCTGGTATAGGAAAAGAAGCGGGTGCATCATTAAATTCTTTGCAAGAGATGTATCAAGGATTTTTCTTAGCACCTCACGTTGTTAGTCAAAGTTTAAAAGGCGCATTATTTACGAGTTTATTGTTAGATAAGTTAAATATGAAAACGACACCTAAATATAATGAAAAACGTACAGATTTAATTCAAACTGTACAATTTGATACTAAGGAACAAATGATTTCATTTTGTCAAAGTATTCAACATGCTTCACCAATTAATGCGCATTTTAGTCCGGAGCCTAGTTATATGCCCGGCTATGAAGATGATGTCATCATGGCAGCAGGAACTTTTGTACAGGGGTCATCAATTGAATTATCAGCTGACGGACCTATTAGACCACCATATGAAGCGTATGTACAAGGTGGATTAACCTATGAACACGTTAAATTAGCCGTTACTCGCGCAGTTAGACAACTGCAACAACAAGGTTTAGTTTAACACTTAAAACTCAGGGCAAAATGTAATGTCCTGAGTTAAATTTTGTTTATTTTATCAGATTATTTTAAAAATTTTCGAAAAAAATTATGTAATTGAACTGAATTTTATATTATGCAGATATATTGGATGCTTTCATATCAAGGGTTTGAAGCTCTATGTTAGAAAACCTAACATATTTTTGTATTATCTGATTATTTATGATAAATTGTTAACAAGTTCAAAAGTAGAGGAGAGGTACAATGATGTCGAATGATGCAATCAGACGCAACATGGCCGTATTCTCTATGAGTGTTGTTAGTAAACTAACAGATTTATCTCCAAGACAAATCCGTTATTACGAAACACATGAACTGATTAAACCAGAAAGAACAGAAGGTAAGAAACGACTGTTCTCACTCAATGATTTGGAACGATTACTAGAAATTAAATCATTAATAGAAAAAGGATTTAATATTAAAGGGATTAAACAAATCATATTTGATAGTCAAGAGCATTTATCAACTGATGAACAAGAAACTAGAAAAAAGATGATTGTAGATGCCACGCAAAAGCCTGTTGGAGAAACATTGCCAATAAATCGTGGTGATTTATCCCGATTTATTAAATAAAACTTGGAGGATTTCAAAATGCCAAAACGTACTTTTACAAAAGATGACATTCGTAAGTTTGCTGAAGAGGAAAATGTAAGATATCTAAGATTACAATTTACAGATATTTTAGGAACAATTAAAAACGTTGAAGTACCTGTTAGCCAATTAGAAAAAGTACTTGATAACGAAATGATGTTCGATGGTTCTTCTATCGAAGGATTTGTACGAATTGAAGAATCAGATATGTATTTACAACCTGATTTAGATACTTGGGTTATCTTCCCATGGACAGCTGGACAAGGTAAAGTTGCGCGTTTAATTTGTGACGTATATAAAACGGATGGTACACCATTTGAAGGGGATCCACGTAACAACTTAAAACGTGTGTTAAAAGAAATGGAAGACTTAGGATTCACAGACTTTAACTTAGGGCCTGAACCAGAATTCTTCTTATTCAAATTAGATGACAAAGGCGAACCAACGCTTGAGTTAAATGATGATGGTGGTTACTTCGATTTAGCACCTACTGATTTAGGTGAAAATTGTCGTCGTGATATCGTATTAGAATTAGAAGACATGGGCTTTGATATCGAAGCAAGTCATCATGAAGTAGCACCTGGACAACATGAAATCGACTTTAAATATGCAGATGCTATCACAGCATGTGATAATATCCAAACATTTAAATTAGTAGTTAAAACAATTGCGCGTAAACATAATTTACATGCAACATTTATGCCAAAACCATTATTTGGTGTGAATGGTAGTGGAATGCACTTTAATGTATCTTTATTCAAAGGTAAAGAAAATGCTTTCTACGACCCTAATAGTGAAATGGGTCTAACAGATACAGCATATCAATTTACGGCAGGTATCTTAAAAAATGCACGTGGATTCACAGCAGTATGTAACCCACTTGTTAACTCATACAAACGATTAGTTCCAGGCTATGAAGCACCTTGTTATATCGCTTGGAGTGGTAAAAACCGTTCACCGTTAGTACGTGTTCCATCCTCAAGAGGACTTTCTACTCGTATTGAAGTTCGTTCAGTAGACCCAGCTGCTAACCCATATATGGCTTTAGCTGCAATTTTAGAAGCAGGCTTAGATGGTATTAAGAACAAACTTGAAGTACCAAAACCTGTTAACCAAAACATTTATGAAATGAACCGTGAAGAACGTGAAGCAGTAGGCATTCAAGATTTACCTTCAACATTATATACAGCAATAAAAGCTATGCGTGAAAACAATGTTATCAAACAAGCTTTAGGTAATCATATTTACAATCAATTTATTAACTCTAAATCATTAGAATGGGATTATTACCGTACCCAAGTGTCTGAATGGGAGCGCGAGCAGTACATGAAACAATATTAATACGCTAAACAAAATGGGATGATTTAAGTAGTATCAAGAGCTAGGGCGATTTCGCTTTAGCTCTTTTTTGGTGTGAAATGGGCAACTTTTTTATGTGGAAATTGGTGCTATTTAGTCGATTGGGCAACTTTTGGGCAACTAAACTTAAAAAATGTCACGTATATAGGTTTCGAAATTATCTTTTGCATTATGATTCATTTGTTCAGTTACGTGACTATACACGTTGCTTGTTATGAATTCACTCTTATGACCAAGTCGTTCTTGAATTACTTTCATTGGAACATTACTCTCTAACAATAAAGTGGCGTGAGTATGTCTTAATTTATGTATACTTAACTCGTTACCTTTACCTAAAATTTTACCTGTAACATATTTCATTGTATTATGTGTTGTTGAACGTGGAAGAGGGTCACCAAACTCGTTACAAAACATAAAATCATAACTCATATTATATAACTCACTGTTTGCGAGTTTATTAGCGTTCTGCAAGGACTTTAGTTTAAATAATTCTTTTGATAATGTGTCACTTATAAATATAATTCTATTTTCTTTATTTTTAGTAGCACCAAATTGATTTCTTTTCTGATCATATGACTTTGTAATTGATATAGTTTTGGCTTTTCTGTCGTAATCTTGCCAGGATAATGCACTCGCTTCACCAATACGCATACCTGTTTCAATAAGCGTTCTAAATAAAAAATATTGATATATATCGCGTTTTTTAACCATATCTAAAAAAGGTTTGATTTTGTCTTTTGGTAAATATTTCGCTTTGTCTCGTTCTTTTAAGTTTTTATGTTGAAGCGTGATACCATCACATGGATTGAAATATATATGTCTATCATATTTAGCACGTTCCATCGCACGCTTAAGTAAATTATGTGTTTTTGATAAAGTTGATTTACTATAACCATGTTCAATTAACGTGTTAATAAATTTTTGATGCATTGATGGTGTAATATCTTTTATTTTAATATTTGGATCATAGTAAGTTAATAATCTTCTTTTAGCATATAGCTCAATTTCAAATGTACTTTGACTAATTTTATCTTTACGCCAAGTTTCAAGATAATAGTCAAGCCATTGTTCGAGCGTAAAATTAACATATTCTTTAAAGCCATTTTTTAAATTTAACTCAACTTCTAAGGCTGCTTTTTTAGCTTCTGCTTTAGTTCTAAATCCTGATTGAGTGATATATTTTTTGTCTCCAAATTCATCTTTATAATGTACTTTAAATCTCCAATAATTTCCTCTCTTTTCAAATGAAGCCATTTATAGGACACCTCCTAAAAAATAAGAAGGGTAGACGTGCTACCCTGTGAATAATTCTTGAAATAATAGCCAATGTAACTTTTAGTATATTTAAGATAACGCGAGAAGGATTAGCTCTGGGTCCCCGAATGGGGGTAAGCGAAAGCTGAGAATTCCTATGACCCTGGGATTATCTTTTTTAATTTCTTAAACTATCCTTCCACTAAAAAATGTAACAAACAATAAAAGTAGGCTTGCTAACCACAAATGTATATTTAATAAAAATATGATATAATTAAATCAAGTGGTGGTGATAATAATGATTGATTTAATTAAAAATAAAATTAAACAAAATGAAAAAGAACGTAAGAATATGTCGGTAATACATCATGAGAACTATTTAAAAGCCAAGAAAAAAATAAAAAATAATAATGATAATAAAAAGGAAAATTATATTCAAAATCATGTAGAAAAAGAATTATCTAGACACTTTTGAGTATTCTAAACCAATTGGTTGGAATATATCGAATGTGTCTTTTTCTTTTAAACCTAATACTGATGTTAAAAAGATCATTAATATACCTTGAGTACCTTTTGATAAGAAATCTTCGTCATCAAAATCCATTTTTTGAAAATCAGTTACAGATGAGAGAGTTGTTGTTTCAGTTATTTTTCTTCCAAATCCCTCAATGTTTACTATATTAGCTAAAGATAAGGTTTCTCCAGGTATTCTTAAACAACTTCTATCTCCAATTAATATTGTATTACCTCTATATAAAATTATTTTGTTACCAAATATAGTTGAAAGATGTTTAGACATTTCATTAAAAGTTTTTAAAAATGATAATCCTTCGAATGTTTCATAGAATTCTTCTAGTTCTTTTTTATCTTTAAAATCCTTTGGCAACTTTTTACTTCCGGGATGCTCTAAATACTTTGTTGCAGCTTTATATTTATTGTTTAAAGTTTCAATGTCAGGCAGAATAAATGAGTTGCTCATGAACGACATTTGTCTTAATAATTCAGTATCAAATATTTTAGAAGATGTATTTATATCTAGAACAGTAAACTTTCCATTGATATCTACAAAATCAAATTGATTACCATTTGCAATGTTATGTATTTCTTTTTTTGATTCTAGTTCCTCATAGACTTTGTTATATAAATAATCATCATAAGCTTTTTTAATCCCCATTTTAAAAGTTTCATTGTTAAGAAATTCGATAGATTTACTTTCAAAAGTTGAATTTTCCACATTTCCACTTATATTAGTACCGCTCGTACCAAATTTAGCAGAAGTGCTTCTTTTTTCGTCACTTCCATAATTATCGATAATATTGTCACCTGTTTGTTTCATTTTTTCATCACTTATTTCTAATATTTTACCTTCAAATAATTGTGCGGAAATACTTGAGATAGCATCAGTATCTAAATATAAAAAATCTTTCATAATACATTTCTCCTTTACGTATATATTTGAACGCATGCAGGCGTAGTTAATCAATAAACTGTAATTTATAAATTCTCAATCTTCTTTGTTTATGTTCAAACAATGTCAATTATTCAAATTTTATAATGTAATTATCATATCGAGCATTTAATCTATATTTTTGTTTGTACCATGCTGTTGCTTCTTGTTGCATTTAAAGCCTCCTAAATAATTTCTTGATGAATATTTAATAAATCAGTGTGGAATATATTGAGAAAATGTAGATCTGAGTATTTAACTTTATAGAAGTATATTGTTAGTAAGATGTCTGTTACAGGGACTTTAAAATAAGCACTTAACTGAGGTATCGTTTGGCAGTCATGTATTTCTATCGCTTGTTTAATATGATTTAAGGGGATTAATAATTCAAAATCATGATAATGATATAAAGACTTTGGTTCTTTAATTTCAATAGTTGAAATAGATGATAAATTCTTATTAATATATAAATCACTACCTATAATCAGACATTCTAGCTTATCAGGCATCTCAATAAATTTAAGATTTATATCATCAATCAACTCCTTGTATTGATGCATAACTTCACTCCTTTATATTTTAGTTTGTAAGAATTTTAGATTTTTATCATCTCCAATTTATCAAAGTTAAATTATGCATAATTTTTATATAAAAAAAGAGAGTTACACAAAACACAATAAAACAAATGTGTTTGAATAGTAGCTCTCTTTATTTATCGCTATTATTTTGTTGGTTAGTTCTTTTGCTATTTACATAATCAATGAAATTGATGATTTCTTCCATTTCTTCTTTAGTTACGTCACTTTTAATGTGAGCGTATATTTTTTCCTTATTTCGACTAACGTTACGAGAATCATCAGATATTCTTAGTGAATCAACATTATAACCTAATAACCAGGCTTCATTAACATTCAAAATTTTTGCTAATACATAAAGTTTTTTTTGACCAGGTGTCGTTTTGCCATTTACGTATTGACTAAGATCAGTTTTTGAAATTTTAATATCATTAAATTCATTCAGTGATTTTACTTTATTAATAATATCAACTTGTTTCATATTATTTTTTTTCATTGCTTCTTTTAATCTAGCACTAAATGAACTTTTCATTATAACTAACCTCCTAATGAATATAAATTAATTATAGTGATTATAGTAAAAAAGTTCAATAATATTATTCAAAAATTTTGAACTTTAGTATTGCAAATCTAAACACCATATGATAAATTATAGTTAAGTTCAATAAAATTGAACAACTTTGATGAAGTGGAGGTATAATCATGTTATTTAATTATGATGCTTTAAATGGAAAGATTGTTGAAAAGTTTCGCAATCAAAGTCAGTTTGCATTGGCTTTAGGTATGTCAGAACGAAGTTTATCATTAAAATTAAATAATAAAGTTGGATGGAAAGATAGAGATATTTATAAAGCATCCAAACTTTTAGGTATTAATGATATAGATATACCTAGATATTTTTTTAATATTAAAGTTCAATAGTTTTGAACATTAATGCTAAAACAAGGAGTGATAAACATAATTACAGCAAACACAACCAACGTACTACTTTTACAAGATAAACATTTGTTAAAGCACTTTGAAGGTAAAGAAGAATTGGCACATTGTATTAAGACATTAGATAAAGAAAAGACAAAAATTAAGGTTGAACTTAGCAAAATTGTAAGTATTAAAGATTTGGGAGTGATAAGTAATGAATAAATTATTTAAAACAACCCTCCTCATCACAATGGCAGTTGTGACTTGGAAGGTCATAAAAATTAATAGTCGATTAAATATTGAGAATATTACTAGTGAAATTAATCGACAAAACACTAATGGTAGTGGTTTTAGTCTTTTTTAAGAACTTCGAAAAGCACTGATTTGAATTAAAGAAATATCGTTTGGATTATTTTTTTCTCTATCCTCAAATAATTCTTTATAAATTTCTTCAAAACGATTATTTCTTTTTTCGACAAAATTCTTAAATTCGCTTTTATCCATATTTAACACCACCTTATTGGTTAATAACTAAATTATACATGAAAGGAGTGATTTAAATGGAATATATCGGTTTTGCAGATGCTATTGAGTTTGTAAAAATAAGCGGCATTTCTAAGAACGATTTAGAAAAGCATGTCTACAGTAATACGGAATTTCAAGTCCAATGTATGTACCGAATTGGTAAAAATCACAAGCGTTACATCAAGATTAGACCGGCGATTGATTTTATAGAACAAAATTTATTGATGCCAGAAACTGCATTATAAGGAGATGAAAAGATTGAACAAACTACAACTATTCAAAATAGCACTCCTAACAGCACTTTTGGTCGAGGAAGTTAGGAATGCTAAAAGGGATAAAAAATATAAAAAATTATTTAGTTCACCATTTAATTAATACAAGTATTTACAAACGCTTGACCATAGGCCGATATTTGTATGTAGCCTTTTTCAATATCTATTACCCAAGGTTTATAGAAAGAAATAAGATTTTCGTAATTCAAATCTGTCTTATTACTAATTTGTTCTAAGGTAAATCCAGCTCGCAACATATCTTTAACAAACTCTAAATTTTTATCTGTTCTCATATTAAATATAAATTGAGAAAAATGTTCAAAGTATCTAGGACTATAAAAAGCATCATATACACCTTCTTTAGTTAAAGAAGAAAGACCAGAACTATCACTAAGTATTCCCAATCTGATTAAATTATTTATTGCTAGTTCGGTTTGTTGTATGTCGATAGGCGAGTTTTTTATTAACGAGTCAGAAATATTGAAACCATCATTACTTGAATTAACGACAGCTCTATATTTCGCTGTTGGATGTATATTAGAAGTGCTTAAATGTTTTAACAAAACAGCATCGTTTGGAGAAAGTTGCTTAATAACTTCAACAAATGAATGGTGTGTTAACGAACTTTTCCTATTGTCCATTGATGATGCGATTAATTTGGCAAACATGTTACTTAAAGATTGCTCATCAATATAAAATTTTGAGGCTTCTAATGCAGGTCCAAGCAAAGAGATTTGTGGTTCTTTTAAATTTTCTTCAGGAACATTTGAAATTTCATCTTTAAACTGCATTTTGAATCTTTCAAAATCTAATTCGCGTTTGTATTGAATTTTATCAACATAAAAATGAAATTTTCCGAAAATAAGGTCCCAAGTTTTACTGAATGTTTTTATTGGTCCTTTAGCAGCACCTTTTTCAATTAATTTATTGACAAAAGTAAAAAGGAATTGATCCATTATATAACATCTCCATTCTATCTCAGTAACGATAAAAGGATTATAACACGGAAATATGGAGCGAAACTTAATTGTAAATAAGATATACAAGTATACAACAGAAAGGAATGATTAAATTGTTTACTTTTAGCATAGATAATGACCAACTAAATATTCTTGTTGAGAAAAAGGTTAATGAAATGTTAGCAAAGTATCGACGACAAATTGCGACAATAGATATTAAAGGATTAGTTGAAATTACTGGTATTAGTAAATCAACACTACAAAATAAAATCGTGCTTGAACCTGAAATAAAGCAATACCAACGTCGTATAGGGTCTAGGGTACTGTATCTATATCCTGAAGTCATTGAAGGTTATAAAGCCTATTTAAATCGAATTAATTAGAGGTGCTGATAATGACAAACACTTATAAAAGTTATCTAATAGCCAATCTAGCATTTACAGCTCTAGGTAGTGCACTGTGTTTTGTGTTCTACTTTACTACAGCAATATCACTAGCGGCATTTATCAGTATAGGAGTGTTTAAATTTTTTATAGATATATATTACAAAGAAAAAAAGACCGATTACTAACGCCAATTAGTAATCAGTCATTATGATTAAGCACGATTTTACTTTAACTAAATATTAGGAGGACGTCAACATGTGTTCGAAAGTTTTAGTGCAGTCTAAATTAAAACATAGTAGTTTTGAAAAGCTAGCGATTGAATTAATTAAACTCATTCCATCCGATAGATTTTTAGTCGAATATAAATACAACATGATTTTTATAGGACATTTTAATGATGCATATGTTAATCGATTCAAAGGTTTTTATATATTTCATGATATCGATAGCAAAAATACAATTTTAACTAAATTCGAACAAGCAAAGAAAATTTTGAAGGGAGAAAAATTGATTGATGAATAAATTACAACAATTAGAAATAGATGCGCTCAATAATACTAATGAGCAAGAAACTTTTAAAGTTACAGATTTAAAGACAGCAAATTGGGTGTTTAAAAAAATAGATGCTATCAATGCATCAATTACTGATATTGAAGATGTTGCAAAAGAAGAAGTGGAAAAAATTATAAATTGGTGTGACCAAGAGACCGCTTCATTAAAACAAAAATTATCTTATTTTGAAGGTCTTGTCATTGATTACTATCGAGAACAAAAAGAACTAGATAAGAAATTTAAATTAAAAACGCCATATGGCAAAGTAACATCACGTAAAGGATCTAAAGTTATTCAACTGAGCAATGAGTCTATGGTGATTGAACAATTAGAAGCACGTGGATTAACAGACTATATCAAAGTCACTAAGAAACTCAATCAACAAGAGATTAAGAAAGATTTTAACGCGACAGATTCAGGCACACTTATCGATGTTAACGGTGAAGTTTTAGAAGGGGCACATTTAGTAGAAAAGCCGATGACTTTTTCTGTCAAAGTAGGTGAATAATAATGACGCAATCAAAACCACAACAAAGTATATTAGCCAAATTGAAGATAAATAATATTGCAGAGAAGAATAAGAAGAAATTTTATAAATTTGCGATATACGGCAAAATTGGCTCAGGTAAGACGACATTTGCGACAAGGGATAATGATGCCTTTGTTATTGATATTAATGAAGATGGTACAACAGTGGTTGATAAAGGTGCTGATGTATCGATAGAGAATTATCAACATCTTTTATATGTCATTCAATATCTACCACAAATTTTAAAAGAAATGCGTGATGAGGGAATGACAATAAACGTTGTAGTGATTGAGACAGCTCAAAAACTAAGAGATATTACATTAACTGATGTTATGAAACATAAAACAAAAAAGCCTTCTTTTAATGATTGGGGAGAAGTAGCAGATCGAATCATAACGATGTATAGACGTATATCGAAGTTACAAGAATTACATCATTTTCATTTTGTCGTTACAGGACACGAAGGGATTAACAAAGATAAAGATGAAGAAGGAAGCACAATCAATCCAACTGTAACGATTGAAGCTCAAGAGCAAATTAAAAAAGCCATTACATCTCAAAGTGATGTCTTAGCAAGAATGATGATTGAAGAAGAGCAATTAGAAAATGGACAGGTCAAAGCAAACTATGTTTTAAATGCTGAGCCTTCACACATGTATGAAACGAAAATAAGACACTCTCCATCAGTACAAATCAATCATAAGAAATTTATTGATCCATGCATCAGTGACATTGTACAAGCGATTAGAAATGGTAATTAGGAAAGGTGAATAATATGAAATTTAATTTAAATTTACAAGGCGCTCAAGAAATTGGCAACTATATGAATCCTGGACAATATAGCGTGAAAATCAAGAATTTTGAAGGAAAGCAAAGTAAAAATGGACATCCACAATTTGCGATTACTTTTGCCCATAAAGAAGCTGGTGAGTTTGTACATTTTGCTAATGCAGATATGACGACAGACTACGCTAAGAATTGGATATATACATTCTTATCCATTGCAGGCTTACAAGGCGTAAATGGGGCGTTTAGCTTTACAGAAAGAGATTTGATAGGTAAACCATTAAACATTGAATTAAAGCGCGAATATAACGATTATACAGACAAATGGAACACTGTTTTAAAACGTATATGGCGCTTTGATGGTACACCCATTTTTGAACAGTATGAAATTAAAGACAATGAGAAGAATCAACCAAAACAAAGTAAACTAAGTGTATTAGATAGCAATCCAGATATATCTACATTAGAAATTACAGACGATGATTTGCCATTTTAATTGTCTAATAAAAATGAGGTGATTAAATGGCTGGTTGGATAAAAATACATCGTAAAATAATAGACCATTGGATTTGGGAAGATGCTAAACGATTTAAATGGTGGATGGATATATTATTACTAACCAATCATACAGATAAAAAGACAATGATTGGTGGTGAATTAATCACCATTAAACGTGGCACTTTTCATACATCAGAATTAAAATTAGCTGAACGTTGGAACGTCTCAAGAAACACAGTAAGAAACTATTTAAATGCACTAGAAAAAGACAATATGATAGCCACTAAAAAGACAAGAAACGGAACAACCATTGAAGTGCGTAACTATAGTGTTTATCAAAGAAATGAGGAAAATAAAAAACAACAAAGTGAACAACGGACTGAACAACAGACTGAACAACGAACTGAACAATACACTGAACAAAAGAAGGACAACAGACTGAACAATACACTGAACACGACTAAGAATGTAAAGAATATAAAGAATTATAAGAATGATAAGAATGTAAAGAAGGAGAAGAAGAAGAAGAAGATTATAAATGCCTTCGTCTTTTTTCAAGAAAATGGATTTGGTCAATTGAGCCCATACATTCAAGAAGACTTGAATTATTACCTCGACCAATTTAACAACGATGCAGATGACATCATGATAGCAGCATTAAAAATTGCTAAGGATCGAAACAAAGTTAGTTGGGGTTATGCCAAGTCAGTATTAAATTCATGGCTTAATTTAAATTTACAATCAATTGAGCAAGTGCGAGCATATGAGATTCAACAACTGAATTTAAAGCGTCAAGAACAAACGCCGACGTTTAAAATAGCATCGAAAGAAAAAACACCGATTTGGTTAGAACAACAAAATAGTCCTACACCACCAGTTGATGCTACACCACAAAATGATGAACAATTTGAGCGTGATAGACAAGCATTTCAAGAACACCTTAAAACGAAATGGGCAGACGTTGAAGACGACTAAATTATCAAACGTAGGAGTTTAACAAGATTTGAGTTAAGAGATAGAGAAACAACTCATCTTGTTTAATATAAAATGCTAACAAAAAACACATACCTTGTCGTAGAAAGTATGTGCTACGGAAATTTTGTTTGGTTTTAGCTACTACGACTAACAGCACATGTTTTGCTGGTATCGTCCCCAGCCCTGTCATGTGCATAAGTCTTCAATTAAAGTCTAATGATATCTAGTTACTACCTAAATATCATTTACCAATTTTAACGTCTCTCGTTTGACAATGGAACACGACAAAAGATGTCCGAATTTAAATTTACTAACTTATAAAACCACAGGGTGATTTAAAACCTCGCATAAGCAAGTAAATCACCTCCCAATTTCGTGGGGTTATTATAATTATAAAACGAAATTTCGTCATAAACAATACTAAGGAGTACTTATATGCTTAATATAAAAAAATTAAGAGAAGAAAAAGGGATGAGTCGATATCAGTTAGCTAAATTAACAGGTTTACAAAACTCGACTATTCGCTCAGTTGAATTAGAAAATAAAAATCCGGGGTTTTTAACGATTAAAAAAATATGTGAAGCATTAGACATTGATTTGAATAAGGTTGAAGAAATATAAAACCTCATCATTATTTCGGGAGTTGATACAGTGAAAATTAGATTATTAGATATTACGAGTAATCAATTGGATATACGCAACTATCTTATATCTGAATCGCCTATATTTGTTGATGGTGACAAATTATATGATGTTGTAATTGATACTGATCAAATTAATTTCAACACTGTTGAAAATCAGACTGGAGGAACAACGAACATGATTAAAGAGCTACAAATTAAATTATTATCACAATATGCAACTTTACCCACACGTGCTTATCATCATTCGGCTGGATTAGATATATATTCAGCCGAAACATTGATACTTGAGCCGCAAGATAAAGCGGTGATAAAAACTGATATAGCTGTCAACATTCCTAAAGGTTATGTAGGGTTATTAACATCAAGAAGTGGTGTCAGTAGTAAAACACATTTAGTGATTGAAACAGGCAAGATAGATGCTGGTTATACTGGTAATTTAGGGATTAATATTAAGAATGACTATATTAGTTTAGAAGAATATGACGGAGCGAAAATGGATACCAATGACGGTGGAGTTATGTACACTATCTATAATATCAACGGAAAGTCACATTATGACCAAAGATATGACTATCCAACTTATCAAATCAATAAAGGCGATAAATTAGCCCAATTGGTTATTGTACCAATTGAAACACCAGCTTTAAAAATTGTCGATGACTTTCATCATGAAACCACACGAGGTACAAAAGGTTTTGGTAGCTCAGGTTTTTGTAATCCAAAGGAGTGAACTAAAGTGATATTAATCAATATAACATTACTAGCAATGACAATTTTATTGTTCTATTTCTCAACAATGATTACATACAGTTATTTAAGAATGGTTGTAGGTTTGTTATTAACTATTTTTTTAAGTTTTACAATCACAATAGCATTCGAGTTTGATTATATAGAATACATATTATCAGTATTATTATTAATTGTATTTATAGAATTAATTGAGATTAAAGTTATTTTAAATACTAAACGTAATTAGCATATAGTACATCATTTATTACATCAAGGAGAAACAACATCATGAAAGATTTGCTAATAGAATACAGAAAAACAAGATTGTTAGTTATTAATAAAATTAATCAACTTGAGATAGTTCAAGGACATGAAGAGGATGATTTATCAATTTATAAAGATATACTCAAAGATATAGATTACATTATTGAATGGTTAACGACTGGCCATGAGCCAAACAATTACAATGCCATTGACAAAGCACAATGCTATTTAATCGATCATGATGTTATTAGCAAAGCTTTCAGTGAATCTATGTATCATAAAAGTTCAGATGTTGAATACTCCGATGTAATAAATGATATAAATCATCCTGTTAGTCATGCTTTAATGAAATTAACTCAAAAAGAATTAGAATGCTTCATTATGGTAAAATGTGAAAGGCTATCATTAAAAGAAGTGGCAGAATTATTAAATATACAAAAAGGAACTGTTCAAATGTATCTAAACAGGGCAATAACAAAAATGGAATCTGAATTAAAAAGTAATTTATTTTTATTAAAAATTGTATAAAAAAATTATAAAATAGTATTTAATAACACGTTTAGTCGTGCTATAATAAAGTATACCAATTGAAAGGAGGGCAGTGAGGTGTTAGAAAGTTTGAAAAATATAACAGAAATCGCCTTTTATATAATGTCTGTCATAGCCATAGTCAAGACATTACAAAAAGACGATAAGTAAGAGACAATGCCCGAAAGGGCTTGTCTATGTATAATAATTCTAACACTATAGTATTATGAAAACAATTTACATTTTATTAATTTTATTAATTTGGGTTAATGTAATTTTAGGTAATGACATAAGTGATAGCGTCATCGCATTATTGACTACACTATTATTAATTAATAATTGGAAGAGGGAAAAGAATGAATACAATAAATGAAATTATTAACTCAATCGAAACATTATTAAAATCACATACAGGATATAAAATTTCAAAAGATAGTGGTGTACCTTATCAAACTGTTCAAGATTTAAAAAATGGTAAAACGCATATTGAAGATGCACGCTTTAGAACAATTGCGAAATTATATCAATACCAAAAATCATTAGAAGATTAAAGATTAAGCCATGCCTTTATTCGGTGTGGCTTTATTACTTACATTTAAACATAGTCAAATCTTGTCTTACGATTGATACATTAGTAGGAGATAGAATATATCTCCTAGCGATGTCCTCTAATATTGCTTTTACTCCCTAGTACCTACCTGTGTTAAATCATGGGTAGGTTTATTTTTATGATGCATTTAGCGTGAGAGTGGTGATATATGAAATGAAATTGAGTTTAAAGCAACAGAAATTTGCTGATGAATATATTAAGAGTGGTAATGTGTCGCAAGCTGCTATTATTGCAGGATATAGTAAAGCATATAGCCGTACACATGCTTATAAGTTGATAGAAAAAGCTAGCGTCAAAGCGTATGTAGCTAAACGCTTAGAAGAATTAAAAAAAGAAAGTATCGCACAACAAGATGAGATATTGCAATATTTAACTTCGGTGATGCGCGGTGAAACCACAGAGCAAACGTTATGTGGTACAGGTGAAGGTACCCAAAAATTAATTACAATTGAAGTTAGCGCAAAAGATAGAATTAAAGCAGCAGAATTATTAGGAAAACGACACGTCATGTGGACTGATAAACAAGAAATCACACAAAGAAATATTGAAATAACTATCGGTGAATATAATGACGACGATTAAATTGAATATTACTAAGCCCCATAAAGTCTTTAATAAAAATATTTATGACATACTCTATGATTATCATCATTTTACTGAAGTTCATTATGGTGGTGGTTCAAGTGGTAAATCACACGGTGTTGTTCAAAAAGTCGTTATCAAAGCACTCAGAAATTGGCAATATCCTCGTAAAATACTTTGGTTACGTAAAGTTCAAGCAACGATTAGCGAAAGTTTATTTGAAGATGTTAGAAGTTGTTTAATGAGTTTTAAAATATGGGAAATGTGCAGATGGAATAAAACAGATAATAAAGTTGAATTACCTAATGGCGCTATTTTTATATTTAAAGGCTTAGATAATCCTGAAAAAATTAAGTCAATCAAAGGTATATCAGATATTGTCATGGAAGAGGCTTCTGAATTTACATTAGATGATTATACACAACTCACATTACGTTTAAGAGAACGTAAACATAAAGATAAACAAATATACTTAATGTTTAACCCTGTTTCAAAATTGAATTGGGTTTATTCGTATTTCTTTGCATCACAAACGCCACTTAAAAATACACTTATCAGACAATCAAGTTATAAAGATAATAAATTTTTAGATGACAAGACGAAATTCAATTTAGAAGAATTAGCAAATAGAAACCCAGCATATTATAAAATTTATGCATTAGGTGAATTTGCGACACTAGATAAACTAGTATTTCCTAAATATGACATAAGAATATTAAACAAAGATGAATTAAGACAAATCCCGTCATACTTCGGATTAGATTTCGGATATATTAATGATCCGAGTGCTTTTATTCATGTAAAAGTTGATTTAGCAAATAAAGTCATTTACATACTAGAAGAATTTGTCAAAAGAGGTATGTTAAATAACGATATTGCTCAAATGATTAAAAATATGGGATATCACAAAGAAATTATTACTGCAGATAGTGCAGAGCAAAAAAGTATTGCAGAAATTAGAACACATGGCGTTGATAGAATCAGAGCAGCAATCAAAGGTAAAGACAGCATCATGGCAGGTATCCAGTTTCTGAAACAATTTGACATTGTGATTGATGAACGATGCTTTAAGACGATTGAAGAATTCGATAATTACACATGGCAAAAAGATAAGAACACTGGTGAGTATATCAATAAGCCAGTTGATACATATAACCACTGTATTGATGCATTACGTTATGCCATAACAAAATTAATCTTTAAAAATAAAGAATTTTATAATAATCATAATAATTTAAAAGCGATACGTGGTTTATTTTAGTAGGAAGTGAACAAATGACAATATACAACCAAGATAACAACAACACAAAGTTCTCAAAGAATGCTAATGACGATTTCAATATTGTACAACTAGATGAATTGTTTAAAGCTAATAACTTACAATACTTAGTTAAGAAGCATCAAGATACACAGGTACCTCGATTAGAGATGTTAGAGGCATATTATTTAAACAGGAATACAGATATATTAACAGCTGAAAGAAGAGTCAATGATACGACGAATAAAGCTGACCATAGAGCAGTTCATAATTATGCTAAATATGTATCACGCTTTATTGTTGGTTACCTAACAGGTAATCCAATTACGATTATTCATAAAGATGAGAAGACTAATGAAGAAATTATTAAAGTGAATGATATCAATGATGTGGATGCTATTAATAGTGATTTAGCTTTAGATTTATCGATTTATGGTAGAGCATTTGAAATTGTTTATAGAGATGAACAAGATATTGATAGATTTAAGGTATTAGATCCTAAAAATACATTTATTATTTATGATTATTCCCTAGATAAAAATGTATTAGCTGGTGTTAGATATTACACTATTACAGCTGATAATAATGACAAAGTTAATATGGTAGAAGTGTATACGGCACAAAAAATCTATTACTTTAAAGAAGTAGATGGTGAATTAGTCATCAGTGAAGAAAAGTCACATTACTATAACGAAGTACCAATTATTGAATATCTCAATGATCGCTTTAAGCAAGGTGATTTTGAAAATGTTTTAACCCTGATTGATTTATACGATAGTGCACAATCAGATACAGCTAATTATATGACTGATATCAACGATGCAATGTTAGCTATAGTTGGTAATGTTGAATTAAATGGCGATGATGCAGTTAAATTTAGACAAGCCAATATGATTCATATTAAGCCAGGTGAAAGTTCTAATGGTACAGAAGCTTATAAGACAAGATTACAACGAGATATTCATAAATATACTAATACTCCTGATTTAAATGATGAAAACTTTAGTGGTGTTCAGTCTGGTGAATCAATGAAATATAAATTATTTGGTTTAGAACAGATTAGAGCAATTAAAGAACGCTTATTCAAAAAAGGATTGATGAAACGTTATAAATTACTGTTTAATAATATTAACCTTACAGGCGTTTATAAGCACGATTATTCAACGATAACGATTCAGTTTACACCTAACCTACCTAAATCTTTAATGGAGTCTATAGAGGCGTTTAATGCGCTAAATGGAGGTATCTCAGAACAAACGAGAATGACATTACTACCATTTATTGATAATCCAAATGAAGAGTTACAAAAAATGCAGGAAGAATCTAATAATGACCATTATGAAGATGCATTTAAATCACAACATGAACATGTAACTCAGGATGAAAAGAATGATATAAATGACTGAGACAAGTGAATATTGGTTAACACGCGCTCAAAATGTTATTGATGCAGAAGCACAAGAAGATGCTAAAGCAATGACAGATATTGAGCGTATTATTTTATTAATGTATGCAGAAATAGCTAGAGAAATACTTGCGTTTTATGCTAAATATGCTCAGTCTCAAGGTTTAGTGATGCAAGAAGCTATTAAAGTTGCTGATCAATTTGATGTTGTAGCCTTTCAACAACAAGCTAAGAAATTGGTTGAAACTAAAGACTTTAGTGATGAAGCGAATATAGCATTAAAAGCATATAACACGAAGATGAATATTTCGCGAGAGAAGTTACTTAAACAACAATTAGATTTGATTGTTAAGCGTTCAGGTATTGATATTGAACATAAGATTGAAGATAAACTAGTTGATGCAGTAGATAGAGAAGTAAAACGACAAGCAGGCATCTTAGGCGAACATGTCAAGATTGATGATACACATGTTAAAGCAGTCGTGAATAGTAACTTTAAAGGTGTTACATGGTCAAAGCGATTGTGGAAAGATATGGCACAAGTACAAAAAGAAGTAGAACGTATTACAAGTCATGTCGTGTTAAGAGGCAGGCATCCTAATGAATTTGTATCGACCTTTAAGAAGAAAACCAATGCAACAACCTTTAATGCAAAGAGATTATTAATCACTGAATCAGCAAGAGTGCAAGCAGAGGCTCAAAAGCTCACTTATCTTAAAGAATTAGGCGAAGATGCTAAATATAAATATGTAGCTAAAATAGATAGTAAGACATCTAAACTATGTCACAGTTTAAATGGTGAAGTATTTAAAGTTAAAGATATGATGCCAGGTGTTAATGCACCACCGATGCATCCATTTTGTCGCAGTACAACCGTTCCACATGTTGGTAATTGGCGCGACCAATTCTTTAAAGAGCGTAGAGGTAAGTATAAGCTAGAAGTTAATAGTGAAGAATTACAACAAAATGCTAAAAAAGAAATGCTAGAAATGATTAAAGATGGTAGAATAAAATTAGAATTAAACCATGAAAAACAAAATAGACATCAAAAAGGGCATGAACTGTTTGAGAGAAATAGGAAGTATGCAATGAAAAATGGTTCTAAATTACCAAGCTATACTACACTATCTAATGAAGAGTTAAATAATCTTATAAAAAAACATTCAACTAAAGGTGATTTGATTATTAACAAAGGGTCATTTAATCATAAAGAGATTATTAATTTCAATAAAATAATAGGTAAAACTTATATTAATGGGAAATATTACAAAACACCATATGGTAAAGTTCATTATTCAAAGACTGGTGTACATATTGTGCCACATTTAAAAAGGAATGATAATAATGAAAATTAAAGATGCTTATCGAAAAAACGTTGTTGTAACACTTAAAAATGATGAAAAATTTCAAGGATTTGTTTTAGATTATGAAAATCCATTTGAAAGTGAAACAGGAAATTATTCTATGGATGTTGAGACAGATGATGGAATCTTTTCTATTGATGAGTCTGTAATTAATAAAATTAAATTAATAAATAAGCATCCTTTCTACACAGATAAATAGAAAGTGGTGCTATTTTTATATGCTTTTTTAACCTTCCAATGTGAAGGTTATTTTTTATTGTCCAAAACATACTGATGACGTTATAAAAGCTGTAATGGAATAAGTCGACAGACTATAAACGGAGGTTGCTCTCATGGCAGAACAAGTTAATCACCAGTTTGATGATACTCAACACAATGAGTCATCTCACAATGCAGAAGTTAGTACTAACGACGACAAACAACAAATCACCGAAAAGACATTTACGCAAGAAGAAGTGACAAAATTGATTCAGGAGCGTGTTGCTCGTGAGCAACGTAAAACTGATGAGAAGATTAAAGATGCTATCGCTGAAGCACAGAAACTAGCGAAAATGAATAAAGATCAACAATTACAATATGAAAATGAGAAATTGCTCAAAGAATTAGAAACTTATAAAACAAAAGATGCTAAGAGCCAAATGAAACAAGAAGCACGTTCAATGCTCAATCAAACTGGTATTGAAGTTGTTGACGAAGATTTATTAGATATTTTAGTCACTGAGAATGCTGAACAAACAAAGAAAAATGTAGATATCTTTGCGAATTTGTTAAACAAAATGGTTCAAGCTAATGTTGAAAAGGCATTAAGACAAGAGACGCCAGTAAATTATCAACAATCTAGCCTATCAAAACAAGATATTATGGCGATTAAAGATGATGTTGAAAGACAGCAAGCCATTGCAAAGAACATTAATTTATTTAAATAATTTTTAGGAGGAATAAACTTATGGCTGAAATTACTAGTCAAGATTTAGGACAAGCTAAGTCTATTGATTTTGCGAATAGATTTGGTAATAACATTGTTAAGTTATTAGAAGTATTAGGTGTAACGAATAAGCTACCAATGAATGTTGGTTCAAACATTAAGATGTATAAATTTAGTGTTGAAGAAGCATCTACGACAACAGTTAATGAAGGAGAAGAAATTCCATTAACTAAAGTTAAACGTGAATTGGTTAATACGATTGAATTAACTTATACCAAATATCGTAAAGCGACAACGTTAGAAGCTATTCAAGCACACGGTTTTGATTTAGCAGTAAATAATACAGATAACGAACTGATTAGACATTATCAAAAGAAAATCAGAACAGATTTCGCATCAGCATTAAGTCAAGCTGCAGGAACTTCAATTGATACTACTAAAAGAGCATTATCAGCTAAAAACTTACAAGGTGCTTTAGCTAAAGGACGTGCTAAGTTAACTACTGTTATTGAAAGTGATATAACGCCAATTGCCTTTGTTAATCCAGATGATACTGCTGAACATATTACGAATGGATTGATTGTGTCTAATGGATCACTATTTGGCATGGGCTTATTAACAAATTATGTTGGGGTACGTGTCATTGAATTATCAGATGTACCAGCTGGCGAAGTATGGATGACTGCATCTGAAAACTTAAATATTGCTTATGCAAATCCAAATGGTGAAGTAGGTAAAGCATTTAATCTTGTGACAGATGAAACAGGCATGATTGGCGTATTACATGATATTCAAGCTAACCGTTTAACTGCTGAAACTGTACTAGCTGGAGCAATTCAAATCTTTGCTGAAAACATTGATGCAGTAGTCAAAATTAAGATTAAACAAGGCGACCAAAGTAATACACCCAGTTAAGCCTCAATTAGTTGAGGTATCACCATATTACAATGGAGTTACTTTATCCTTTAAATAAAGTTAATTGGGGGTTTTGATTAATGGTATCTAAGATTTTAAAAGTATATAAAGGTACAGAAGTGGTTGCAACAACTGAATTTCATGATGGAGACGAGCAATACTATCCCTATGGTTTATTAGAAGTTGATATTGATAATCTTCCAATTAATACAACAATTCCAGAAGGTACATATGAAGGAGTGCTTGAAATTAATGGTATTGAATCTGAAAGGGTAAAAGTACCAGAATTCACTACTCATTACGTTAAACCTAAATATATTAATTTGGTAGAAGAATCTAATGTCATAGAAATGGTAGTTGGTAAATACAGAGATATTATGTATGGGTTGGAACCAAGACACACTACAAGACCATGTAATGTTGTTGTAGCTGATCCTGATATAATTTCTATTGCAAGTTATGAAGGATATCCTTTTGGTATGGAATATCCTTTTGGTATGGATGCGCTTAAAATAGGTACTACTGAGATAACAATAACTCATGTTGATTTACCTGATCAGATAATTAAGTTAACAATCAATGTAATTGAAGAAGATCGAGGTAATAGCTAATGAATTTTTTAGATAATGTTAAAGCACGTATAGGCTTAACTGATGATAAACAAGATATTCAATTACAACATATCATTGATAATGTCAAAGCTGAATTGATGGCAATGTTGCCTGATGAGATTGAAGGCATCCCGCAAAAAATCGCATTTATTGTCGTTGAAGTAACCATTAAGCGTTATAACAGGGTAGGTGCAGAGGGTATGACATCTGAATCTCAAGATGGTAAATCAAACACTTATGAATCTAATGATTTTGATCAATATAAACCGTTGCTTAACAACTTATTTTATAAAGATCAACATAAAGGGAAAGTCGTGTTTTATTAATGAGATATCAAGATAGGATTGTTATTTTCAACTATAAGTCAACACGTTATGATCCAATTACTAAAAGCAGATTATCAATTAAAGAAAACGAAACAGAAATAACTTGCTACTATAACGAATTGAATGCTGAAGCAACACGTCTTGAATTTGGCGAAGTAGTGAGTAATGTAGCAATAGCAAGATTATCAACTCGAATAAGTTCCTCACCAACACACGCAACCATTCACGATAAATTATATAAAGTTCTTAAAATCAAACAGTATCATAATAGTACTTCATTATTTCTAAAAGAGGTTACCAATCATGAAAGTGACAGGAACTAAAGGGATAATAAATAAATTGAGACAAATGCATGATGATATCGATGACGATGTAGATTATATATTAAAAATGAATACGCATGAAGGTGTTGAAATAGCTGTAAAAAATGCTCAGACTGCTTTTAAAAAGGGTTATTGGACTGGAAATTTAGCACGTCAAATTGAAGTAAATAAAGTTGCACCCTTGCACTATGAAGTCGTTTCAAATGCGCATTATAGTGGTTATTTAGAATATGGGACACGATATATGGCTAAAGAGCCGTTCATGTTTCCAACGTACCAAGCTTTGAAAAATAGTGTACATGATGATTTAAACCGATTATTAAATGGATAAGGAGAGTTGTAAATGACATATACACCTAATCAACTATTATTTGATAAAGTGTTTCTTGAACTAAGTAAAATTGACGTCAGTGTCATAGATATTAAAGATTTAATGCAAGTGATTCCTTATCCTTTTATTATGTTGGATAAATTTAAGTTACAACGAACAGAACATACGTTAAATGCTTATCATGGTATTTCTACAGGTGCTATCCATTTATGGAATACTTATCAAGATGTTGGTCAACATGATCAATACATTGTACAAATTGATAATATATTATCGACGATAACACAACTTGAAGATTACCAAGTACGCCTTTTAGAACTCAATATTAATACGATAAATGATGATTCTACAGAACAAGCATTATTACACACAATTATTCAAGTTGAATATGAAATTTTATAGTTAGGAGGCTTCTACATGTATAAAAATAGTAAAGACAGACTTTATTTATTTAGAAAATGTGGCGATAAAACAGATGCGTCAAAATTAATGTTTATGACTGAATTTGAAAATGAATTAGAAAATGATTACGATACTGAAGAAACAATGGACGGTAGTTATACAAGTGATGGTACGATTGAAAATACACTATCAGCAACTGCTAAGGCAAATTATACTGATCCTCTATGTGATGAATTTGAAGATGCTGTCAGAGATAAAATTGCATATGAGGTATGGGAAGTAGAAAGTAAAGTGCCTGGTGACAAAGAAAATCGTGATAAATTTAAAGCGAAATATCATCAAGGACGCTTTAAGAAATTTAAACGTAAAGGTGAAGTTGGTTCCGTAGAAGAATATGAAGTTGAATTTGCAGTGCATGATAAATATCAACGTGGTTATGCAACAATTCCACAAGTTGTTGTAGATCAGTTAGCTAAAGTAGGTTATCGCTTCCATGATACGGTTAAATCTGATTTTGCAGACGATGGTTTAGCGACCATTCCACAACCTACAGCATCAACTTCAACAACTAGTGCTTCTAGTACAACTGCAGTTCCATCAGCATAATAGAATAAATTAATTCAAAAGTAGGCACATGTTGCCTGCTTTTTTTATAGGAGTGAAACGTATGATTACAATTAAAAATGGTAAACATGAATTAGAATTAAAATTTGGTTTAGGTGAATTAAATGCAATTGATAAAGAGTTAGGTTATGAAGTAAGAGAAATTAACTTAGGTGAAGGATTAGAGCAATTAATACCTAAATTACAAAGTGGGAACGTTCTAGCCATAGCGAAAATTATTAAAGCTACAACCAAAGGACAAACAGGAAGACCGAAAAATGAAGATGAATTAGAACACATTTTGGAGCATCTTGTTGCAGAATATGGTTCATTTAAAAAATTCGGTAAATTAGTTATTGAAGAATTGGGAAACAAACCTTTAACCCAAGACCTCGTCAAGAACAAGTAAAGCAAGCTGAAACCACGAATCACATCAAAATGACGTATGACCGTATCGTTTTGATTTGCATGACTGATCTAAATATCAAACGTTTAGATGATATCAATCAAATGACACTCACAGAGTTTAATTATCGTATGTATGCATTACATTTTGAATTATTAAGAAAAGAACATGATATGTATAAATTGGCTTTTGCGATTAGAGATGCAGCGTCAACTAAAAATGTTGGTACAGATAAAAAACCAAAAGAAGTATATCGCTTTAAATCAGTACAGGATATTTTAGATTATGAATATAATTATTATCGTTTATTACAAGGTAAAGATATCGTGTTTAGTGGTGATCAAATTGAAGATGATGAACAACAAAACGCTCTATTAGAAGTAATTGCTGATATTAATAAGCAAATTAGTCAATAGGAGGTGATACGAATGAGTTCAGAATATACAGTGAGTACGCAGCTGAAGGCCAATACCTCTAAATTTAAAAAAGACATAGAAGCAGCAATTAAAAAAATTGAGAAGTTTGACAAGATAGCCTCAAAAATTAAAGATGTCACTTTAAAACTTGATGACAAAGCACTAAATACAACATTAAAGCAAGCTGAAGCTTCATTAAAAAAGTTTGAAAAGCAAGTGCATATTGCGAATGTGGATATTGATATCAATCAAGTGAGTACAAAGATTGCTGAAATTGATGGTGAATTGGATCAAGTTGATGGCAAAAATGTATCAAGCTCAGTTAATGTCGCAGATGAACAAGCTAAGGCCAAGTTAGTAAAATTAAGGAAATCTTTAGATTTCATTGATATAGTTCGTGCCAATTCTGTTGTGGATATTAATGATTCATTATTTCATACTAAATTTAAAAAAGTTAAGACAGAAATTAAGCAGTTAGATCACCAAACTGTCAGTGTCACTGCTGATGCAAATGTAGATAAGGCAACATTTAAATTACACAAATATGAAACTTTGATGCATCATTTAAATAACAAAAAAATTAATAGTTATATGCAATTACATGATAAACTATTTCTGTTTAAAGTGGCTAAAGTAAAGAAAACGATTCGTCAATTACATGGTAAGGCGATAAAGACTAAACTGAGTGTACATACAGCTGGTGCTATTGCAAAACTTATCTTATTTAAAAAAGTATTGAAAAGTATTCCCAATAGATTTCGTATCAAAGCACAAAGTAATACTAAGGAAGCAATGACAGGATTAAAAGGTTTAGCAGCACAAGGATCTAAACTCATGCAACGTCTTAATGGCTTTTCTAATGGCTTTAAATCGTTAGGTGTTGTAGGTTCTAATGTCATTCGTGGCATTTTAATGTCATCGTTTTCAGCGTTAATACCTATTATTGCGAGTTTAATCCCAGTCATTGCTGCAGTCGGTAACTCACTCGCTGTTGTCGGTGGTGCTGCGTTAGGTGTTGCTGGTGCAGTTGGTATTGCAACATCAGGTATTGTATTATTTGGTTTAATGGCTAAAAGTGCTACTAAAATGTTAAATGATGGGTTAATTCAAGCATCTAGTGCAACAAATGCCTATAACAGTAGTTTGAATACATTGAAGGCAACATGGCAAGGTATTGTACAGCAAAATTCTGATGCAATATTTACTGCAATGGCCAATGGTATGCAAGGTGTAACAAGTGCGCTTAATGCATTGAAACCGTTTATCAGCGAAGTGACCAATTTAATATCCAAAAATGCACAAAAGTTTAACGACTGGGTTAATCATTCGACAACTGCACGTAATGCTTTCAATGCACTAAATACAGACGGTGTGACAGTATTTGGTAATATGCTGAGTGCAGTAGGTAAATTTGGCTCAGGATTTGTGAGTATCTTAACGCAATTTAGCCCTCTATTTGTTTATATATCTGAACAATTAGTGAATTTAGGAACTAAGTTTGAAGAATGGTCAAATAAAGTATCTACACAACAAGGTATCAGTAACTTTATAAATTATATCAAAGAAAATTTACCAACAATTGTAAAAATATTCTCGGATGTTTTTATGGGTATTATTAATTTATTTAAAATTTTCGGTAGTAACTCATCAGGATTACTACAAACATTAGCAACGATGGCCAATGGTTTTAAAACATGGTCGGAGTCTATAGGACAATCAGATGGATTCAATAAATTTATGTCATATATTAGTGAAAATGCCCCTAAAATAGCAACATTAATTGGTAATATTATTGATGCCGTCATGAATTTTGCGATTGCTATGGCACCTATTGCGTCAGTGGTATTAGATGTCTTAATTGCTATTACAGGCTTTGTTGCTAAATTATTTGAAGCGCATCCAATAGTTGCCCAAATTATTGGAGTTATTTTAATGTTAAGTAGTGTGTTTTCGGCTTTAGCACCTATTTTTGCGGCAATTGTGCCATTTATAATTAGTTTAATTACTAATTTGATGTCATTGATAAATATCTTTAACATTATTACAACAGTCATTCGAATTGTACAAACTGTGTTGACAATTTTAGGAGTTATTTTTGGGACAATAAGTGCACCGGTATTAATTATTATCGGTGTTATTGCTGCGCTTGTTGCAATTTTTATATATTTATGGAACACCAACGAAGGCTTTAGGAATGCAGTTATTGCGATTTGGAATGCAATCGTTTCAACAGCAGTCGCATTATTTAATGGATTAATGACATTTTTAGGCAATATTTGGAATGCGATTGTAAATGTGGCCCAAACGGTATGGGGCTTTATTAAAGGTACGATTATTGACAATATCGTTGCTGGTTATAATAAAGTGGTATCAACGGCACAAAATATTTGGTCTACCATTTCATCTAAATTTAGAGAAATTGTGTCAACAGTAAAAGAGAAAATGCTCGCTGTTTATAATGGTATTAAAGAAAAAATATCTAGTGCATTAGATGCAGTAAAGAATTTTGTTAATCGTTTTAAAGAAGCTGGTAAAGATTTAATTATGGGTTTAATAGATGGTGTTGTAAATTTTGGTAAAAAATTAATAGAAAAAGTCAAAGGTGTTGTGGGTGGAGCAATTAAGGCAGCCAAAAGATTGTTAGGAATTAAATCTCCTTCTAGAGTATTTAAGCAATTTGGTAAATATGTCATGCAAGGGTTATACATTGGTATCGATAAAAATAGTGGCAATGCCATTGATAGTGTTGTTTCTGTGGCTAAAAGAATGACTGATGTTTTCAATCCAACGTTAGAAGCACCAACAATTAGTAATATTGGTAGCAATATAGAAGATATGACTGCTAGTATTAATAGTCAAATCCAACACACACATACAATTGAACAAAGTCCTAATGTAAAAACAGTACGTGTTGAAATGGCCATTGATAATGACGCGATTACAAGTATTGTTAACGATGTTAATGCAACTAACCATTCAATATTTGAATTTTAAGGGGGCGATAAAATTTGGATTTAGAAATCATTAAGCAGGATAATCAGTCATTTCGTTTATCTGATTATCAAATTATTGTCTCTGATATTAAAGTAGAAGGTATAGAAATGAAAGACAATTATCATGATTTTGAAGGGATTCATGGTAGACAACTCATTAGTAGTGTTTATCATAAACGTAAAATCGTGGTACCTGTCTTTTTTATTGCTGAAAATTATGTAGATTATGCAATGCAACGGGATTTTATTTTTGAAATCATTCAAGATAATCAACCATTTTATATTCGTGAGCTTAGAAAATTTAATAAATATAGCTATAGTTTTAAAGATACTATTAAAGACGATTATCAAGCTATTCGTGATAATGGTGACCCGCTTTACGATAATGAACAAAATGTTTATGTGAATGGTAATCAGTATTATGTTAAATTGGTCAACGTCTTAAATCCTAGTCAAAAAAATAATAAATGTAATATCGTATTCGAGTTTGAGACGGTAGAACTTCCTTTTGCTCAATCAACTGGTACTAGCATGCAACTACATCACAACGAAGTTAATAATCTATGGGGGACTGAGTTAGATCTTGATTTCGATGATGCTAGTAAACGTACGTATGTATTTAATCATGTTAGTAGTGGCAAGATTTACTATCATGGTTCAGTTGCTAATGATCAATTTAATATGTATAAAAAGGTGACAATCGTTATTGGACAGCCAACATCAAAATTTAAATGGTCTTTAAGCGCGAATAAGGTAATGACGATTAAAAATGTCCAATTAAAGCCAGGTGATGTGATTGTATATCGTGATTTATCAATTACCCGTAACGGTATATCTATTGTCGATAAATCTAATGTAGAGTTACCTATATTTATACCAGGATTTAACCATTTTTCTTTTAATCAAACTGTTAAACGTGTCGAATTTGACATGCGTTTTTATAAAAAGTAGGTGTCAAAATGATTAAAGTCATCAATTATGAAGGTAAAGCCTTTATCTTGCCAGTATCAACGACTTTAACTGAAAAACTAAATAGTGATAGTGAATTAAGATTTGAATTTTATGCGACAGATCAATTAAAAGATGTTGCTCAATCTATAGCAGCTAAATGGATTGTTACACATGTAGGTGGTGCTACAGATGAACATCAATATGTTGTGACTATTGTACAAAGAGATTCAAATGCTGCGACTACTAAAGTAAGTGTTGTAGCAAAAGCTAAACAACTAGATGATTTAAAATCAGAAATAATATATAACAATATATCTGGAAGTTTAACAGGACGTGAGTATTTTAGTGCTATATTTAAACATAGTCGTTATCAATATGCATTAGAAACAAAGGTACATGCACAGAAATGGCAAAATGCTGGAGAAGGAACAACTGTACTAGAAAATTTCAAAAATGGCTTAGATAGGTATCATTTAGAATTTAAATACAATCCAAGTAATAAGACATTTTATTTATTTGATCGTGTAGAACATTATGCAGATTACTTTATAAAAAATGGCACAAACGCATTGAATTTTAAATTAGAAGAAGATGGCAATAATTTTTATACTTATATTAAAGGTTTTGCAGATTTTCCTGATAATTCAAAACTAAAAGATGCTAACATCAAGCTTGAGTATGAACATCCTTTAGCCAATATGATTGGAAGGTATAGTGCACCTCCAATTAAAGACGGTAGAATTAAAGATAAACATGTATTGTTAAACAAAATGAAAAATGTAGTTGATCAATCATTGAAACAATCTTTAGCGATAGATTTTACGTTAATGCAACAGCACTTTAAACACGCAGTTGCACAAGTAGGTGATGTTGTACCAGTCAAAGACACCTCAATGAATATCTTTGAAAAAATCAGAATTATCGAAGTGAAAACGGTTCGTGATGAACAAAATACGATTGTTAAGCAAGATATTACATTAGGCAACTACAAGAAAAAAGATCGATATCGCGCACAAATAAATAGTACGATTAGTAAAACGAATGAATTGTACAATGATAAAAGAAGTAACCAAAATAGTGCATCAGATAATAAGACAATTAATAATAATGTCACAGCAGCAACAAAAGCATTAACGTTTGATAGTAATGGGATTCAAAGTGTCAATCATTTAAATCATGTATTTTTTACACAAAATGGTATTGAAATTAGTCATGATGGTGGTATAAACAAGCAAGTTGCAATTAGTGGTAGTGGTATTAATACTGCTGTTATAGCATTAGCAACACAAAATCAAGATGGATTAATGTCAAAAGACGATAAAACAAAATTAGATAATTTAAGTGGTGTAGGCTCAAGTGGACTTGGGTCTATTTTTTATAAGGAAGTGACGTAAGTAAATGACTGAAATTACTAAGGCTAGAACGTTAACTTACGATGGTGAAGAAGTTTATGCTAGATCACACATTGATGTTGTTGATGGTTTAGATAAATCAATGTTATTAACTGAAGAGCAAAAACAGAAATTACAAAATTTTAATACAGATTCAATGGATGTTGCAACGCAATCTAAAAATGGATTGATGTCTGCACTGGATAAAGCGAAGTTGGATGGCTTAAGGCAATTTGATCCAGAAACACTTACAAATGCGACAACTCAAAAAGCAGGATTAATGTCAGCAGAAGATAAGCAACGGCTTGATGAATTAAAAACCAATTCCAATGCCTATGATAAAGGTGTACTCAATACAAGCACATCAGAAACTGTTATTGCAGCTAATATCGATAAGTGGCCTAATGCTAATCAAATTGTAAATTTGAGTATAAGAGTAAGTGAATGTCGTAATGGTATTGTACTCGTATGGCGATCAGATACCGAAGATAATAACTACCATTATCAGTATATCCCTAAGTATCATGTGACTGCTCATAGTCCAGCTAAAATTGTGCATCTCATTCCGACAAATTCAACGAACGAATTTTGTACAAAAACAGTCTTTGTCAAAGATAATATAGTTACTGGTACTGATGACAATCAAAATAGAACAACTAAAGCAAATAAAGTGAGATTACAAGAAATTTTAGAATATTAGGAGGTTTGAATATGAAGACAAAACTTTCACCAGTATTTAAAGAATTTAAAAAAGAAGTAGAAGATAATTTTGATGAGTTATTCAACCTCAAATCAAAATATGGAGAATCCATTGTAAAACAAGTGATTGCTGGTATTGATGATAGATATGACGAAATTAAAAAAGAAGTACGAGCTATTGTAATGCCAGAAGAATCACCATTAAGTATTACAGATGAATTTATTAAAGCTAAAACGGATATTAATGGTGTGAAACACGATACATTCAATGAGCGTATGATGAGTGATTTGTCACAAATTAAAGAAGAACAACAACGTCAAAGTACTTTACAACATACATTAGTTACACATAATGGCACGCTCGTTTACGACTATGCAAAAGTGTCTAACACATTACAAAATATTAAAAGTATTGTTTGTATTGGTGATTCAGTAACTAGAGGTAAAAATGCTACCAAAAATTACGGGCAATATTTAGCTGAAAAATTAAATGCTAATGTGACTAATTTAGCCGTTGGTGGTGCTACATTTTCAACAGTAAGTAGTAATAATATCTTTAACCAAGCAACTAGTATTAAAAATGCTGATTTGGTTATTATTCAAGGTACTGATGACGATTGGCTATGGGAAAGTGGTGTTCCAATTGGTACTGATAAAATGGATATTAAAACCTATATTGGTGCATTTTATCAAATGGTTAATTTAATACGAGCGCAAAATAAGGATGTCAAAATTATCAGTCTGACTGCAACAAGACAGTTACCTGTCAATGGCAAAATAATCAGAAGAAAAGATACTGATAAAAATGGTCTTAACTATACGTTAGAAGATTATGTCAACGCTCATATTTTAGCCTGTACAGAACTCGACATACCTATTTTTGATGCATATCATTCTAATTATATTGATGTATATAATCCAGCATTTAGAAAATTTAATATGCAAGATGGGTTACATCCAAATGAAAATATACATGAAATTATCATGTACGAGTTATTGAAAAATTATTACTATTTTTATGGGTAGAAAGGATTGACATAATATGGCAAATCAAGATTTATTTTTTGATATCACAAAACTTGGTACTGAACAAGAGCAACAACAGTATATTGTAAGTCGAGTTGGAGATGGTGGTTTAAAAGCTATTACAATCACTGTTTATTCTAATGGAAGACCATACAATCTAACTGGATTAACTCCAGTATTTGAAGGAGTGAAACCAGATGGCGAACGTATTATTGACACGAATGGGGGTTTAGTACTTGATGCACGTAATGGTGTATTTAGATATATTCTTCCACAACAAACGAGTACGGCTGAAGGTGAATATCAACAAGCATTTTTCAAATTAAAACGCGGTGAACAAACTGATTCAACGCTAGAAATTAAAATAAAAGTTTTGAAAAATAAAGTAGAGTTTGGAATTAATTCCGAAAGTTATTTTACTGAATATCAAAATGAATTAAATAGATTGAGAACAACAGTAAATCAAGGTATTGATGATTTAACAAAGCTTGCAGAACAAACAGATAGAAAAATAAATGGTCAAGTTGAATCAGCGAAAGCACTAGATATACAAGTTAAAGCATTACAATCATCTATTGATAGTAATCAATTAGTTACCAAAGCAGAATTGACAAATCAGATAACGCAGTTGACTGATCAAGTTGTATCATTCTCTAATGCATTAGAAAATACAAAGTCAGATGTAAATTTAAATGTTAGTAAAATTTTAAATACAAAAGCAGATAGTGGTGTTGTTGATGGTACATTAAACCATCCAATTAATATTACAAAGTCTGGTAATTATTATTTTGATTCAACTACACAAGGTTTACCAGTACGTAATGGTAATAATACAACAGGTATTATTCAAGCTATTATGCAAGATGAAAATAATGGGATTTTGACAATTCTAGGTTCTGGTTTATCAATTGAAAAATATCGTGGTCAGTTGTATCAACGTTGGAGATCAACACAACCTATTTTATTATGGCGTGGCTCAGCTGGTAGAGATACTAATATAGAATTGAAAGATAGCTTTCATAATTATGGCCAATTGATTTTTAATATTACGTTCTATAGTAATCATTATGCGACACAGTTCGTTACTATTCCTGAAAATGGCGTCACTTTATATTTTAATAATGCAGGTTTAAGAGAACAGAATGGCAATATGAAGAATGGGTTTTTAGATGAAATTTCAATCTTATTCAAAGATGAACGCCATTTAAAAGTATTAAAAACATTAGTTACGATTGACAACGATGTAGCTAAGAATTCAAATGCTACAGTAACAGCTGTCTATGGTATCTATTAAAGGATGATGATAATGGATAGTGTTAAAAATTTTGATGTTGAAGTGAATGATTTTATGAGTTTAATTTATTCAGGTAATTATGTGTTTATAGATTTACTGTTACTAATGATTTTTATAGATATTATCACTGGTATTTTAAAAGCATTCTCAGAGGGTAAATTATGGAGTCACAAAGCAATTAGTGGTTATATTAAAAAAATAGCTTATTTATGTATCATATTAGTTGCTAATGCTTTAGACATCATATTTAGACTAGATGGTTTTTTAGTGAATAGCTCTGTTATTTTCTTAATTATCGCAGAAGCAACAAGTATTGTAGAAAATGCTGTGATTTTAGGTGTACCAATCCCAGAACAATTGAAAAAGAGATTAATTATTTCTGAAAAATTGAATGATGACGACAAGTAAACGACGATATCAGTCGTATTTTTTATACACATTTTTAAGGAGTGATTTATATGGCTAAAACTTATTTAGATGAATGGAATGGTGTACCAGTTTACACACAATTTATCCCGTATGGAACAAGACGCACAGGGCAACAATTAGATACAGGTAAACCAATTTTTGCTGTTTATCACGACACAGGTAATCCCAATAGTACAGCTCAACAAAATGCTGATTATTATTATAATACGTATAATGAAGATTGGAATACAACGTCGTCAGCACATTTCTTTGTTGATGATAAAGAGTGTATTATCACGGTGCCAATTGATGAAAAGGCATGGCATGTATTATATAATACACCGACGGATAATTATTATTTTGGTGATGATGCAAACGATGCTGCGTTTGGAGGAGAATTATGTTATTTTCCAGGAGACCATGAACGCTCATTAAAGGCGTTGGACAACTTTGCACGTATCAATGCTGTGTTGTTTGATTCGTGGGACATTGATCACTGGCATAAAGCACCAGGTCATCAAGATATTCAAGATGATAAACAAGATCCTGGAAATGCATTGTCGGCGTGTGGATATGATAGAGATGCAGTAAATGTGATTGATGAATTAGTACAAAAATATATTGATGGTACGGATGACAGTATTGAAACTAAGGAAGTTGTTAATCAACAATCTGAAGATGAAGACGTTGTTGAAAAGAAACCAGTAGGGTGTAAACGTGTAAAAGTATGGTCAGAAGAACCATATTATAGAGGTACAATAAAGTATGACGCATCCTTACGAGAACGCGCTGGTAGTAGTTTCGATAATTACAGTTTCGCAAGAGAAAAAGATGTACTTGAAGCGGGTGCTATTGTTTATATTTATGAAGAAATTGAAGACCCACAAGGCAATATTTGGTGTCGAACATATTCACCAAGTAATAACGGTTGGGTACACAAATATACCATTGAAGTAGAAGAAGAGTATAAATAATTATGGAAGGGTAGTCCTAGCGACTGCCCTATTTTTGTGAATTAAGATATAAGTAAATGTACTTTAAACGATTGATTATAAAATGATTATATAAAAAATATATATAATTATATTGATTAAAGGTCAAATGTCCTGTATAATAAATAGTGTAGTCAGGAGGTGATACCATGGACAGGCTAGAAAGGGAAGAAAAAAAGACAAATATTGCAAAAGCCAAAAGCGAGATATTCCGAAATTACTGCTTAGGCTTTGCAACACTTGTCTCAATAATCAAAATGTTTAGTTAGAGGGGGGTTACCCCTCCCTCATATTATATTACGAGGTGATCAATATGACAAATCAAACTAAGATAAAAGTGAAAATCTTTTTAAATTATCTTATTGGTATATTAGCTTTAGCATTTGCTATATATTTAATATTAAAATAAAAAATTAATCTGTCCATGGTTATTTATGTTAATAAGAACTGTAAAAAAACTAATAAATTCTAATTTATCAGCTTATGAAATAGGTAAAAAAACTGGTGTAGATTCAGCAAGTATAAGAAGAATAAGAAGAGGCGAACGAACTGTAGAAAAATTAAGTTTTGATACTGCCGAAAAGCTCTACAATTATCAAAAGGAAATGGAAGCAGAGGACAAATATTAATACTAAATATTAGGACAGTCAAAAATGGCTGTCTTTTTCGTGAATTCATTGACTGATAATATATCAAAATATTTACATTCTATTTTAAAAATCGAAATATGTTTCTTACATTATTTTGATTTCAATAAGAAAGAAATTATTGTTTTATTTTCTTAAATTGCTATAATTATTAATATTAAGAAAATGGAGGTAATAAAATGACGTTAAAAGGTATCGAAAAACTTCCAGTAAGTGTTTCTAATAGTGTTGCATTAAAAATATATATTAAAGTATCTGAAATTAATATGAAGTTAGGCAAAATGAATAGTGAGCTATCACACGCAATAGTCAATGATAACTTTATAAATATAATGAGTATGAGAGAGTCATTAGAATCAACTAAAATTGAGGGAACTCAAGTTACATTTGATGAGTTATTAGAAGAAAAAATGGAGAAAAGACAAAGTAACGAAGTTAAAGAAGTACTTAACTATATGGATGCATTAACCTATGGGTATGATCAAATCAAAAATAAAAATATGCCAATTTCCTCAAATCTAATAAAAAAGTTACATGCTATATTATTAGAAGGAACGAGAGGTAAAGAGAAAGATCCAGGCAATTTTAGAAAAATACAGAATTTTATAGGTCCTGATAATAAAATTGAAAATGCGACTTATATACCAATTGAAGCCAATCAAATTGATGACTATATGACCAACTTAGAGTACTTTATGAATGGTTTAGAACATAATAGTTTAGTAGTAAATACTAACGATACGTGCTTTAATTTTGATGCTGACCCATTAATAAGAACAGCTATCACACACGCCCAATTTGAGTCTATTCATCCTTTTCTTGATGGAAATGGTAGGTTAGGGAGAATTTTAATTATTTTAATGTTAGTAAATACAGGTGTCATAGATAAACCAGTATTCTTTGTTAGTGAAGAATTGGAAAAAGAAAAAGCTAGATACTATGATTTACTAAATGGTGTGAGATCTAAAAATAGTGATTGGGAAGGTTGGATAATGTTTTTCCTTAATGCAAGTGAAAGAATGATTAACAGTATATTAAAAAAAATTGAAAAATCCGAAAAACTATATACTAATGGCGTAAAACGATTAAAAGCCAAATCAGAAATAAGTCTATGGTTCTTAATGTTTCAAGAGCCAAAAATAACAGTTAAAAGAGCATCAGAAATAACATCTTACTCTCAACCAACCGTAAGAAGAGCATTAAAAAAATTGGCTGAATTAGATTTGATTTATGAAGAGAAGAGTAAGAAGCGTAACAGAAGTTATAATAATTATGAATTGTTAAGAATTATTAATGATTAAATTTGCAACCGTACCTTAGTTGGTGCGGTTATTTTTGTGCGCCCGGCATGGGTAATTACTAGACGGTGAAAGTCCGTTACAGGCTTGGTAGTAGGAACTGTTAGCGAAAGACAAGGGTGTCCATTGTGAAATGGAATCTGAAGGAAGTCGGACGCAAACACTCGCACTGACGAACAGAAATATCATACAAGGCTATGTGGAATGGATGAATCTGCAATACAAGATAAAGTCCGATACTACCCGAGTTCTATATAGTAAATGATGCAGTGGAATGAGTGGAAAGTGGTTACTCTTACCCGGGGAGGTCTCATCAGCGATAAAAAAAAAATCGTAGTAATAACGAATGATGAGAAGTCAGCAGAGGTCATAGTAGGTAGAAATACTGAAGGACTGAACAATATTCATACAAAGTAAAGAATGGAGGTTAGAGATTTACAACGTACAGAAT